>CAXSFX010000270.1:0-2298 GCA_964236655.1 uncultured Acidobacteriaceae bacterium | reverse complement strand
CTGTATCTCCGCACCTATCTCCTTACCATTGTCTCGCGCACACGTTCGTCCTGTAGCCGATCGAAAATACCTTCCGGGCAAACGCGCTTTATCGTAGTCTTTGCCGAACGCGATGTGCCGGCCGCCTAACCCTTGAAAACAAGCCTTGCCCCTCAATGCATCGCCGGGAGAAAATGCAGCGTCGAGGTGGCATTGCAGGATGCATACAAGAACCTGAAGGTCGGCAAGTGGCTACCGCCCATTGCTTTGCTCGCCCTCATCCTAGCGCTATGGCAATTTGCTGTCATTCGGCATCCGGGGCAACTCCTGCCCGGGCCCTGGGCGGTCGCCAAAGGACTGGTCGAGCTCGCCCGCACCGGCCTGCTGCTCAAGTATGTCGTGGCTTCACTGTTCCGCGTCACATGGGGCTTTGGTCTTGCAGTGGTCACAGCCATCCCGCTGGGCATGTTCATCGGTTGGTACAGCCGCGCGGAGATGGCCCTGAACCCTATCATTCAGATTCTTCGACCCATTTCGCCGCTCGCCTGGATTCCCCTTGCCATTCTCTGGTTCGGTGTCGGCGATCTGTCCTCTATCTTCCTGATCTTTCTAGGCAGCTTTTTTCCGCTGCTTGTTACCGCGATTGACGCCGTGCGCAGCATCCCCGCCGTATACGTCCAAAGCGGCCGCAACTTCGGTTTACCGACCGCGCAACTGTTCCGGCGCGTTCTGTACCCGGCATCGATACCGAGGCTGATCGCCGGGTTGCGCCTCACGCTCGGCATTGCATGGCTTGTCGTGGTCGCGGCAGAGATGATCGCCGTCAATTCCGGCCTTGGCTTTCTTATCGTCGATGCCCGCAATGCCGGCAACCGGTACGATCTTGTCGTGGCCGGCATGGTGGCAATCGGCTGCATCGGACTTGCGCTCGATGCAGGTCTGCGATCGCTTGAGCGCTTCCCGTCGGTCCGGTGGAGCTATCGTGCAAATTAACGTAGTTGCACCGGCGGCAGTAACAGCAGCCCTGCGCGCGACCGGTGTAGGCATGACCTACAGCCGCGACGAGGAGCGCCGGGAAGTCCTGCGCAATGTCAATCTTGAAGTTCAGCCGGGCGAGTTTATCTGTATTCTCGGCCCTTCCGGTTGCGGTAAATCCACCCTGCTCAACATCCTTGCAGGCTTTCTCCAGCCGTCACAAGGGATTGTCGAAGCAGGCGGTAAGCCCGTACACGGCCCCGACCCAAGCCGCATTTTCGTCTTCCAGGAACGCGGCATCTTCCCCTGGCTCACCGTTGAAGGCAACATCAGTTTCGGCATTGCAAAGCTCCCGCGCGAGGAGCGAACTCGCCGCATTGCGCACTACATCAAAGCCGTGGGTCTCGAAGGTTTTGAGAAGACGTATCCTTCTGAGCTCTCGGGCGGTATGAAACAGCGGCTTGAGGTGGCCCGGGCCCTCGCCGTCAACCCCCACATGCTGCTGCTCGATGAGCCTTTCGGTGCGCTTGATTCCATTACGCGCATGACCATGCGCCGTGAGCTGCTCCATGTATGGGAAGCTGAACGCAAAACCATTCTCTTTGTCACGCACGACATTGACGAAGCCGTGCAGCTTGCCGACCGCATTGTGATCCTGAGTACGCGCCCGGCCACTATCCAGGCAGTTGTGTCTGTCCCTATCGCGCATCCCCGCGATTTCAGTTCGCCCGAGTATCTCCGCGTGCGCGACGGAATCCTGAAGCAGGTCGGCCTGGGCCGTTCCATATGAGCCGCCGTATTGAACGCCTGCTTTTGCCGGTGCTTGCGCTGCTTGCCGCGCTGGCCTTCTGGTTCGCTGCGGTGCGCCTGTCTGAAAATGGGTCCGGCACTACAGCCTTCCCTTCCCCCCTCGAAGTCGCACGCGGCCTCCGCGAGCTTGCCGGCAAGCACGTGCTCTGGGCTGACATCACGGACTCTCTGCGCAGGGTTTTTACAGGGTTTAGTTATGCCGTTGCTCTCGGCGTACCGCTCGGCTTCATGCTCGGTTGGTACCCGCAGGCAAACGCAGTCGTCAACCCGCTCATGCAGCTCCTGCGCCCTATCAGCCCCCTCGCCTGGATTCCCATTGTCATCCTGCTGGTCGGCATCGGCGACCGTGCAGCCACCGTCCTGATCTTCATCGGCGCGTTCTTTCCCGTTCTCGTCACCAGCATCGACGCCGTCGCAACAGTTCCGGCAGTCTACCGGCAAGCCGGGCGTAACTTCGGCCTCTCCGCTCCGGCCTTGCTCCGGCGTGTAATCTTCCCGGCGGCCCTGCCCAAAATCCTCGTGGGCTTGCGCATC
>CAXSFX010000269.1:0-2313 GCA_964236655.1 uncultured Acidobacteriaceae bacterium | reverse complement strand
GTCACCTCGCGGAAACGATACACCCGCAGCAAGAAACACGTAAACAATTGAATTTTAATTATTTGTTCAATTTTAGATGACCATCTCTACACATCAGGGCTGTCAAACCTGCGCCCGTGCCGCGATGGGAAACCGCCGTCCCATGCCGAATGCCTTTGATGACACTTTGAGCACAGGCGCAGCCTGCTGGCGCTTGTACTCACTGCGCTCTACCAGCTTTAGCACGCGCGCAACTTCGTCCTGATCCAGATGGGTTTGCGCGGCGATTTCTGCTGCGGTTTCGTAGCGCTCGATGTAAGCCGTCAGAACCGGGTCCAGGTGAGCATAGTCGGGTAATGAGTCAGAATCAAGCTGTCCGGGCCGCAGTTCGGCTGAGGGTGCTTTCGACAGGATCGCCTCCGGGATACAGGCGCGCCTATGCCGCTCATGCTCCGCATTCAACCGGCGGCACAACCGATACACTTCGGTCTTCATCACGTCGCCGATCACAGCGAGCGCACCCACCATGTCGCCGTAGAGCGTGCAGTAGCCGGTTGCCATCTCGCTCTTGTTGCCGGTGGTAAGTACCAGCGCGTTCCACTTGTTGCTGAGCGCCATGAGCAGCGTGCCGCGGATGCGCGATTGCAGGTTTTCTTCTGTCAGGTCGCTGGCGCTGCCCTTGAAAACCGGTGCCAGCGTGGCGTTGAACTGCGTAAACATCGGCGCGATCGGCAACAGCTCAAACCGGATGCCGAGGTTACCGGCAAGTTCCCTGCTGTCTTCAATCGAGCCTGCGGAGGAATACTCGCTCGGCATGCCGATGCCGATCACATTGGCCGCACCGAGCGCGTCCACGGCAAGCGCGGCCACCAGCGCCGAGTCAATGCCGCCGCTCAGCCCGATCAATGCCTGCTTGAAGCCGCACTTGTGCACGTAATCCCGAATGCCCATGGCAAGCACCCGGCAGATAAGGCTGTCTTCGTCGTCTTCCTCATTCCCGGAGTCAGGCCGGATATCGCCGGTTTGCGTCTGCGTGTCAAAGCAGACCATGTCTTCCTCGCACGAGCAGGCGCGGGCGGCGACTTCGCCATCAGCATTGAGCGCCAGACTGGTGCCGTCAAACAGCAGGCTGTCATTGCCGCCGACCTGGTTCACCAACACGACAGGTTTTGCGTATCGCCGTGCAATGGAGGCCAGCATGGACTCGCGCACGGCACGCTTGCCGCGCCAGAACGGCGAGGCTGAAATGTTCAGAATGACAGACGGGGTGCGCCCATCGGCCTGCGGACGCATCAGTTCCTCGACCGGGTCCACCTGGTACCGACGCGTCTCCCAAAAGCTTTTATCGTTCCAGGCGTCTTCGCAGATAGTGATGGCCACCAGCTCGCCTGCGACTTCCCATACAGCTTGCGAGGGTGCCGGGGCAAAGTAACGCTGTTCGTCAAACACATCGTAAAAAGGCAGCAGGCGCTTGCTCTGCACAAAAGCCACGCGCCCGCCTTCAAGCAGGGCGGCCGAGTTGCGAACGTGTTTGCCGGTCTCACGCGGCGCAGGTGATGGGAATCCGCACAACACAGCCAGACCAAGCGACGCAGTGCGCTCCGCAAGCTCTTGCAGTACTTGCTGCGCGCGCTCCACGAACGCGGGCTTCTCCAGCAGGTCGGCAGGTGGGTAGCCGCAGATGCACAGCTCGGGAAATACTACGAGGTCTGCACCAGCCTGTGAGGCACGAGCGGCAAAATGCAAAATGGCGGCAAGATTGCCTGAGAAATCGCCGACCGTGGGGTTGATCTGGGCTAGCGCAATCTTCACCTGCCTAGTGTATCAACGCGGCTGGGCTTGTTTGCTTTTAGAATCCTGCCCCGGCAGTATCAGCTCGTCCTGGTCCAAAAACTGTCTAAGAATTTCATCGTCTGTAGCCCGCATTTCATCGAGTGTGCCGAAGAAGCGCGCCTTACCCTCATGCAGAAACAGCACCCGGTCGGCAAGCCGCTGCGCAAAGCGCATGTCATGCGTTACCACGATGCTGGTGAGCTTGAGCTGGTACTTAAGCTTCTGAATCAGGTCGCCCATGAGCCGCGCGATGAGCGGGTCCACCATAGTGGTTGGCTCGTCATACAGGATCGCTTCAGGCTGTGCAGCCAAGGCACGTGCGATAGCGACCGAGCGCTTCATGCCGGTTGAAAGCGACGACGGCAGCTCATCCGCAGACGTACCCACGCCAACCATCTCCAAAAGCCCGCTCACAATCACCTGAATCTGGTCTTCTGCGAGCTTCTGGTTTTCACGCAATGGGAATGCCACGTTTTCACGCACGGAGAGCGAATCAAATAA
>CAXSFX010000268.1:0-2332 GCA_964236655.1 uncultured Acidobacteriaceae bacterium | reverse complement strand
AGCCTGGCGACACCGCTTCCCTTCTCGCTGTTGCTGTGCCCGGCTATACCTGTAACCAGCGTGCCGAAGATGAGCGGCGCAACAATGCACTTGATGAGTCGTAGAAAGATGTCGGAGAAGACACGCGAGGCGAGTGCGGCTTGCGGCAGGTCCAGCCCATACTCAACGCCTGCAAGCATGCTCCAGAAAATCCAGGGCGTGAGCGAACGTCTGCGAAAAACCCAGAAAGTAGTGATTAGTAAACCGGCGAGACGCATGGGAAGCGCGAACGAGTGAGCTGCCGGTAGTAGCCCGGCAGCCCATAGCAGGACACCTGCCGCGAAAACTATGGGCGTTGGTCTCGCTTGCGTCAGCTCGCCCGATCCAGGATCGTCACCCTTAAAACAGCAAGGTGCCGATGGTGATTCATGCGCATTCCAAGGAAGTCATAAGGGGAGCACATTGCCATATGAAACCTCATTCAACAATCTCCCCGGAAATCTCATCCGTAGGTGCTTCAAACTCTGCTTCAAAACCTTCCCGGATGCGCTCCATCGCTTCCTCTCGATCCAGACCGGCACCCTGCTCCAGCGAGTTTGCAATGTGCCCGGCAAGGTCGGCGAGCATCATGCCCCATGCCTCCGGCTCGCTCCACACACCGGCCCGCAGGCTGATGTGCTGCTCTCCATTTGCAATCCAGACACGCAGCAGCTCAAAGGATTTTCGGTCATTGCGAGCTTCGTCCGGAACGCGCAGTTGATTGCTGTCTGCCATTGCCTACTCTTCCTCTTCGTGCATCTTCGCCGGCCCGGCGAAGTCTTCAAGCGTGGTGGTGTCGCCCTTGATCTCGCCGTTTTCGGCTAGCTCGCGCAGCAGCCTGCGCATGATCTTGCCCGAGCGCGTCTTGGGCAGCTGCTCCACAAAACGCACGTCATCGGGCCGCGCAAACGAGCCGATCTCCTTCGCAACCCAGGCGCGTAGCTCGTCGCGCAGCGCGGGCGATGGCTTTTGACTTCCTTCCAGTGTGACAAACACCGAGATGGCCTGACCTTTCAGCTCGTGCGTTTTTCCCACGACTGCGGCCTCTGAAACCTTGGCGTGTGCCACCAGCGCGGACTCAATCTCCATGGTTCCCAGCCGGTGCCCGCTTACATTGATTACGTCGTCCACGCGTCCCATCAGCCAGTAGTAGCCATCCTCATCGATGCGTGCGCCGTCACCTGAAACATACGCGCCCGGAATCTGGCTCCAGTAGGTCTCGCGGTATCGCTCGTGATCGCCCCAGATGGTACGCGCCATGGAGGGCCAGGGCTTGCAGATGACCAGCAAACCGCCATGCCCCACCGGCACCGGTGCACCCGCTTTTGTAACGATCTCAGGCACGATTCCAAAAAACGGCACGGTCGCCGAGCCGGGTTTGGTCGCAATGGCTCCAGGAAGCGGCGTCAGCATATGCGCGCCGGTTTCGGTCTGCCACCAGGTGTCAGTAATGGGGCAGCGGCCACGTCCAATCTCGTTGTGATACCACATCCAGACTTCCGGGTTGATCGGCTCGCCGACCGTGCCGAGCACCCGCAGCGAATCCAGCTTGGCCGCGCGCGGGTACTGAACTCCCCATTTCATAAACGCGCGAATCGCAGTAGGGGCAGTGTAGAAGACAGTCACCCGGTGGCGGTCGATCACCTGCCAAAAGCGGCCCGCGTTCGGCGAGTCGGGCGCACCCTCGTACAACAGCGTGGTCACTCCGTTTTGCAGCGCCCCATAAAGAACATAGGAATGGCCGGTGATCCAGCCGACATCTGCTGTACACCAGAAAACATCGTCAGCGTGCAGGTCGAAGACCAGCTTGGTAGTCAGATATGTCTGTACCGCGTAGCCGCCGTTAGTGTGCACCAGGCCCTTGGGCTTGCCCGTGGTGCCGCTGGTGTACAGGATGAATAGCGGGTCTTCGGCGTCCAGCTGCTCAGGCTCGCAGTGCGGGTCGGCACCGGCCATGGCCTCGTGCCACCATAGATCGCGCCCTGCCTGCATGGGCACTTCCGCGCCGGTACGGGCATACACTACAACGTGGCGCACGTTCGCACAGCTTTTCAGCGCCTCATCCACGCCGGTTTTCAGCTTGATCTGGACCCCTCTACGATAGGTCGCATCCTGCGTCAGCACCACTTGGCAGTCGGCATCGGTAATGCGATCGGCAATAGCCTGCGGAGCAAACCCGCCGAAGATCACAGAATGCACAGCGCCGATGCGGGTACAGGCCAGCATTGCAATGGCTACCTCAAGCGACATGCCCATGTAGATTGCAACGCGTTCACCTTTTTTCACACCAAGCGAGCGCAGCATGCTGCCGCAC
>CAXSFX010000267.1:0-2403 GCA_964236655.1 uncultured Acidobacteriaceae bacterium | reverse complement strand
CAATCATCCGACATACCATCTTAGAACCGGGCGAGGTTTAAGGGAGCGGGGCGCTCCCTTATTAGATCTATAGCGCGCCTCGATTACGCAGCAGCTGTACCTCAAAGCGAACACCGTCAAGACCGTCTGCCGTATACACCGCATATAGCCGCTCAGCGCTGAAGTTGGCAAGGACGACGTTGCGGAAGTTGTTGTTATAGGTAGCTACATCGGCCGGGTTGAAGCCGAAGGAGGGCGCGAGCTGCGCAAGGATCACCTGGACAGAGGCAATGGCTGGAATGGATTGTGTGAAATCGGCGTCCGAAAGATTGTGCAGCTGGTACTCGGTAAGAATGTTGGTTTGTCCGGCAGCAACGAGGTCAACCTGGTTCGTTTCACGCAGTGGGGGCAGACGCAGGTTGCCGTGCGTGTCACGCATAAGATAACCGCGAGCAATGGGATCCTGCTGGGCAACGATGGCCGCGGCACGAATCCAGTTGACGACTTTGTACTCATTGCCCAGGGTAGGTGCGGAGTGAGCTGAAGCCTGGGTGATGATGAAGGCAGGCAAAAATCCGCGTTTCATGGCTTCTGCGATGGACAGGATGTGATGTCCACCGGTACGCGCATCGCCGGCCTGTCCATAGTTGTCAAGACCTGCACCGGAGCCGCCGATACTGAGCTCAGGGAAAATAGTGCCGTTCGCATTCCACTGGAAGACGATGGTCTTGGCCCAATCGTGCCACAGGGGAGCGCCGACGATCAGGTCGCCATCAAGAAAAGGCCCGTAAGCGGCTACCTGCTGAGGTTGGGGCGCGGCAATGGCCTGGGCGTCAACCATCGGGAGACCACCGGGAGGAAACTGGCCGTAGACATTTCGGTACTCGGAAGCCAGATTGATGTCCGCAACTTCATTGTTGCTTTCATGTACGGCTAAGCCGCCGGGATAGGAGTGGTGCGAACCATTACCGGAACCCGGTGCGGCGGTAAAAGGCTGCGGCAGGTGCGGGCAAGCAGTACCGTCACTGGCCACCGGCGGAAATACACCGGCAAGAAGGCCTCCGGGAAACGTGGCATCGTCAGCCCGGTTGAGCAGACCCTGGGCGAGCAGCTGCGCCACAATGGCTTGCTGATCAGCAGGCTTCAGGTTGGCCCGGTGTAGAACGCAGGTGTTTGCATTGAGGATGGCATCCTGCGTCTGGGCGCGAAGGTTTGGGTCGGCCAGGCGTCCGATCTGGGCTTGGATGAAGGTGTAGGCAGACTGGACCAGGGGTGAATTGGCCGCGATGGCGGCAGCGCGAGTATTGCCGGGGCCGGGGGCCGGGGGGCCGGGAACCTGGGCAAGGGTGCAAGCAGAGAAAGTTAGAGAAGAAATGGCAGCTGCGAGGGTGCGGCTGAGAGGCATGGGAGGTCCTTTCTTGCGTCATACTTGGCGGCTGCGGCGATAGGTTAGAAATAAAGGCTCGCGCAGGTTCATAAGGACGCTAGCAGGGTTGAGCTATCCCTGCTTTGAACGTCAAGTCAATTTTTTAGAGAACATAGACCGTTTCCCCTACTTCGAGCCCATGTCTGACATAGGTATCCAGATCAGCCTCCCTGCCGGTCGTCTTTGTTCTCATTCATCCCAAGGCAGCGTCAGCAAATGCAGCTGAGCTTCAAGCTGTAGTGGATCATCTGATACGTGCCGAACCTCGATTAGCAGGTTATGGATGGCAGACGACAAAGCTCGTAGTAGCTCGGCGCGATCCAACGACCTGACTAGAGCGTCCGCGGCTTGCGCCTGGATGTCAGCCGAAAGCTGATCGAAACCTCTCCCGTAGAGGGAAGGAAGGTTGCTTCTCAAACAAGCAAGGCCAAGGGTGGAATCACGTGCTGCACTGATCCAGTACTCTGCCTGCCACCAACGGCTGCGCTCAATGCAAAAGCGAGCCCGGACTGCATGATGCACAGCATACCCAATCAAGTGCCCGGCAGGTGGAAGCTGTGCAGGCGACTTATCTGCAGAACTTCCAAACAGCAGTTTGAAGTTAGGGCCGTCCGCCCCAAAGTAGAGCGCGGGCGTAACAGAAAGATCCACTTGAAGACAACCTTGTAGCAGCAAAACCCGAAACAGTGTGGGACCGCTCGGCAGATCGAATAAGTGCATCGCTCCAAATTCAACTACCAAGGGTGCTGTAAGCCGATCCAGTACATCAAGCATCTGAGTTTCCGGAGTAATCGCAAAACTTAAATCAAGATCCGACCAACGATCACCTTTATCTCCGGCTAGAGAACCGACCACCGCACCCGCAACAATCTGACGCTCAGAACGAGCGACTTCCAGTATGCGCTCGCTGATGTGGTCGCGCTCATAAACTGTAAATACTGAAGGTCGTTTAAGAATCATGTGCGATTTTCTACAAGAATTTGTTCTGTATGCAAATT
>CAXSFX010000266.1:0-2634 GCA_964236655.1 uncultured Acidobacteriaceae bacterium | reverse complement strand
GCACCGAAGCTGCGTTTCCTGTCGGCCCAAATTTCAAAAGCAGTGATACTCATGCCTTCGCCTCACTCACAGCCCATACCCGCGCGCTAAATGCCAGCAGCACGGCTGTATAGCCTGCCAGCACAGCATACGCCAGCACTGGCGATGGCGTGGCATAACCCAGCGCATGCAGGGCCAATCGGGAAAACCAGTAGGACGGCAGGTAATGGGCCACACTCTGCAACCATTGCGGCAGGTTTTCCATCGGCATCCACAAGCCGCCGCAGAACGACAGCGGCAGATAGACCATGTTCACCAATCCCGTTACCGCATTGGGCGGAACCATAAGTCCAAATAGCAGACCCAGGCTTGCGAATGGAACTGTACCGACAGCCACCACTCCGAGCAGCTTGACGATTTCAAAAGGTGTGGCAACAGGATGGCCAGCGATCAACGGCCCCAGCATACTGAGCAGCAGGCAGATAGCGAGCGAGAACACCAGGCTCGCCGCCAGCTTTGCCAGCAGGTACGCCATGGGCGGCATGGGACTTGCTCGCTTCAGTTCCAGCCAGCCGTGCCCGCGTTCGTACGCCAGTCCGTTGCCGATGCCGAATAACGCCGCACCCATTGCGCCGAAGCAGCTGTAGCCGGCCAGCAGGTAGCGAGCGTAGGCATGCGCCTCCGCGCTGCCTCGACCGCCCAGTGACCCGAACATGAGGTAGAAAACAACGGGGAACCCAATGACGGAAAGTGAGTACGCGCGGTTGCGGCGTAGCTTGGTGAGCTCGGCTCCAATTTCGCGCAGGTAGACGCCGTGCGGGTTGTGCAGGGAGAGTGCTGTGACGGGTGCAAGGCCGGTGGCCATACGGCTCCTTTACTGATTGCTGGTTATGGACTGCGGTCAGCGTGCGGATGCATCGCCGGTGAGCGACAGGAAGGCTTCCTCAAACGGCATTGCGGTCACTTCAAGCTCGGCAAGCGTCGCATCGCGGGCAAAGAGCGTGCGCAACACTTGCTCCGGCCTGTCGGTGGTAATCGTCCAGTCATCGTTTTTCTTGATGGCGCTTTTCACACCGGCCAGTGCAAGCAACTCAGACTGCGTGAGCACCGTACGGCAGCGGATGCGCGATGCCCCAGCCTTGCTGCGCAGCTCGGCCGGGGTGCCCTCAGCCAGTAGCCGGCCCTCTTTCAGCAGCAGGATGCGCGATGCCAGGGCCTCAGCTTCTTCGAGGTAGTGCGTGGTCAACAGCACCGTTTTGCCGCGCGCTGCGAGTGCGCGGATTTCTGCCCATAGAGCGCGGCGCGCTTCAATGTCCATGCCCACTGTCGGCTCATCCAGAAATAGCAAATCCGGGTCCCCAGCCAGCGCAATCGCAAACAGCACTCGCTGCTTTTGCCCTCCTGAGAGTTCGCCGAACAGCTTGTTGCGGACCGCCGCAAGACCCGCGACCCGCAGCAACTCTTCCATAGGCATGGGCCGGGGATAGTAGCCCCGAAACAACTCGATATGCTCGCACACCCGCAGCGACTCCGGCATGCGGCCCACCTGCAGCATGGCACCTACCCGCATGCGCGCCTGACGGCTGCGCGGACTTTGCCCGAACAGCTCGGAGGTGCCGCCGGTCTCTGCCGTCAACCCCAGCAACACGCGGATGGCAGTGGTCTTGCCTGCTCCGTTCGGCCCCAGCAGCGCGACAATCTCGCCCGGGTAGAGCGCGAATGAAAGCGCATCCAACGCTTTGCCGCTTGCCTGGGGATACTGTTTCGTGACACAACGAAGTACGGCTACGGGCGGCTGTTCCATGGAGTTTAGATGGCGTTTTCCATATACAACAGGCTCTACCTGTTCCACCTGAATGCTGTTTTCGGCGATGCTGTTACCGGCGACCGGCATGGTTCCCTCCTTGCAGCCCGGCAGCAAACCGGGTAGCGCATGGAAAGAGTGTGCCTACTTCCGCCGCTTGGAAACAGTGGCAAGCGTCAGCAAAAAGAGGTGACAACTGTCACCTGCTACGCGATCGGCATGGGTTTTCGAGGAACCTATGAATAGGCAGGTGTCAGGTCATCAAGGATTGTTTCGCGCCAACAAGTTTTGCTCCCGCCTGTTCCCTGCTTGAATCGCCGTACCGACGCCGGTCTTTGTAGCCGAGAGGTCGCTATCAGTGCGTCGGTTGGGGGCAGTCAGCCATAACGTAAATGAAAGAATGAAAGCTCATATTTAAAATTTCAAGTCCGACTGTTAAGTCCCTGCACCTTCCACCATCATGCATCTAGCCGAAGCTAACCAGCTGGCCGCTTGTCTCAATAAAAGTCAATAGAGCAGGATTGATACACCAATGACCGCCAGTACAAAAGTGAAACCTTCCCTCTCCAACACAGGCCAGGTAACAATGGAGCAGGATACTATAGTGCTCTCCCATAAAAGGTTTTTTCCGTTAAGCTGGGTATGGCTCCAAATATGGAGACTGAACGGTACGAGGAACAGGTAAGCGTGTCCAAGTTTCCCTTAGCATCCCGGCAGGCAGTGTACCCAGCCAGCCTGTACATACCGCCGGAGTTTCCCAATCTCGGCGATCCCGACCAGCGGCGGCAGCTTTCTCCGGTTGCCATGCGCACTTTTCTTAACATCATGCGGCATTGGCAGGTACGCGACGA
>CAXSFX010000265.1:0-2651 GCA_964236655.1 uncultured Acidobacteriaceae bacterium | reverse complement strand
CGAGGGGCGGGGAGGCGTCTGCATACCCCCTCAGTTTACGCGGGCTCGCAGTTGCTCTTGCCCGATGAAGGAAAGGTTGCCCCATGTTTCCTAATTCGGTTCCAGTGCCAAAATGGGCTATAAGTGAGTAAAAACTTCCTCAAGAACGCATTGACCAAGCTATATACGGCTGGTAGCGTTTCTATAGGCCAGAAAGATATTTGGCAAACAAGCAGCTTCAGGCACGTACGTCTGCCAGAGCATACGAGGTCGAGACACTGTTGAATAAGCGTTTTTACATCATTTTTGTGGCGCGTGAGGCTGACGGACGGCTACGCAAGGTGCCTGTTCCCTTGCACTATGCCTATATCTTTCTGGCTGCTGCACTGGTAGGTGCGTTTACAGTGGCAGGCATGGCTGGGTCATACAGCCGTATGCTGCTGAAGACAGCAAGCTTCAACCAGGTCAGGTCGCAGCGTGAAGCCTTGCGCAAGGATTATGCCAACCTGGAAGTGCAGGCGCAGCAGAAGGACGTACAGGCTGCTTCGCTTGGGTCGCTTGCCGGCCAAGTATCTGCGCTGTACGGGATGCACACCCGCAGCTCGCGGGCGGTTATTACCGCTGCCACACCGGTGCTGGCGGACAGTTCGCCTGACAGTTCCAATGGTTTTAGCCAGCTGGCATATGCCAAGTCCCTTGACCAGTTTGCCGAGTTGCGTACGGTGGCAGCCTCGGGCCATTTTGAGCCGCAATATCGCTTTCAGCCGCACTCGTTTGCGCCGCAGGTTTCTGATGCTGTACTAAGTACTGCGATGACGCCCTCCATCTGGCCGGTGACAGGTAGGCTTACCAGTTCCTTCGGTGAGCGGCTCGATCCATTCAATGGGGAAGGCGCATTCCATGCCGGGCTTGACATTGCGGCCGCTTACGGGACGCCGATTCATGCGCCGGCCGACGGCGTGATCGCCAAGGCAGGCCCGGCAAGCGGCTACGGGCGTGAAATGGTGATCGATCATGGCGGCGGCATCACGACGCGCTACGGTCATCTTTCTGCATTTGCCATGGTTGCGGGGCAGTCTGTAAAGCAGGGTGAGGTCATCGGCTATATCGGCTCCGCAGGCCGCAGCACCGGACCGCACTTGCACTACGAGGTACGTGTCAATGACCAGCCGGTGAATCCGCACAAGTACCTGAAGCAGTCGATGGAAGAACAGGAAGAGCAAATGTTGGCGTCGAATGCGCTCGCTGGAGGGCGAAAGGGTCAGTAGTGACAGCTTTTTGCTGAAAGGCCACCTATGCGGGTGGCCTTTTCTATGGGGCATAACGATTGAAAGCAAAGCAGGGATAGCGTAAGAAGCAGGGTAAGAGCAGATCCTTCAACTACGCTTCCTGCGGAAGCTTCGCTCAGGATGACCCGGTCCTGTTACATCACGCTCATGCTGATTTCAATTTAGTGCCCACCTGTGCCGGGTGTGCGAAAGAGGGCCTGTAGCAGCGGCTCCGGTAGGGTCGCGCTGAGTACGGCACGGTCGTTGTACTGGACCACGGTGGTGGAGTTTAGCAGTGCTTGCGCGTCTGCGTTTGTGACGGATGCGGGCAGGTTGTTTTCGGCCAGGCGTCCAAGGCTGAGCAATCCGGAGAGCGCAGTGGTGGAGGCGTGGGCCGCTGCCTCATTCGGTGTGATTTCCTCGATGCGCAGTCGCAGAACCCCGGTCCATCGCAGAGATGCCACAAAGACGGCGTTGAGGCGCAGGGGCAGCGTCAAGCCCAGGATACGAAATTCACCGTGATCGCCAAAGGGCAGGCCGAGCTGGCCCAGCCCCCAGGCAAGCGAAAGTATGGGCAGGTCGCGGTAGTGTTCCGTGAGCAGGGTGGGTTGACCGGTGCCGGGCAGCCATGCCGTGCGATCGCGGTCGAGCATGGAGTGGATCTGCTCAGCGGTAGGTGTGTTGCTGACGGCGACCATGCCGTGAGGCAGCAAGGCGACGCGGACGGTGCGATTGTCGCTGGGGATGTTGTAGACCGTGCGGCTGTCGTAGGTTTCGGTAGAGGAGGCAATGCCGGTGAGATAGCGTGCGAGGCGCTGCGGGTCAAAATGGCCGGCGAATACCTCAGAGAACGCCAGGCCGGCGTTAGGCCCGGTTGGGTCGGGCAGGGCATCGAGCGCGAAGGCGGCTTCGTCCAGATCGCGCTCAAAGTCGATGCCCGTGGCGTCGATAAAGTGCTGGTAGCTTGCGTCATGCTGTACGGGCTTGCGATTGAAGTGGGTGGCGGCGCGGAGCGGACCGAGGTTGAAGTACAGGATTGCCTGCGACTCCGGCAAGATGCGGGCGGCGAGCGGGGCGGTGTTTTTGCGCCATAGCAGGGCTGCGGCAGCGCAGACGATGATGAGGGCGGTAATCAAAAGGGCGATGCGCCCTCGCGTCCAGCGCATGACAGGCTCCTTATGGAAGGCTAAACCGCTTGCGCGGCTCGCGGTTGTTCTGCGGTCTCTTTTAGAAAATACTCTCCATAAAACGGCTGCCGGTCGTGCAGTCGGTCTGTGTCTACTGTGTTTCCATGCCTGGCAGCACACCCGGTTTCAGGAGGGACACCATCCGGGGGTTGCTATAGGGAGCAAGCCTGGTCTTTTGCGCGAGAAAGCAATCCTCAAAGTACCGGCGTGAAAGCCG
>CAXSFX010000264.1:0-2794 GCA_964236655.1 uncultured Acidobacteriaceae bacterium | reverse complement strand
GGATAAGAAAGCGCGCATTGATTGCATACTCCGCATTGGTGCCCCTAGGAACGCTCGTGCTCTCGTTAACATTCGGCATGATGTTGGTTCCTTCCGGTATCAACATTAGCTCGCACTCAAGGCATGTTCGTCGTTATATTGGGCATACACGCCGTAATGCTGGTAGGTAGAACTCATTTCTCGGCGTACCTTATTCAGCACCAGGCCTAATACATTTACATCCAGACGGTTCAGAGTGCCGAGTGCTGCAGCCACTGCCTCCTGGTTGGTCTGACCGGCATGGGTAATCAAGATGACTCCGTCTGCGGCGCAAGCAATTTGAATCGGCTCAGCCAGGCCAAGCATCGGCGGCGCGTCGATAACAACCAGGTCATAGTCCTTGACTGCTTCCTTCAGCAGGTTCGGCATCCGTGTACCTACCAGGTGCGAAGCCTTTTGGAACAGGTGTCCCGCGGTGACTACGTATAGGTTGTCAATACCGTGGATCTCATGGCGCACATCACTGATGCTGCGCGACTCCAGGATGATTTCTGAAAGGCCGGCCTGATTTCCGAGCGAGAAGTGGTTATGCTGCGAAGGTCGGCGCAGGTCAGCATCAATAAGTAGCGTTTTGCGACCTTGCAAAGCATGTGCAATAGCCAGGTGCGCAGTGCAGGTGCTTTTGCCTTCCCCGGCTAGGGCGCTAGTCACCAGCAGTGAGCGCAACGGCTCGCGTGTGCGCTCCATCAGTACTAGCGACCGCATGGTACGGATAGCCTCAGTATAGGCATCCTGCGAACGGCTCCAGTCCATCGGGTCCATCTTGCGATTGGAAATTACGCCATCTCCACCTTCAAGCATCAATTGACGACCGGCCGGTTTCAGTTGATGCACGTCCGGCAGCACACCCAGCACCTCGATGTTCAGCTTGCGGCGAGCCTGGTCCGGATCGCGCACACTCTTGTCGAGCAAGTCAGCGATCAACACGGCGGCAACAGACACCACGCTGGACAGGAAAAATCCCAGAAAGATGAAGATGCTCTTCTTTGGGAACACCGGCGAAATCTCCGGTCGCGCCTCATCGGCAATGCGGATGGCGCTATTCTCAAACCCGGAGTTGATGCCGGCTTCCTTGATTTTGCGGAACAACTCGTTATAAAGAGTTTTGTTTGCGTCTGCATCGCGCTTTAGCTGGCTATATTGAACAGAGCTGAGGCTCAGCTTGTCGGCCTCGCCCTTGGCCTCGTTCAGCGCATCGCGCAGCAGTTTTTCATGGCTGGCAGATTGTGAGTAGTCGGTCTGGATGCGGCGGCCTACTTCGGAGCGCGCGGCGTTGTACTCGCGTGTGACTTCAGTCAGCTCGTTGGCTGCTTCCTTATAGGGTGCATAGTTGGGGCCGTAATGTGTTTTGATCTCGGCCATCTTCTGCTCGGCTACGCCAACCTTTTCCTGCAGCCGGCTCAGCTGCTCAGCCTGTGTTGAGATCTCGATGGCTGCGGGATTGCCCGTCTGGACGCCCTGGTACGCGGTTTGCTTGCGAATGCGGTCGTTCTCGGCTTCGGTGTACTCGGTGTTGAGCTGCGCGACACGCGAGGCAAGGATGCTGGTCTGCTGTTCCGGATCAATGACGCCCAGTTTGCGCTGGTACTCGGCTAGGGCAGCGGCGCTCGTATTCATCTGGTCTTTCAAGCTATCAAGCTGCTTCACCATAAAGCCGCCCATGTTCATCGAGTTGCGCACGCGCGTTTCGGTCAGCTCGTCGATGTAGGAGTGCGCCACCGCATTGGCTACATCTGCCGCCTGCTGCGCATTGTGCGAGCGGTATGTGATTTTAAGCAGCAAGCTGCTGGCCGGGTGGGTCACGGTCAGGTTTTTGAGCGTTACCGAGCTGGTCGGCAGTTCCTGTCGGCCAGTCTTGTCTTTCGGCAACAAATGGAACTCTTCGGCTACGGGCCGCAGCACCGCATCAGATTGAATCAGGTCCATTTCTGTGGTGAGGAATTCTTCAACGTCGCTTGTGCTTTGTGCAGCAGCCTCCTGCCCGATGGCGGAGGAAGGCACTTTATTATCGACCGTGATGCGAGCAGTAGCTTCATAGACCGGCGTGATGACAAAGCAGCCGATGCCGGTCAATACTGTTACCGCAAGAACGGCAACGGCAATCTTCCACCAGGCGCGGCGCAGCAGCCACAGGTAGTGGTGCATGGGCAGTAGCTCTTCAGGCTCTTGGCCCTGCCCTTGCGGCGCAGAGGTGTAATTCGACAACTGATTGTTGCTTCCGGCGGGTAAAATCTTCGGCTTATTGTTGTAGACAGACGGCATTGAGACCCTCGTGTGAACGTTAGCTCTTCTATATATCGGCAGGAACGCGGAAGTAGAGAGGGGCCGCGCTCAAAAAAATGGAAAGTGTAGTCGATCCATAAACAAGACCACAAGCAAGAAAGCAAGAGGTCTTTTTAGTGGTAGATCAGCAAGCCGGCACCAGCCTGAGTACCGAAGCCGGCCAAACCGGCGAGTACTTTTGCGGTCATCCGTTCACTCCCGTTTTCAGGCACGTATAGAATATCGTCAGGCTCAAGCACAACATCAGGTGCCTTGCGGGCCATGATCTCTTTGAGCGGCACAGTAATTTCTTGACGCGCCTTGCCGGTACCCTGCTCGCGATAGATGTAGGCAAGCTTGGCGCTATAGGCCTGCAGCCCCTCGCTAAGCGCAAGTGCCTTTACCACTGTAGTGTCCGCATTATCCTGCATGGCAAAGCTCCCCGGCTTCTTGACGTTACCTGCAACAAAGATGTGACCTGCTTCGGGCACGC
>CAXSFX010000263.1:0-2909 GCA_964236655.1 uncultured Acidobacteriaceae bacterium | reverse complement strand
CCTGAGAACGTCATCACGCTGCCGCAGGCTTCGATGGGAGCGGAAGATTTTGCCCATTACTTGCGGTATGCGCCAGGGGCACTGCTGCGCGTCGGTCTGGGCAATCCAACGCCTCTGCATGCACCGACCTTTGACTTCCCGGATGCGGCCCTGACAACAGGTGTCCGCACGTTGGTCAGCATTGCATTGCACAGCCTGCGTACCGATTGAGTATTCTTACCAGGCAGGAAGAAGCAAGAAAGGAAGAAGCGGAACAACTCGCGAGAAAAAGCCAATAAGGTTCTTGCCCGTCTCCATGAGCATATCCGAAACAGAAGGCATGATTTTGTGCATCAAACCAGGCGGGGTGAGGTTTTGTGAGGGCCTCTTCAGAACTATCACCACATCTTCTTTAAGCCCCAAACCCTAAGAGCCGAGGAAATAAGGCGCGTCCTGCACCATTGATGTCCGCGAGCTGATCTCGGTCGAAGTTGTCGTAAGCATCTAAGCTTTCGGTAAACGATTTGACAACGGAAACGGGAGCGTAGGGATAATCAGTGCCAAACAGGACATGGCCGGGAACCGCAAAAGCAAGAAGACTGGGCAGTCTGGTCGGCGCAGCCAGGGCCGTATCGAAGTAGAACTCCTTCATTTCTGAAAGCAGATCGCTGACGGAGCGTTCAGGCGCGACCGCGGCATGGAGAAGTTCTGCAAACCGCGCTGCCGCATAGGGCAAAAAGCCGCCTGCATGGGACAGGATGACTTTCATTGATTTATAACGTGTCATGTAGCCCGATGCGATCAAGTCAACGGCAGCCCTTGTGGTATCCGCCGGATAATCTTCGATTGGTCCCGGCACTCCCGGTAAAACCGAAACTTTGGGCGTTGTGGGATGGATATAGACAACTGCCGCCCGCCTGTCAAGCTCTTTCCACACAGGTTTCAATGAGGGATGCCCCAGGTAGATACCATCGAAGTTGCTATGCAGGATGACACCATCCGCCCCCAGCTCATCAAAGGCACGGGCGATCTCTGCTAATGCCGCATCCACATCAGGAAGGGCCAGTGTCGCGAAACAGCCGAAGCGATCAGGGAGCTGCCGTGTAAGGTCCGCTCCATAATCGTTCACACGGCGAGCCACGTCCGCCCGCTCCTCGCTCACCCAGCCTTCAATGCCCGGCGCTGTGAGCGAAACGATGCTTGTTGCAATTTCCTGCGAATCCATAAAGCTGACGGCATCTTCTGGAGACCACTGAGGAGACTTCCAGCCTGAAGGATCACCTCCATGCTTCGGGAGTGCGGCAGCCCAAAAGGGAGGAATGAGATGCTGATGAACATCAATACGGTTAAGGGCCATATTTTGTACGCTTTCTTGCCTGCTGCTCGTTGTGGATGATGCGGATCATCGTTCTGCCGGTTTTACGGCTTGAGAGACCGAGATCGTACCAGGTTAATGATAGCGCTGCTACAATGGAACCGAACCTGGATTGAGCGCAATGTGCTTGATTAGACTTCAACCTCCTGACCCGCTGGGTTGGAATGGAATTTCCAGGTCCCGCCGGCTCGGAAGGTCGAAGCCGTGCCGAAGGTATCTTCCATGAACTGCATGGAGACAATCTTTTCGCCTTCGACCTTTGCAAAGATGGAAAAAGGTGAGGTAATCGTTTTGCCGAGCGTGTTGGACTTGCAGGTAAAGCTGCCGAAGACGGCGACTCTGCCTTCTGATTCGAACAACTCCTTGATCTCAAACCCAAGATTTTCCCAGTATTGACCGACTTGGGAGTAGGTATCCAGGATGGCCTGCGGCCCTTGAGACGTGCCTGCCCAGGGCATGATCTTTTTGAGTTCGGCATTCTCGTAGTTCAAAGACACATAAGTTGCATTTTCTGCAACGAGCGCGTTCACCACTTTGGGGTTTGTCGGATCGTTCAGAAGTTCCTGTACGATTTCTGTTGGGTTGCGTGACATACTATTCTCCTTTTAAGCGCAAAAAAAGCTGAGTGTTAATGAGCCGGCTTCAGCGCATAGATGATAATCCGGGCCGCACCGGATTTGACCGGCCAGAGAGTGGCCTTGATCGCCGCAGCCACAGCCACGAATTGGCGTCCACCGACCTGATAAGAGACAACGCCGCCGCCAATCGGCTGACCGGTGCTGTCGCTCCAAAGCCGCTGCCCGGTCCGGGCGTCGAAAGCGCTGAATTGTCCGTTTAAGTCCCCGCAAAACACGAGTCCCCCGGCGGTTGGGGTCACAGCGCCGATCAGCGGCGTCGGGGTACGCTGGTGCCAGCGGACTTTGCCGGTGTCCGCATCAATGGCAGTCAAATAGCCGCCCCATTGGCTCTTCGGGTCCTGATGACCAAACCCTTTGTCGTAAGCTCCTGTCCAGGGCTTGCCCTTCTGCCCTTTGAGACTTGAGGGAGGCGCAAGCTTGATTGAACTCGGCCAGTCCACTGCCGGCGTGTACACCAAATTGAGATCCGGGTCATACGCCGGACCATTCCACTCCATTCCTCCCTGCGTCCCAGGAGCAAAACGGGTGAAGCTTTGATCGTTCAGAGCGACGAGAGTGTTAAACTGGCGCGTAAACGCAGTTTGATAAACAATCGAGAAGGCACCGGGTCCGTCTGCACCGGACACGCTGCCGCTCAGTTGACTGCCCGCGTTTTGACTGCCGGCGTCTTGGCCGCTTGCGACTTTCATCATTTTCCGGCGGTCTATGCCGTACAGAAACCCATTTTTGCCGCCGGCGATCACCAGCGAGCGCCCGCCGCGCGTTTGAACAACCACCGGAGCTGCGGCCATGTCCCAATCATGGAAGTCGTTCTTGAAAGGCTGCACATAGCCGAGCAGTGTGCCTGAGCATGCGTCGAGCGCAAGAATGCAGTTGCTGTACAAATCCTCGCCGGGATGCAGGGCTTCCTGAAAGTC
>CAXSFX010000262.1:0-3079 GCA_964236655.1 uncultured Acidobacteriaceae bacterium | reverse complement strand
TTGAAAATGAAGTAGCAGAGCACCGAGGCAGCGCAGCCGCGAAGTGCAAAGCGCAGATGTTCAGGGTTGGAGAACATATCTGCCTTGAACATCGCCGGGGCCGCAGGCATAACGTAGTCAGGCGCTAAAGGATGGCCCGGCTCCCCAACGACCGCTGCGCCGAGTAAACTGACGGTCCGCTCCAGCGTATCCAGGAGAAGAGGTCCTTCCGGCTGTGATTGCAACGGCGTCAGGGGACTCATGCTTTTACCTCGCAGCCGTTGCCGCAGGAGCGCCACCTGTTCCGCCATCGCCTGCACTCGCGGAGCCTCGTTTGCGCTCAGCGTCGTGTGATGTTCAAAGGCCGAGAGCAGGTCTACCAACTGGTTCACCAATGAAATCACCGCGCTGAAGCGATCTTTCTCCTCCTGGGACAAGCCGCCGGCAATGAGCAGTTGCCGTAATCTGGACACACCTGCTATCACGAGTTGATCCAGCTTGCTCGTCAAGGCATCGTGATCCTCCTGCGCAGCTATCGGCTGTAGGAGTTGCTGCGCGACTTCAAGCCGCTCGTCCAATCCATCCAGGAGGTCGTCTGTGCTCTTGAAAAGAGAAAAAACAAACTCCACAGCAATCGTGGACAAGATGGCGACAGCCACACTGAGCGCCGTGAAGAGGTTGCCGGCGACGAGCACATCCTGCGGCAAGGGTTGATCCCAGAGGGGGATCGACAAAACGATTACGATGGCAAAAGCCGATGCTGCACCATAGTTCGATACAACGCTGAGGCCGTAAAAAGCTATAAAGAAGCTGCCCACGACCCACAGGAAGTGAGTCAACGGGTAGTTCACGAACAGCATGGCACCGAGCAGCAGGAAACCAAGGCCCGCGCCGAACGCAAGAATAAGATTCATCCCTCCGCGCAGGGTGGTAATCAGCGTATCGCGCGGCACCAGAAGTGAATAGAAACCGCCCACCGCCGCGCCCGGCAAGCGGAACGTGACGATCAGCAACATGGTGATGGTGGCGGCCAGGGTATATCGCAAGGCAAGGAGAGCGCGGCCGGGATAGGGCCGGAGCTCTTCGCGCAGAAACGTCGGCAACCAGGTGGCGAATGCCGGAGGAGGGTTCGTCACTCCGGGAGCCGACACCGGCTTTTGGGCCTGCGGTCGTATGCGTTGCGCTACGCTTCCCATGCCTACTTCACCGCGGCCTGCACCGGGTGCACGACCGCTACAGCGTTTTCGCCGATACGCACCAGGGCCGCCGGGGGTGCCTCAATGCGTATGCGTACCGGGTAGCGCGAAGCCAGATGCACCCAGCTAAGCGAGCGCTGCACGGCAGGCAATCCCGGAGAGACCACCCCCACTACGCCGGGATCAGGCGTGACACCATACCCTATGCTTTCCACGACGCCCCGGAGTGGAGCGCCCTCATGCGCCATCAGGAAAACGTCCGCAGCGGAGCCTGGAACGACGTGACGCAGCTGTGTTTCGCGGAAGTTCGCTATCACCCACCATGTATGGGAGTCGATCATGGTGAACACCTGCGTTCCTACGCGCAGATAGTTACCGACCGCCGTGGTCAGATTCGTCACATAGCCGTCAAATGGGGCGTAAACGCGGCAGTTGTTCAGGTTGTACTGAGCAAGCCGGATGGCCGCAGCTCGCTCTTCCAACTGCCCCGTCAACGGTGCCAGGGTTTCCACGCCGTTCGCGGCCTGGTCCCGTTGCGCCTGCCTTTGCTCAATATCTGCCTCAGACTGGTCAAGGTGCGAACGACTGGTCTGCACCCGCGCTTGACGGAGCGCCACCTGCGCTTCAGCCTGTTGTACCGCACGGTTGCGCGTTTCCAGCAGCGTACGCGCCTGATCCACCTGGTCGGCTGTGACAAACTGTTGAGCCAGGAGCGGCTCAAGCCGATGCAGGTTATCGGCGGCGTAGTCGCGGTCAGCTTCGGCCCCGCGCACGGAGGCCTGGGCGTCGACCACATCAGCTTGCGCTTCAGAAATGGTGGCGTTCACGGCATCGCGGTTGTAAGCGCTGCTGGATACGTCCGCCTGCGCAACGTGCACGCCGCTCACCTGGGAACGAATGTGCCGCTTTTGATCTTCAATCTGTCCTTCGAGTGCTGCCTGCTGCGAGGTTGCGCGTTGCAAGGCGTACCGGTATGGCCGTTCGTCGATGACGAGCAACAGCTCGCCTACTTTGACGTACTGATTGTCACGAATCGGCAGCTCCACGATGGGTCCTTCCACCTGGGGAGCCATGCCGATAAAGTTGGCGAAGACCTCAGCATCGTCAGTGCGAGGATTGACGACACTTCGTCTGACCGCCAGCACCGTCACAATCAAGGCAAGCACAAGGGTGCCGCCAAGGACAACCCAGCCGAGCCATGAGGCACTCGGCTCCCTCAACGAAACATCACCTTGTCTCGCAATCGCAGGCAGCTGCGTCTTTCCGGGCTTCGAGTCCGGTTCCGGCTTGGCCTCCTTCGTCGGAGGTACCTGCTCCGCGCCGGCCGGTTGCGGCGTTTGTTCATTTGCAGATTCGCTGTTCACGGGAGGTCTCCGGTACTGCGGGGTTCATTCAAAAGTGACAAGGTACAAGCTGCAGGCGATCAGCAGCGCCATGCTGACGTAAAACAAAGGCAATGCCGGTATGCTTCGCTCCCATCGCATGTGCTTCAGAAAGGTATGGAGCAACACGGTCGCGCCGATGGCAAGCACCATGCAAAGAATCCAACCCGGGAAGTAAGAACCGAGAACATTGAAGGACGGCGAACGTGAGCAGCCTGTCAACAGCAGCGTAACCGGCATGGAAAGCAGGGCGCGATTCCTGGCCGAGCGTATGCCTAACCTCCTCATGGATGCGCCTTTCTGGATGCTTCCTGCAGCAGGTCTCCTGTGCGGTACGCGAAGCCGGAAAGCTGGGTGAGCAGATTGGTCCTGGCCGCGACATCATTGCTGAGGGCCTGGGCAAGGGTGCGCTGTGCCGAGACTACGTCCACGGTATTGCGCAAACCGTACTGGTAGCTCTTCAACGCAGCCTCATACGAAGCTTTGGACGCCCCTACGAGCGTGGCCGAGGCATCCCGCTGA
>CAXSFX010000261.1:0-3111 GCA_964236655.1 uncultured Acidobacteriaceae bacterium | reverse complement strand
ATTTTGGATGGCGATGCCGACATAACCGGCCAGCGATTCCAGCAGCTCGACGTCTTCGCTCGAAAGGAAATCGCCGTCGGTTGTGCGCCCCAGACCGATAACGGCAATGGTGCGCTTGCCTACCTGGCAGGGCAGGTAGTAGTGCAACTCCAACTGCGACGCGGTACGCCGCTCGGCGTCCGGAAGGTGAAGCGCTGCCTGGGGGTTTTCAAGGAAGATATGCGTGCGCGCGTCCGGCTCGTTGAAATTCAGGAAAGCCAGGGACAGCTCGCCGCCGGCATTTACTAAGGCCGGTGGCAGCCCATGGGCCGCAGCCAGCCTGAAGCCGCTTGCTTGTTGAGAATCATCCCCTGCAAGAAACACTGCTACCCGTGCCACCAGCAGCGTTTGCGACAACCTTCCGGTAATTGAGTCCAACAGGCGGGGCAGGTCGGTCTGCGTGCCCAGCTCCCTGCCGAAACCGATCAGGGTTTCGCGGTAGTCGTAGCGTTTGCGGTCGAATAGCCGGTCTACATGGTTCTGGATGGTGCGCTTGACCGGATCAAACAGTGCCGCGGTGATGATGACGGCGGCAACCAGCCCATATGCGCCTGCGTCCGGCAGGCGCTTGCGCACCAGCTCCGCTGCCAGTGCCACCAGGCCGAAATAGAAGCCGAGCAGTGCCGCGGTGGCCAGCGTGTAAGTAACGCCGCGCTTGAAGATCAGGTCCACATCCATGAGCCGGTAGCGCACAATGGCCCAGGCAAAGGTCAGCGGCAGGATGATCAAAGAGAGAATGGCAAGGTTGCGCACAGGGTCCGGTGTAACCCGGTCGAGCAGGTAGGGCAGTACATAGAGCAGGGAGTACGGCACAACCGAAAGCAGTGACCCGCGCGCCAGCCACTTGAGCTGCTGCCGCCGCAGCACCTGGCCTGCCTCCTTGCCGGAACGCAGATATTGGGCAGAGAACAGGACGGTTGCCAGGATGTAAAACGCATCAAGGTAGGCTGTGGCGATCTGGTCCAAACGATGTGCCAGCAGCTCCGTGGCCTGCCAACGCAGCAGCGCGTAAAGCTGCAGGCCGACTACCATTGCAGCCGGTATGTACGTGAGCGTCAACAGCAGGGCGTTTCGCCTTCGGGAACGCTCCCCGAATGAGAGTGCGAAGTGCAGGAACAGTGCCGGCTGCAAAGCCCCTGCAACAATCGAGCACCAGTACACCGTCCAATCAAAGGTGTTCAGCTTGCCTGTGTAGAGCAGCGCATACAAAGCGAATGAAAGCAGGCAGAAGATGTAAAAGTGGGTAGCGTGTGGAGCAGTCCAGCGTCGAAACAAAACATACAGCCCGATGCCGAGATAGATCAAGGCGATCAGCCGCATGCCGTAATGAAAGCTGATGTCAGCGCTGTCCAGAATGACCGGGACGTCGATACGGACACCCGCTCGCATGACCAGGTAGTTTGCGGACCCGTAAACCCTGGTCCGGAACTGCTCCCGCACCAATACAGCAATGCGTGTAGTGGCTTGCTTATTGACTGATAGTAGAAAATCACCGGCCTTGATACCGGCGCGCTCCCCAGGAGAGTTTGCCGGTACGCGCTGTGCCTGGAGCACGCCGTGCGACTCTACCCACCAAATACCATCCGTAGGAGACTGGAAGCGCTGCTCCTGCTCAAAATTAAAAATGGCGAGCAGCACAGCTGCAACTGTCAACAAGGCCAGTGCAATGGCAACCACTCGTGTTTGCGCAGACCGTTCCATGCTAAGTTACATCACCCGTTAGTGACTTCCAGTAATTGCACTGCAAGTAGATGGCCACTTTCTGTGCAAACAGCTGCGATTGGAAATGGAACCTTCATTTAGTACATGGAACCTCCCAGGCTGCAACACCGCCAAAGAAGCTCATCTCCGCAACATTGAATATATGGAAGAAAGCTACGGGAAACTATACCCCTTCGTTTCAGCAGTTTCCGTCTCAAATTGCTCGAATATTCTAAGAAATGTATGAGCGGATTTTAATGAAGCGTCTTGAGGTAAGCGCGAGCAGCATTGAGGTGAGGAAATAATTCTTCATCCGCCTGAAACGCACGGGGGTGTATACAGCGCCGTCCACGCCGCACGGTGACCGGGTGCTTTAGGTGGAGCATCTCGTGGTACATCAGGTACTCGACGGCATAGCGCGGCGTATCGGGCCGGTCAAACACGCGGCTTACCATGATGGTGTTGTGTGCTGCATCGTAGTGTCCCAGCAAACGCCGCGCGCTATGCTCGCTCCAGGTCAAAATGGGGCGCCCCAGCAAACCATGGAAGAAGCGTACGTTGAGCGATTCGAACACCTCGTCCAGGTCCCAACGTTGCCCCTTGGCGGTTACAATCCGTTTGCGTCCACGCAGCTGCCGGATGCGCTCAGTCTGCCGTACAACAACCTCTGACAATGTGTAGCGTTTGTAGCAGGAGGATTGCACTGCCTCTACCGGCTTGCGATAAAGCTTGGCGAGCAGGATATGGGCGATGGCACGCAGCACAGGCTCCGGCGCGCCTTCAAGCAGGTCTGACAGGTGCACGCGCAGTTCACCCTCGCGCAGGCGGATGGTCGTGTTCAGGCTGGTAAAGCGGTAAAAACGTGCATTGATGGATGGAATGGGTGCACGCGGCCTCAATGCCCGGTATTCCTCGGCAAATAACTGGTTCAGTTGAGCTTCCACCAGTGGCAGCCTAGCACAGGCGCGCAAAATGGGAGTTTGAGAAAACATGGAAGCAGGAGGCACTGGTACTGTGCCCCCATTATTCCTGTACTTTTCCTCTACTCCCATCCCCTCCCCTTTAGTACTGCCCCTTCTGCGCGTTTTCCCCACGCAAGGCAAGCAGCAGCACCGAGCGTCCGGTTACCTGGAAGCTCTCACCTGTTTTGAAGACGCCGCTTGCATCGTTCTCTTCGCGGTTAGTGTCCAGCAGCAGCGACCACTCATCGCCGCCGTAGCTCTCGGGCATGCAGAAGTCCACCATTTCACTATGACCATTGATAACCAGCAGCAGGGTTGCGTCGCCGCCGCGCTTCTGGATGCCGGTTGGCTGGGCGCGTCCGTCCATGAGCATGCCGAAGCACTTCATGTTCGTGTCACCCCAGTGCTC
>CAXSFX010000260.1:0-3121 GCA_964236655.1 uncultured Acidobacteriaceae bacterium | reverse complement strand
AAGTGGAACGGTACGGTGGCAGATGGCGCGGTCGGCAAGCTCTGCTGTATGAACGCGGGCAATCTCCGTATCGCGGGCACTCGCCGTTTCGCCGATAGCCAATGGCACAAAGATAAAAGCGTGAGTACCCAGGGCGCTGGCGACAGGGTGCGGAACAGCCTCAATGATGCGCTGCAGGCTGTCTCCGGTCGTCTCCAGTTCCCCAAAAACGCCATATTGAAGAGTGTTGCGGGCGCGAGCGAGAGTAGTGGCACGTACCGCTTCCGAGGCGGGGAGCAGGTCGCGTTGCGCAGATGTGGCCATGGTGTGATTTTATCCGACGCTCGCCGGTACCGGTTGAGGCCCCCATATTGTAGGTAAGCAAGAGAGCACGCAATCCATGGACATACCTGCTTTTGGTAAGTGCGGCACGTGCAAATGCTCTACATACGATCTACTTTGACATTGCTTTGATTTTTTAAAGGGTTCGGCAGACTCAAGGCTTACATACCTGCCCTTTACCGAGCGTGGTCACACTCGGCTCGTTCCATGCCTTTGAACGTCTGAAGGCTTCGCTGCCCGATGCGACAAGGCCCAGCGCATAGTATTTTGCATGAGCATTGAGTCATTCAGCTCGCCACCCTACACTACAACTGGCAGGGTAGAGGAGCATATGCAAATCGCAGAACAATCAGCGGCAGAGCTTATCGCATTGGAGCAGCAATATGGTGCTCACAACTACCATCCTCTTGATGTAGTCGTTGAGTGCGCGCAAGGTGCCTGGGTTACGGATGTCGAAGGGCGACGCTACCTGGACCTGCTGGCAGGCTACTCCGCGCTGAACCAGGGCCACTGCCACCCGGCCATTCTGGCTGCCATGGTCGCACAGGCACAGCGAGTCACGCTAACCTCGCGCGCCTTTCGCAACGACCAACTGCCGCTGCTGCTCCAGGAACTGCATGCGCTGACCGGCTACGATATGGCGCTACCTATGAACTCCGGCGTTGAGGCGGTTGAAACCGCGCTGAAGGTGGCACGCAAGTGGGGCGTCACGGTCAAGGGCATCCCGGATGGGGCGGCTGAGATCATCGTTTGCAGCAACAACTTCCATGGCCGCACCATTGCGGTGGTCGGCTTCTCCACGGAAGAGCAGTACCGGCACGGTTTTGGACCATTTGCCGGCGGCTTTCGTACTGTGCCGTTCGGGGATGCCGAGGCGCTGCGTAACGCGATCACCCCGAATACCTGCGCGTTTCTGTTTGAACCCATTCAAGGCGAAGCAGGCATTGTGCTGCCCCCCAATGGCTACCTGCGTGATGTAGAAGCAATTTGCAATGAGAGCAATGTACTGCTGATGGCCGATGAAATCCAGGCAGGCCTGGGTCGCACCGGGACCATGTTTGCGTTTGAGCACGAAGGTATCCGCCCCGATGTAGTCATCCTGGGCAAGGCGCTTTCAGGCGGCTTCTACCCGGTATCAGCGGTTTTATCTTCGCGGGCTATTTTGGGAGTGATGCAGCCGGGTGACCATGGCAGCACCTTCGGCGGCAACCCGCTGGCTTGCGCAGTCGCTCGTGCGGCACTACGCGTCATAGTAGAGGAGCGGCTGCCGGAGCGCTCGGCAGCGTTGGGTGCCTACGCGCTGGAGCGCCTGCGACAGGTACGCAGCCCGCATGTGGTGGCCGTACGCGGGCGCGGTCTATGGATCGGTATTGAGCTCAATACGGAGGCACGGCCCTTCTGCGAGGCGCTACAGAGGCGCGGCGTGCTGTGCAAGGAGACGCACGCAACGGTAATCCGGCTGGCCCCGCCGCTGATGATCTCGCAGGAGGATCTGGAGTGGGGGATTGGGGAGATCGAGGCAGTGCTGGCGTAGGGGCTTCTCAGGCAGGTGGCGGGAGTTCTGTTCCGGTATTCATAACGGCTAGATACTTTCGATAGGCAAAGAGACGCCCTCTGCGCCGTCCTGTCACTTCTTCAACAATGCCCAGACGGATCAAATGCCGCATTGCCGTAGATACGGTAGGAATGCTGAGCTGAAGAGTCCGTGCTGCAGCTCCCAGTTCAACAATGGGCCTTTCCTGTAAAAGCGTATGCACGCGCAAAGCCGAGCCCGCGGGACGGCCCAGAGTTTGGATCTTCGCTCGGTCGTCCAAGGATAGACGAAGCAGCTCCCGCACGGTTTCAGCAGCCTGGGTTGCTGTCTCTTCAGTGGCTTGCAGAAAAAAGCGGACCCATTCTTCCCATGCAGCTTCCGTACGCACGCGCTGCAGCAGGTCATAGTAGCGGGGGCGATTGGTCTTGAAGAACAAGCTGAGGTACAGCAAAGGTTTCTCCAGTACGCCTTGCTCGCACAGTAGAAGCGTAATGAGAAGCCTACCCAAACGACCGTTTCCATCTTGAAACGGGTGAATGGTTTCAAACTGAGCATGCAGAAGTGCAATTCTGACCAGCAGCGGCAACGATCGTTCATGAAGAAAATTTTCAAACTCACCCAGACATTCCATCAGGCGATTTGGCGGCGGCGGCACATAGAGGGCATTGCCGGGTCGCGATCCTCCAATCCAGTTTTGACTAGTGCGAAACTCGCCGGGCGCTTTGTTCTCGCCTCTGCCTCCACGCAGCAGAATGCCATGCACTTCGCGGAGCAGCCGGAGGGAAAGGGGAAAGTTTTCCTTCAGCCGTCGAAGACCGTGCTCCATGGCACCTACATAGTTCAGAACCTCTGCAACATCATCCACCGGCACCCCAGGAAGGTCTTCGGATTCAAATAGGAGCAAATCGGAAAAAGAGGACTGTGTACCCTCAATTTGCGAAGACAGTACGGCTTCTTTACGGATGTAGTTATAAAGAAGCAGCTGAATGTCAGGAAGAATTGTTGTCAGCCCGTCAAGCCGCCCAAGCGCCTGGTTTGCCCTGTCCAGTAGCGGCAGCAGGTTCTGGAGATCCAGCACCGGCGGCAAGGGATCAGGTAGAAAAGCACGTACGCTCTCGCCTGCAGTAGTTGAGACTATGTAGATACCGCTCGAACGGCGAATCTGCATCATTTGCAAAATCTTTTCATAAGCAGATTCCTTATAAAAGGATAAGCCGTTTTCCTTTCATAAGGAACTTCCGTTCACTCAGCAACCACCGGCACGGA
>CAXSFX010000259.1:0-3247 GCA_964236655.1 uncultured Acidobacteriaceae bacterium | reverse complement strand
CCGGCGCAGATGCAGTACGGCAAGTTCAACACAACATCGAATGATTTTTGGTTTGAAACTGAAGCGAGCACAACAGCAAAGACATGTAAGAAGGCAGCCGGCGATGTTATAGATGCAGCGCAGCCCGGCGCACTTACCGTCGCCCAGGAACAATTGGTGCTGGAGCATATGTCGGTGGTGCGCCACGTAGCCCGGAACATCCATGAGCGGCTGCCGCAGCATGTCGAGCTTGACGAGCTGATCAGTGCCGGAACTCTTGGCCTGGTGGATGCGGCACGCAAGTTCAACGCTGGAAAGAATGTGCAGTTCCGCTCCTACGCGCAGTTTCGCATCCGGGGAGCGATCCTGGATAGCTTGCGCTCACTGGACTGGAGCCCCCGCGAACTACGGCGCAAGGGACGCGCACGCGAAGAAGCAAAACAGACATTGCAGGCAAGGTTTGGACGGGCTCCGCAGGAATCTGAAGTGGCGGCTGAGATGGGAATGTCACTGGCGCAGTTGCAGCAGCTGACCGGGCAGCTGAAAGGGCTTGAAGTGGCAACGCTGCACGCTGAGCGTAATGAGGATTCCGGTGAAGAGGAGCTGGCGTTTCTGCCGGCCAAGGAAAGCGAAAATCCCCTGTTTCAGTGCCTGGAAGGCGAAGCGCGGCAATGCCTGATCGCTGCCATTGAAAAACTCTCTGAACGCGAGCGCCTGGTGGTGACACTTTACTACTACGAAGAAATGACGATGAAGGAAATCGGCACGGTCATGGGCGTAGTGGAGTCGCGCGTATCACAAATTCATCACCAGGCAACAAGCCGCCTTCGCACCATGCTGGCCGCTCTGCGCACCCAGCCGATCAAAGCGACCTGGCAGCAGCAGCGAGCAAGCTAACAGCAACACCTAAGCAGTTCAAAGACAAACGAAATATAAAAACGGAGAGAGATTATGAGCGAGATGATGGGAACCATCGCACTTACTGGAAGTATCGGAAACATCGCAACCATCACAACTATTGCAGCCATTGCGACTATAGAAGCTGGGCTGAATCAGGCCACTTCTATACGCGAACAAGGCAAAGAACTCACCATCCCATGCGCCGTCGAGATGTGTGGGACCCTGAACATAGAAGGTAAAGGCTACGAGCTGCATGGGCAGGTAGCCTGTAGCCGTGAGTGCCTTGAAACCTTGCTGCGCGGGGTTGTTCTTGAAGAGAGCATGCGAGCTACCGCAGCAGCCATAACGTCACGGCCCCGTGTACTGTTGGGTCGCATCCTGGTTGAGCAGGGAACCATTAGCGAGGCGCAGCTGGAGGAGGCACTCCGCTTGCAGCGTGACACCGGAGCCGGCAAGCTTGGTTCCTGGTTGAACCAGGGGATGATACTGCCGGAAGCAGAGTTCACCGCCGCCCTGGCTATCCAGTCACATTGCCCGGTATTCAGCCTTGGCAATTTTGTTCCTGCCCGCATGGCGAGTTATCTGCCTAAAGCCCTTATGGAAGAGCATGGAGTTGTGGCACTACGCACCACAGGGTACCCGCAACGATTGTCACTTTGTTTTGAAGATCATCTGGATCACGAGCTTATGCGCGTTGCGGAGCGAATGAATTCCATATCCGTCGAAGGGGGTTTGCTGACCGAGAGCGACTTTTGGCAGGCGACCCGTAACCTGCTTGCTGTGCAGTTTCCAAAATGCATGACCGTACAGGCCCCCTCTGTAGATTGCATGGTAGAGGCAATGAGCCGGCTGTTAGCGAGTGCCGGTGCAGTAAGCGTGCGGCTGGCTGCAGTGCACGGCTCCTACTGGCTACGCTTCTGGACGTTATCCAATAGCGTGCTTGCCTCCGGTGAACCGGGGGAGATGGTTCCGCATGATGTGCTCTGCACGCCGGGCAGCATCTCACGAGCACAAGCAGACGGCAGCGATGTGGAAGAGCTGACAGCAGCCATGTTACGGGTACTTCGGTAAGGTGCCGGGGTCAGGTTATGGTTCTGCGTCAGGCTTTACATCGGGCTGCCGGGTGGCTGTAAGCAGTAAGCCCCCTGCGGCTGCTCCCTGGCGGGCCACTCGTGAAAAGGTCGGCGGAGCCTCCGGGTACCAGGTAAGCCGGTGCAGATCGCGCTTGCGCACGTTACGGACAATGCCGGGATGGAAACAGGCCAGGCAGGTGCCGCCGTGGCGGCGAGCACTGGGGTACACAATGCCGAGCGATCCAGCCTCAAGCAGCTCGCCCGCAAGCTGCTGGGAGGCGATATAGGAAGTTGGATCGAGGCATGGGTTGGGCGGCATTTTGCCGGGATGGTGGAAGGGAGTTTGCTTGCTCTCGCTGCCAAAGCGGGCCGGGTACTCCTCACCCGGGTCGAGGCGCAAGTCATGGAATACGCCAAAAAAGTCGGCCAGGTAATGGTCATAATCCAGCACTTCCGGCTGGGACCAGCCAATTTCAGTGAACTGTACAGAACGATGGAACAACACCTCAGCCTTGGCTGTGGCAAGCTCAAAGCCGGCGTACCAGGCCCCGCGGTATGGGGTGGAGAAGCGCGCTCCCTGGGGGTGAGGGTGCGCAAAAGCTGCGTTGATGATGCGTCCGTAGGGCACGTCAGACACAAGCTCGCGCATCGCAATGCCGAGCCGCCCATTAGCTTCGGCTAGTAGGCGCTCGTTCGTGGCGCTGTCGAGCGCATAAATCAGGGATAGATCACTCGCGGTTTCGGCGATGCGGTTCAGCACGGAGTCGCTGTAGCGCGCGGGCAGCAGGCGCGAGGTATCAAGCCGCTGCAACTCGGTAACCGGGGGCAGCCGCGTCGAAGCCAGCAAGGTGGGGGAAGTGACAGGCTGCGCGGCACGAACAGCTCGTAACTGGTCAGCAGCAGCTTGCAGGCTGGGGATGCGGCCTTTTCGTGGCGACCGGCGGCTGCGTTGTTTCGCTTGGGTCATTATTCCTTTAAGGTCCGTTCAGGGTGCTTGCTCAACCGCCGCGGCGCGCGTCCAGAAGCCGTCGAACCGTGTCCATGGCCGGGGCCCCGCCGCGCAGCATGTACTCAAGAGGCGTACGAGTGTTGAAGATGTCGTTGGTGTTCGACAAACGCACCCAACGATCGGCAAGCTGAGGACTGAACAAAATATTAAGCGATTTGAAAATACCGATGAGGTATGAGATACGCAGCAGCCGATCCTGTTCAAGCTGCTTGGCACCTCCTGCCTTCCAGCTGTAGAAAGTGCCGTTTGAAACACCGCCCAGCAGCAGCCGGGCATCTTCGTCGCG
>CAXSFX010000258.1:0-3296 GCA_964236655.1 uncultured Acidobacteriaceae bacterium | reverse complement strand
CTGCTTCGGGCACGCGCACCTCTTCATTTCCCGTAAGCTTTACGTTTAACTTGGGGTCGGTAGAGCCAATCAGCTCGCGTACCGGTATTGACTGCACTGTAATGTGCAGAGTGCCATCGGCTAGCTGGCCGCGATGGGTGACCGTGATGGTAGGCCCTACATTGGTCGAAAGACCGCCTGCCTTTGCCAAGGCATCGAGCAGCGTGGTATCTCCCGTAGCCTGAAAAGTAAGCGGACGGTTGACCGCGCCGACCACGCTCACCGGCCTTGATCGATACTCGAGAACTGAAATGTTGACGGTAGGTTCGGTCAGTACTTGCTCATTGACCAGGGCAGCGGCTATCTTGCTTTCAACCTGCGACGGTTCAAACCCGGCGACCTGGATTCGTTGTTTCAGCAGTGGTAACGCCAGAGTGCCATCGGAGCTGACGCGGAATGAGTGTGAGAGTTCCGGACAGTACGGTACCAGGATCTGTAGCAGATCGTCTGCGCCAAGTTTCTGCGAAGGGAGTACGTCCGTGACGGCATTTGCCGGGGCAAGCGCGAGTGAGGGCACGGTGTTCTCTGTCTCTGAATCCTGCGCGAACAGTGGCTCGGAAAAAGCCAGGGCAGCAAGGCATATGAGGCTGGCAGAGAGTGGTACACGCTTATTGAAGATATGGGCGCGTGCTGCACTTTTTGGGGGAGCGAGTTGCGGCAAATGGTGCAATGTCATAGTGGCATCCGGAAGCGGCATCCAGAAACAACATTGGAGCTCTTCAGTTGTGCTGAGAGAATCCGCTTCTGCGTCTCCTGCCAGGGTGGATGTAAAGCGGCAACCTTGACTGAAGCCGCCATGAATTTTTGTCACTTTTACATTCTTTTCTTCTTGGGAACAATGTAAATTTCACCAACCGTAACGATCTACATGAACTCTATCATCGGCTATAGCAGGTAACTCAAGCAATCTTAAGTCACCCTATTGCAGAACCTGTCCCTTTTCGGGAAGAATGCTTGTGGTATACCCAAATCGGTAATGTTGCGCAAATGCTTGTATGTAGTTTTGAACAGAAAATATTTTTACCAATCTAACATCAGTGGTTAAACCGGTTACCGCTAGGTCTTTCTCAAGTTCCGTCGAATCGACAAATCTACGAAGGAATTGGTGAAATATTTGCTCGATCGCGAAAAGATAGTAGTATGACTCGTCTATGTCGGCGTATAGGCATGGCTGCCACTCCTTTAAAGCTGCAGTATGCGATTGGGACGCAAGCGCCCACGCAGCAAGTCCCCATATGCCAGTAAATTGCCCTTGAGCCGCCCTCGTCGGTCAATAAACGGCTCGGATCGAATGCTGTGCAGCAGGTTGGCAACTGTGTTGCGCAGAGTGCTCCGGAATGCATTCGGCCAGGGGTATGTACCTTTGCGAGCCAAGTAAATCGGATTGGCGACCTGCGAATAGCCATAACGCCGACCGGAGGTCTTACCCACTTTGGCACCGAGATGTACCGCTTGCGCCCCAGGTACCAGCACCAGCCTGCCGTAAGGTAGCAGCCGCCGAGAGAAATCGATGTCTTCGTACCAGGCATAGCCGGGCATTTCCTCATCGAAGCGAAGATTGGCCGCACGAATCGCACTCATGCGAAATCCCATGTTGCAACCATCTGTGTTGAAGGCAGAAAGGGGAGGCTGCTCGGCTAATGTGGGCACAGTGGGAATGGCTCTTAGCAAGGAACGAGCATGCTCGCCCGGCACACCGGGACCTTTGGCTCCGTTCAGCAGAATCCTGCCGGTAAGCCCTACGACTGTTGCATCCCCCGTAAACGTCTGCTCAACCCGCAGAAGGTAGTCGCGATGAAGGTAGCAGTCATCGTCCATAATAAAGATAAAGTCGAACTGCTCTCCGGCACTCTCCAGCAGACGATTGCGCTGCGCGCAGGAGCCGCCTGTCCCGAAACCCTGGATAAAATGCACTTCGGGGAACAACTCCAGTGCATTGCTGATATCGGAAGGCTCACAATAAGCCACAAAAATAGCATCTGGACGGCGGGTTTGCTGCTGTAGGTCGCGGATGGTTTCGTACAGAATGGTCGGGCGACCGCGGGTAGGAATGCCGACAGCCAAGCTCGGTTTTCGACTCGTAACTATTGTAGAATCAATAGGAACTACATGAAAGGGTGTGGACACAGAAACTCCTGTTCTCAAGCAAAGTTGCCGCGGAGAGTTCGGGGAAAGTGTTTCGATACGGCAATCGCATGTCTATAGGTATCCAGTCGTATTCTGTCGATTGTGCAATTCCAGCCCGTAAAGCCGTAAAGCGTACCCCTTCCAGGGACATGCAACCTTAGTGGAGCTGCAGGATGCGGTCTGGCCGCATGCGACCAAGCAGCAGATCCCACAGCGCAAGTAAGTTGCCCCGGACACGCCCTCGACGGTCCACATACGGCTCCGGCCGCAAGCTGAGCAGCAAGTTTTTTGAAACGTGCCGGCAGATACCCTTGATTGCGGCTATCCAGGGCAGTGTCCCCTTGCGCGCCATGTAGACAGGGTTGGCCACCTGCGAGTACCCCAGTCGCTTGCCCGAAGTGCGGCCTTGTTTAATGCCGAGATGGACCCCCTGCGCTCCAGGCACCAGAACCAGCTTGCCATAGGGCAGCAGGCGACGGGAAAAGTCAACATCTTCAAACCAGGCGTAGATGGGAAGATTCTCATCGAAGCGTATCCTGTGCTCCAGCAGGGCAGACACGCGAAATGCCATATTGCAGCCATATGTATTGAAGGCCGGCTGGGGTTTGCGCTGTGTCAGACTAGGCACGGCACCGATCTGGCGTAGCCTTTCGCGGGCATAATCCGTAGTAAGTCCGGGACCTACGGCTCCATCGGCGATCACTTCACCGGTCGCGCCCAGAATGAGTGGGTCGCTTAGGAAAGTCTGTTCCATGCGCAGCAGATAATCGCGGTGCAGGTAGAAATCATCGTCCATGAAGAAGATCAATTCATGGCGGTTAGCGGCTGCGTCCAACAGGTGATTGCGCTGTGCGCAAGAGCCGCCGGAGCCCTTAAAAAATTGAACCTGGGGGAACAGCGACGGCGCATCACCGATGTCATAAGGATCAAAGTAGGCTACATACGTGCCCTCTGCAGGCCGGGTTTGCAGCGCAAGATCAGCCAGGGTCTCCTTCAGAGTGTCAGGGCGGCCACGGGTGGCAATGCCGACAGCAATGCTTAGATTGGCAGCATGATCTGGAAGCCTGTTCCGAGTTGGAACGGAGGCGTTATCCAACATCGGCATCATGGTTCCTTCCATATACAGTTCA
>CAXSFX010000257.1:0-3308 GCA_964236655.1 uncultured Acidobacteriaceae bacterium | reverse complement strand
GGCCTGACTTCACAGTCTACACACCGGCAGCCTGGACTTTATATTCAAAACGCAATTGGGATCCCGCCTGGGTCCATGGGCATAAAGCAATAGAGCAAGCCACTGAGTTGACGGAGCTGTTTGCCGCAAGCGGCAGCAAAGGGCTCAATCCGGCGGATTACGATGCTTCGCTGTGGCCCAGCCGCCTGCACCAGCTTGCGACCGCCAATGATGAACAGCTTGCTGCGTTTGACATGGCGCTTACCGTCTGCACCATGCGCTATATCTCGGACCTTCACATCGGCCGTGTCAATCCACAGCACTTCACTTTCGGCGTGGATGTCGAAGCACGACGGTACGACTTGTCCAGCTTTCTCGCAGGGCAGGTGCTGGCGGCTGCAAACGTCCAAGTCGCGCTCAAGGGCATTGAACCGGACTCTGACAACTATCGCGCAACCGAATTAGCGCTGGTGCACTACCAGGAGCTCACCCGGCGGGCTGGGAACACTCCACTTTTACCGATGCCCACCCAACCGCTCAGCCCCGGCGCGCACTACGCAGGAGTAAGCGCCTTGGGGGAGCGGCTTGCTTTGCTCGGCGATATGGACCTACCGGCATTGCCCGTTACTACTGAGCCCCCGGTACCCTTGTCCGTCACAAACCCGGTGTACACGCAGGCGCTTGCCGAAGGGGTCAAGAGCTTTCAATCGCGTCACGACCTGCCCGCAAGCGGCCTGCTGACACCGCAAACCGTTGCCGCGCTCAACGTTCCGCTCACAACCCGAGTGCACCAGCTTGAGGATACGCTTGAGCGCCTGCGCTGGCTTGCACCCGAGTATCAGAATGCGCCCGTATTCGTGAACATCCCGGAGTACCTGCTGCGCGTCTACGGTGACGACCACAAGCCCGCTTTCCAGATGCGCGTGGTGGTAGGTCAGGCCAAGGAGGATGAGCATAAAACGCCGGTGCTCTCACAGGAAATGCGCTACGTGGTGCTGCGTCCCTATTGGAATGTGACGCCGACTATTGTGAAGGAAGAACTGGTTCCGCACGTAGAAGCAAACAAGGACTATCTCGCGTCCAAAAATTTTGAGGTAGTCAATCATGCCGGCAAGCCTGTCGAAGGCTGGACTGCAGCAAGCCTGGCAAAAAATCTTTACATGGTGCGTGAGAAACCGGGCCCCGAAAATTCACTAGGTCTTATCAAGTTCATGTTTCCCAACAAGCTCAACATTTACCTGCACTCCACGCCTGCCGTGGGGCTGTTCAGCCGATCGCGCCGCGACTTTTCTCATGGTTGTGTTCGTATCCAGAACCCGGAAGCGCTTGCCGACTGGGTGCTGCGCGACCAACCGCGCTGGACCCCTGATGCTATCCACGATGCCATGGAAACAGGGGAGGACAACAAAACCGTAGGTTTGAAGCACCCTATCCCGGTACTGATTTTCTATGCCACTGCGCGCGTCGATGAAGCCGGCAAGGTGCACTTTTTCAATGATTTATATGGCTACGACAAGGATATGGAATCGATATTAGCCGGCGGTGCTCCTTATCCGCTAAAGCCTGAGCCGAAGAAGATTACTGGAGATACGACTTAAATCGACGATCTGCTACCCGCGCAGGTACCGGCTGTGATGATGCCGCCGGTACTGCCCACGCCGCCCTGCCCTTATCGCACGACCCAAAGTCCACTGCCGCACCGGTCCAACATCCACATGCACAAACTGCGAACCGGGATAGTACCCCACGCCGCCATCGCCTAGCGACAGCGCCGCCTGCTGGAGACTGCGCGTCCTGACCCCCGGTACGCGGATGTCGATCGCCTTGGCAAGCATGTGCTGCGAGTGTTCGGCAACGCCGTCCGAGTTCTCCCGCAGAAACTCGTTGCTCGCCGGCGAACGATAACCGCACACGATGTCAATGATGCCGTTAGGCCTGTGAAGCTTTTCCATGATCGCGTGCAGCACATCAAACTCGTGGGGATCGTAGCTGGCGACATCATCCGTTCGATGATCCCGCAGAAAATGGTTCAGGATGTCGAGTGCGGAAGGCACATACCGGTTGCCGACGCGATAGGTCACATCAATCGACTCACCCGTATGCAGGTGAAACATATGCAAGTGGTACTGCTTCGATGGGCTGGATGCCGTATCCAGCGGGACCGGATCGATGGCCGGCGCAGGTGGTACGACCGGGGTTTCCGCGGCAATAGGCAGTGCAGCCGGTGCTGGACCGAACGGCATGGGGCCACCGTCCTGCTGCGCGCCTGCCTTGAAGCCGGTCAGCAGCAAGGCACACAACACTAGCCGCTGGATTACAAACGCACCCGTCATAGTCTCTGCTCCTCGGGGCTCCCACTAAAATCTTCGCTCTGCAAGGGGCCGGTAAAATGCACCCTTCACAGCGAGCCTACCTTTAGCATAAATGCGGGAAAGCAATGACGATGCGAAACGAGGAAAGGAAATCTCAATTGGAGGTGCCCAAAGGAACCTGCTCCTGCAACGCTGCATTGCTCTTACTATCCCGATGAAATACCCGGAAGTACCTAGTCATGTATTTGCGCGAGGCGCGGAGTGGTGGAATCATGGAGACGTCGATCAAATGCAAGTAGACGTGGGGGGACCCTGTCCTCTCCCAAGTTGTGAAAGGAAGTTTCATGGAGCAGATTGTGTCGGATGCGCTGGTGTTCTTTGGTGCCACGGGAGACCTTGCCTATAAGCAGATCTTTCCGTCGCTGCAGCGGCTCGCAAAGCGGGGCAAGCTGAAGGGCCCGGTGGTGGGTGTGGCCAAAGCCGGCTGGACGCTGGACGACTTGAAAAATCGTTGTCGCGATAGTGTCGATAAGCACGGCGGCATTGATCCGCAAGGTTTGGAATGCCTGCTGAACTGCCTGCGTTACGTCGATGGCGACTACAGCGACATGGAAACTTTCGTCAAGGTCCGGCAGGAGCTGGCCGGAGCTAAACACCCGCTCCACTATCTCGCAATTCCGCCGTCACTGTTTGTCCGCGTCGTGCAGCAGCTCAAGGAATCCGGCAACTCTGAAGGCGCACGCATCGTGGTGGAAAAGCCGTTTGGCCACAGCGTGGAAACAGCAGCCGCGCTTAACAATGCCATCCATGAAGTATTCCCGGAAGAGTCTATCTTCCGCATCGACCACTATCTGGGCAAAAACCCCGTTCAGAACCTCATTTTCTTCCGCTTTGCCAACTCTTTTCTCGAACCCATCTGGAACCGCCAGTACATTGAAAGCGTGCAGATCACCATGGCTGAGGACTTCGGCATCCAGGGTCGCGGCGGCTTCTACGACGGTGTGGGCGCAATACGCG
>CAXSFX010000256.1:0-3318 GCA_964236655.1 uncultured Acidobacteriaceae bacterium | reverse complement strand
TTGGTAACGTCTGCACAAAATGAGATAGCAGTACCCCCGGCAGAGGTAATGGTATCTATCGTTGACTTTGCGCCTTCATCGCTTCCGATGTAATCCACAACAACCGATGCGCCTTCTTTTGCAAGACGTATGGCAATACTCTGACCGATGCCTGAACTCGCGCCGGTAACAATTGCAACACGCCCCTCTAATTTCCCCATCTGCAAACCCCTTATATGTGTACTACGGATGCTTAAAACTAAATCAGTGCCATGCAAAGACCGTGTCAGCCTGAGCGTAGCTGACCTGCTTTTCGCCTTGTTCCCTTACACTGCCGCTGCTTTTGCTCCAAACTATGGCGCTACCTTGACTCGCAAAGCCGTATCAGGCCTTTCCACTCTGCGAAATGCTTGTGCTTGCTTGGATGCGGCAGCCTTGAACCCTGCGGACGAAAGGAACAAAGCCGCTTCATTTGTTTCATCATTTCTTCATGAAACAGCTACTCCCACTCAATAGTCCCCGGCGGCTTCGAAGTAATGTCATAAACCACCCGGTTGATGCCGCGCACCTCGTTCACAATCCGGTTCGACATCCGCCCCAGCAGCTCATACGGCAGCTGCGCCCAATCCGCCGTCATGCCGTCTTCCGAGTGCACCGCGCGGATCGCGCACGTCGCCGCATACGTCCGCTGGTCGCCCATCACGCCCACGCTCTTGACCGGCAGCAGCACCGCGAACGCCTGCCATATCTTGCCGTACAACCCGGCTGCCTTGATCTCGTCGACAACAATTTCATCGGCTTCCTGCAAGATCGCCACGCGCTCCGCCGTCACCTCGCCCAGGATGCGCACCGCCAATCCAGGCCCCGGGAACGGCTGCCGTCCCAAAATATCTTCGGGCATCCCCATGTCACGCCCGATGCGTCGCACTTCATCCTTGAACAGGTCCCGCAACGGCTCAATCAGCTTCAGCTTCATCGTCTCCGGCAGCCCGCCCACATTGTGGTGGCTCTTGATGACGTGCGAAGGCCCGTGTACCGAAACAGACTCAATCACATCCGGGTACAGCGTGCCCTGCACCAGCCAGTCCACCCCGCCGGTCCGCTCGGCTATGTGTACCGCTTCGTCGTCGAACACCTCGATAAACTCGCGCCCGATCGCCTTGCGCTTCGCCTCCGGGTCACTCACCCCTGCCAGCTTCCCCAGAAACCGCGCCCGCGCATCCACCGCCACCAGGTTCAGCCCCAGCTTGCCCCGCAGGTTCTCCTGCACTTTCTCAAACTCGTTCTTGCGCAGCACGCCGTTGTCCACAAACACGCATGTCAGCTGATCGCCGATGGCCCGATGCACCAGCACGGCGGCAACCGAGGAATCCACACCCCCTGAAATCGCGCAAATCGCGTGCCCGGTTCCCACCTGTGCCTGGATCTTCGCGGTCGTCTCCGTGATGAAGTGCTGCGCCGTCCAGTCCGCAGTGGCACCGCAAACACCCAACACAAAGTTGCGCAGCAGCTCCCCTCCATGCCGGGTGTGCTGCACCTCCGGGTGGAACTGCACTGCCCATATCCGCTCCTGCGGGTTCGCAATCCCGGCCAGCGCGTTCGGGGTGCGCGCGGTTTCATGAAAGCCCGGCGGCAGCTCCAGCGCCTCATCTCCATGCGACATCCACACCCGCATGGTCTCCGGTAGCCCGGCAAACAACTGCGTTTCCCGGTCCACCAGTGTCACCTCGGCATCGCCGTACTCGCGCCGCGCCGCCGGCTGCACCCTGCCGCCGCGGTGGTGAACTATAAACTGCAAGCCATAGCAGATGCCCAGCACCGGCACTCCCATCGCCAGTACCGCCGGGTCGGCCTTCGGCGCGTCGGCGTCGTACACGGACGAGGGACCACCGGAAAGAATAATCCCGCGCGGCTGCAAGGCTTGTATCTGCGCAAGCGAAGCCGTACACGGCAGCACCGCTGAAAACACGTTCAGCTCACGGATTCTCCGCGCAATCAGCTGCGTGTACTGCGAACCGAAATCGAGAATGACGATTGAAGAAGAAACAAGGGAAGAGGAAACGCTTGCGGGGATGTCCACCGGTCAAGTCTAAACAATCTACAGCCGAATCTGTTCTGCGGAAACACCGGGCAACTTCGCGGCACGTTCAAAATGCTCTTCCCGGACCTCGCGCAGCAGCGTGAAAAGTACGCCGAGCCGTACCGCATCACTCGCCGCCAGCGGCACCAGCGACAGCAAGCCGTACCACCCCGCCAGCACCCAATGGCTGTGGAACGGCGAAGGTATCAGTGAAATCACAAACGCCGGCATCAGGATATACAGCTGCGTCTTGCGCGCCGACTGGCGAAAACGCGCGGCCCGTTTCGCCAGTCGAGAGTCCGGCAGTTGCCACGCACGCCGGAACGCGCCCCACGCAGACTGGGACTCCAGCAACGCAAGCGCAAGCGCCACCTGCATCTTGTTTGCCATTCGGCCCCACGCTATCCACGCAGCCGCGGTCGCCAGCAACACTGCCAGCAAGTACCACCCGAAGCTGGGAGAGGGTTCGCGGAGAAGAAGCGAATGCGCCATTTTGACCACCATGCTCCAGACCAGCACAATGGTGAGGTCACCGGCGGTTTGCAACACCTGGCAGCTGACCAGCAGCCACGGCCTGTGCGGCAGCCGCGCGTCGAAGCGCGCCAGCACGGCGGCTCGACCCAGTGCAAACGCCGCCACCCAGCAAAACATGCCGAGCGGTGCCAGGCCGAGCAAGGCACGCTCTATCTGCGGACGCAGTATTGCTTCGGCAGCCGCGAACACCTCGACGATATGCGATGGATTGTCGAGCGCCGTCTCCGTGGAAAGCGAAAATAGCCCCGCGCTATGAAGCGCAGGCAGCGACGCACTCCAGATGCGAAGCGCATCGTAACCGGCAATAAGTGAGAGCAGCGCACCGCACAGCCAGCGCCACAGCAGCTCGCGTATCAACAACCCCGGTCGCTCCAGCACGTCAAGGAGCAGCATGGGCGTAGTGGGCGAGGGTGGTTGTGCTGCTTTCATGCTTCCGGCTGCTTACCTTTGCTTACGATACCGATGAGCCCGGACCGGTTTGCGGTGCAAGCAATTTCAGTAGCAAAGCAACCGTCCTCAGCCTGAAAACAATAGTGGTACACGTACCGGATGGAGCCCGGTGCAAACAATATCACCTGGAGCCAAGCCGAAGAGCCTGCTTCTTAGTGCCACCCCCGACGAAACCGAAGTCCTGCTTTCCCCCCACCAACACAGAATGAGTAGTCACCTATAGAACGCCTTGTCATACTGAGAGGGTGCGCCGATTGCCCCGCCTTTCATATTCG
>CAXSFX010000255.1:0-3368 GCA_964236655.1 uncultured Acidobacteriaceae bacterium | reverse complement strand
ACATTCAGCTTGGGAAGCTGACGTTCTGCCACTGAACTACTCCCGCCCTTTAAATTCAACAACTTACGGATATCTTTCTCATTTACTATCCAATTTGCTATCCATGTGCTACTGTCAATGCGACTGGTAGAAGCACTCGGGATGCCCGACTTGCCCATACGAAAATGCTCCCAGATTGGCGAAAAAACGTGTCTCATGGATAGTAAGGTCGGCTTGAAAAAGTATATCAGTGTGGGCGGCAAATGGCGGTTTGTTCCCGTGCTTTGGAAGAATGGAGAGCCACGCCCGGACACGATCCTGCTCGACGGTAAACCACTCAAGCACAGGGGTTCAGGGACTTTTTACCTGGACTGGAGGGAAACCGGCAAGCGCATCCAACTCCCCTGCGGCAAGGGAGCTCGGGAGGCGCTTGATGCATGGCGCTCCAAGACTTTAGCCGAGACGCGGCCCGACGCGCTCGCCGACGAGGGTCAGGAGCCGGATGGCCACGCCAGCATCGCCGACGCTGTCCGCATCTTTCTCTTGGGCGTGAAGGGGACAAAGGCTGTGGCTACCTTTAAATCCTACGAGCGCGATCTGCGCTGGTTTCGCGCACACTGCCTGAAGAGCTTCGTGGGCCAGGTGAGCAGACAGGACATCCTCGCCCTTTTCGCCGCCGGTCGTGAAGAGGGTGGAAGCCAAAAGACGATCAACAGGCGGGTGATCGTTACCCTTATGGCTCTTCGCAATGCCGGGTCGGACATACAACTCAAGAAAGGAGATTGGCCCAAAACCATCGACCAGGAGGTGGAAACCTATGAGCCGGAAGAGCTAGCCCAGTTTTTCGCTGCCTGCTCACCTGTCGAAGGTCTCCTGTTCCGATGCTTTCTCGCTTCAGGATTTCGCTCCCGTGAGATTGCTACACTCACTTGGCCGGACATCGGCTATCGCGCAGGGACCTTTAAGGTAGAAGAAAAACCTGATCTTGGCTTCTTTCCTAAGAATTATGAGCAGCGGACGGTAACCGTCCCGCACACTTTGACTGACACTTTGCGAGATGTGCAGAAGCAATCCGCAAGCCGATTGGTCTTCCCTTCTCCGCCACACCCAACTCGACGGAACTATGGCGGTGATAAGCCGGACGCTCATCATTTGGAATTATGCAAAGGGATTGCTTTCCGCGCGGGCCTGAACTGCGGGCGGTGTCGCAATAAAGATGGAGAGCGATGTAGAAATAGCCCTACCTGCGAGAACTGGTTTCTCCACAAATTTCGCGCAACCTATGCCACGGAGCTACTACAAAGCGGAGTCGACATTCGAAGCATGATGCTAGAGCTAGGCCATAAAAATCTTAAAACGACCGAGCGATACCTCGCTAAGCTCAGGCAGGCGCAGATGCGAGATCGTGTGGAAGCCAGCTCGATTGCCCGCATGATCGCTTGAGTTAAGCAGCGGCTTTCTGGGCTTTGGCAGCCGCCGCCATCTCGGGGTTTTTTCTTGCGAAGTGCACAGCCAAGGTTGCGGGGTCAAAGAGGCGGGAACCTCCAAGCACCATGGATGGGAGTTGTTTACGTTGAGCTAGACGATAGATGGTGCACTCGGACTTTCTGAACATGGCCGCTACCTCCTCCACGGTAAGGAGACCACGACGGCTTTCAAGGTCGGCAATCAAGGAATAGGGTGCGGCAGCGGTCTTGGAGTCAGTGGAGGTGAGAAGGTGGCAGGAAGCGGAGGAGGCGATCTTGTTCGTCATGAAGGCAAATACCAACTGCACGGCCTCCACCCGAAATATCTTCCTAAAATTTCTTTCTGTAGCTGCTCCTGAGCGCGGTAGCGGTGAAATACACAAACCCAGAGAACCTAATTTGCATTGTGCCTCAACGTTATTTTTATGGTTTTCCGCTTGAGCTTTTCACTTAGCACCAGCTAAAACCTGGGCATCATAAAGCAGCTGATTGAAGCTGGCAAGAGTACGAAGGTGCCGTTGACCCACCATTGGTGTCGGGGTAGCTTGAAGACAGCTTCAAATCCGTTTTACAGTTCCACGGATGAGATTACGGTGAGCGTACCTTTTTGTAATGAAATAGGGTAGGCGGATAGACAAAAATGGGCGACCGGAAAACCGGTTGCCCATTTTTGCGCTCCTACATCCTGCGCCTTACTTATCCTCAGAACTTCGCCTGGTACACCTAGTTTCTCATATTTGTTCGATTTTGCCCCATGCCCGCTCTAGCTCTTCGTTGATAATTGGAAGTCGGGAACGTAGATTCGCCCGCATCCGGGCAGCCGCCAGCATCATTACACTCTCACCGCTAGAGTGAGCGATGGCTTCAAATGCTCGGCGAGGGTCTTTAAGCAGGAACTTGCGCCATTTGATCCACCACTTGCTGCTATTGATCGCCTTTGCAATTGCAAAGGCTCTGCGCCATTCGTCCTCCAGGCCGCTCGGCGGTGTCGCTAAGCGGAGAGAAGCAAGGGTTCGATAACGAATCAACGTCGCCCAATCACGCTGCGGCATAGTTCCGTCGAGCTCCGCACAATTTATGCTCATTCTCAGCGCATGCGACATGATCGCGGCGTCGGCTTTCTTTCGCTTCTGGATCCAGCAATGCTTACAGTTCCTCTTAGCGAGGAGCGCACGATCCTTATCGCTGCATGTGAGGGTGGTCTTGTGACCGCAGAGCTGGGTCACTTCTGGCAACCAATGAAAGTCGGCGGGAGCGGGGTAACAAATGGCCATGAAAGCCCATACTGTTTCTCGGGCCACCCCTTCCAATTCGCTCTTAGCTACTTCGACCGGTGCATTCAGATCAGACTCTATACCGGATACCTACCGCGTCAAAAAACATGTGCGAGGCAATGTTGTCCGGTTGCGTCACAAAGAACTCAATCGCGTGCGAGTCGCCGGTACCAGTTACAACGTAGGACGAGATTTCAGGAGGCTGACTCTCTGGCCTGCAATCCTGCAAACTGTGCGAACTTGCTGAGGTAGCTTGTGGTAAGCGCCCACGTTCGTAGGTGAGGCGCTTCCATTCCGCCTCGGTCGCTGCAGCGTCGGCCAAGACCGACAAAACATCGCCGCTTGCTGATCGCACTGAGATCTGGCCCGCTACGCGAACGATGCAAGACGGCTGGTCGTAAACGCCTGTGAGCAACAGCGCGGCTTCCAGCCACTGCACCCCGGTTCCACCTGCCGCGTCGGATACAAGCAGCCACGAATACTCCAGCATGTCTTGAGCTTGGCTGCCGGTGAACCCGGACGGGCAAGGCGGCTCTTGACCGCTCTCGGGTGCATCTGTCCAATGCCCAATGAGCCAGTACCCTTTGAAAAAACTGCCGCCCAGCAGGGATCGTAAATCCTCCACGAGTTGGAAGAATGCCTTTCGATG
>CAXSFX010000254.1:0-3397 GCA_964236655.1 uncultured Acidobacteriaceae bacterium | reverse complement strand
CGCGCCGCAGCCTCTGCGTGAACGACCGATTTTGGTCGACATAGGCAATTCCAGTATTCTGCCCGAACTGCGGAAACTGTTGTCGCATTGAGCGTCGCAAGCCATGAAAGTGGCCTGCAATTGCTGGGGAGCTGTACTGAACTGCACAGACATATCTCGCGCCGTTCCTTACAGTTGTTTCATGAGCATCACTCATATTGATGTTCGTCACATTTGTCACTAACGAGGGTTCTGTTCAGCCGTTTACACCGTAGGCTGCATACGGGACCTTCATCGAAAAGGATCTTAAACATGCGCGTTCCTCTCGTACCTGAAAAAGAAGTCAGTCCATCTCAGAAGGCGCTCTATGATGCGTTCACTGCGCGAATCGGAAAGAAGTACAGCGTCTTCAAAGCAGTGCGTGAGGATGGAGCATTGCTCGGTCCGTGGAGCGTTTGGCTACAGATTCCGAAGCCCGGCGACGCGATCCGGCAATATCTCGAGGCCGTAGATGCGATGCCCGGACTTAGCAAAAAGGCGGTGCAGGTTGTCACCCTGGTGACCGCCGGGCGTTTCAACGCTGCCTATGAAACATATGCTCATGCGGCAGTTGGGGCGCAGGCCGGACTTTCCGAAGATCAAATTGCAACGTTGTGCGCGGGGGAGACACCGGCCGACCTTGATGCAGAGTCAGCTCTTGCAGCGCAGGTCGCACGCAGCTTGCTGAAGGGCGGCGTTGTTCCCACTCCGCTTTTCAAGCGTGCTGTTGGAGAGCTGGGGCTGGATGGTTATAACCATGTCATCTTCTTGACTGCGCAATACTGCCTTGTCTCGATGACCCTCAACGCGTTCGACGTACCAGCCGAGGAATAGTGGCTTCATGCGCTATGCGTACGGCATGTGCGTCGCAAGTCAACAAGGCGCTCGCAGTTAATGGCAATGATGCTGGTACAAGCGATCGCCGTAATCCGAGTTGGAAGAGATCTTAGAAAGTCAAAAGCAAAATAACCGTTATGACCGCAAACCAGTTAGAAATCGTACCTGTAACAAACGGCAACATGGGCATCATTTGGGATGCCCCTATTGAGATGGACGACGGCATAACCCTTCGCGCCGATGTGTTCCTGCCTGAGAAGGACGGCAAGTATCCGGTGATTATTGCGTTGGGGCCCTACGCTAAAGGCCTCGCATTTCAAGACGGTTACAAGCTCAACTGGAAACGCATGACGACGACTTACCCCGAGATTCTTCAGGGCACGACGGCGAAGTACGAAAACTGGGAGCTGGTCGATCCCGAGAAGTGGATTACCGATGGCTATGTGTGCATCCGTGTCGATGGACGGGGCTCCGGGCGGAGCCCCGGAAAGCTCGACATTTTCTCCCCGCGAGAGACGAAAGACTTTTATGATTGCATCGAATGGGCAGCAGCGCAGCCCTGGAGCAACGGCAAAGTTGGTATCAACGGCATTTCATACTTTGCCATAAACCAATGGCTTGTCGCAGCGCAGCAACCGCCACATCTGACAGCAATCTGTGCATGGGAAGCTGCGGCTGATAATTACCGCGACTGGGGCCGACACGGCGGAATCTCTTGCCAATTTCAGGATACTTGGTTTGAACGCCAGGTGGCTGCCCGGCAGCATGGTGTGGGCGAACGCGGCGAGAAAAGCCGCGCCAACGGAGAGTTTGTGTCTGGGCCGGAGACTTTGCCCCCGGAGATCCTGAAAGAGAACATTGTCGTGCCCTATCAGGAAGCTATGAAAGATCCTCTCGATGGTACCTACTATCAAGACCGCTCACCAGACTTCTCCAAGGTCAAAGTCCCCTTGCTTTCTGCAGCTAACTGGGGTGGCATGGGCTGCCACCCGCGTGGCAATTTCGAGGGCTACCTTGATGTGGCCTCGCCGGAGAAATGGCTGTCCGTGCACGGCGACACCCACTTCGGGCCGTTCTTTCGGACCGCCGGCATCACGCTGCAGAAGCGCTTTTTCGGGCACTTCCTGAAAAGTGAAGACACCGGTTGGGACCGGCAGCCGCCGGTCGAGCTCGACATCCGCCGCCCGGGCGAACAGTTCACCACCCGAGCCGAGCAAGAATGGCCCCTGGCCCGCACGCAATGGACCAGGTACTATCTCGACCCGCAGCAAAACCTACTGACTACGGAGCCGAAGCAGGGGGACTCGATTGAATACGAAGCGATGGGCGATGGCTTGACGTTTTTCTTGCCTGCTTCGGACCAGGAGCTTGAGATCACTGGACCAGTTGCGGCACGGCTCTTTGTCTCCTCCGAAACGACAGACGCTGACCTTTTCCTTGCGCTGCGCCTGTTCGACCCTAACGGCCAAGAAGTGCTGTTTGTCGGGACCAACGATCCTCGGGTGCCCATTGCGCTCGGCTGGTTGCGGGCCTCGCAACGTAAGCTTGACCTCGAGCGCAGTCTGCCGTACCGCCCCTTCCACACGCATGACGAAGTAGGACCGCTCATGCCCGGCCAGCCGGTTGAACTTCTTATCGAAATCTGGCCCACCTGCATCGTGGTGCCGCCCGGCTACCGTCTCGCCTTGAACATACGCGGGAAGGATTACGAGAATGGTTTGGGCGACGCGAAGATGCCCGACGAGGCCTATCCAATGGCAGGCGTGGGGCCATTTACCCATGCCGACCCGAAGGACCGTCCGCCAGCCATCTTCGGCGGTAAGAATCGCCTGCACTTTTCAAAGGGTAAGGAACCTTATTTGCTCCTGCCGATCATTCCCTGATTGCTGCGCTTAGCCCTGCGCATGCCATAATATGCTCCAGCCTCAGAACCTACGGCCCGTCCTTAGTACGGTCGCCTCCTTTCCGACCCACTACTTTCTTGAGAACCTCGTCGTTCGACACGATAATTCGCTTCTCGTAACCGTCTTCGACCATGGCGAGCTGTGGTACATTCCGCCTCCTGACAACACAGCACCGATGGAGCCGCGTCTTATTTACAAATTCACAGATCAGCCGCCTCTCAACCTTGTCGAGGTGGAGACCGATTTGTTCTACGTCCATACCTCAAACATCTGGACGACACACGATTCCGCGCTTCATCGATTGGATCTACGCAACTGGTCTCCCGGCAACCCGGTCGATCTCCAGCGGGTGCTGGATTTTCCGGTGCGCGTCGGTGGCCTGAACGGAAGCTGCCTGATAGCACCGGACGTGATTCTAATCGCCGACTCTGTAGCAGGGCTGATCTGGCGCGTCGACCTAGCCGAGGACGGCCTTTCGGCGAAGGCAAGCGTATGGCTTGCCCACGAAAACATGGCCTTTGAGCCAAAGGGGAGTATGCCCAACCAGCCTGGCATTAACGGAATTCGCTATGCCAAGAAAACGGGCTTTGTCTACTACACCTCGACGGTCCAGAGACTGTTCATGCGTGTTCGGGTAA
>CAXSFX010000253.1:0-3429 GCA_964236655.1 uncultured Acidobacteriaceae bacterium | reverse complement strand
ATTCCTGTACTTCCTTTCGTAGGCCGGTCTTCAATAGATCACGCAGCTTCATGCGCGCTTTGTGAAGCTGAGACTTGCTGTTGCCGATAGAGCAATCCAGCATGCCTGCGATCTCATTGTGTTCGTAGCCTTCCACGTCATGCAGTACAAATACCAACCGGTAGCCGGGCGGAAGGTTCTCCACGGCTCGCTCCAATGTGACGCGGTCGATGGAACCTGAAAGCTGAAGGTCGCGTGCCCCGATGTCCTTGCGCGGCCCGTCGTCGCTTGAAGGTTCAAGGGTTTCCTCAAGCGAAACCTGCGGCAGGCCCTTTTTGCGCAGGTGCATCAGGACCACATTGACCGCCAAGCGGTGCAACCAGGTTGAAAAGGCGGAATCACCGCGAAAGGTCCCGATCTTGCGGTAAAGCTGGAGAAAGGCTTCCTGGGTCAGGTCTTCCGCTTCAGCCACGTTACCCAGCATGCGCAGGCACAGGGAGTACACCCTGCGCTTGTGAAGTGCATAAAGGGTTTCAAATGCCCGACCATCGCCGCCCTGCGCGGCTGCAATGGCTTCGGCCTCGCCGGCAATCGGCGGATTGCGCCGCATGTGCTGTACCGGATTTTTTGCTTGTTGCGTAGGTCCTGCTGTGCTCACGGCACTCCGATCCATAAATCCATCTTTGGTGTCACGATTCCGGGAACTGCCAGGTACTACCGGGTGATTACTGCATCCGCGCTATAACCACCGCTCTGACGCCTGTACCAGGTACATGGTTGCACGCCCACCGTTTGCAGCAAGGTTACAGGTCATGTTCCCAGAAAGCGCGCATACAAGGCGCGTGCCTGGCCGATTTCAGTTGTACCCTGAATGAGGGTCCGACCATCTGCGAAAACGGTAAGTGTATATGGCGCATAAGTAAACCGCAGCAGAAGCTCGTTCCAGCGTACCGCACCGAGGGGTTCCAACCTCTGCGCCAGCTTGGGGAAATCTACCGCCCGGCTGTGCTCATGGATTTGCACGGAGTTGCGCCCGCATAGGGTAATATGCGGCCTGCCTTCGCCGCGCAGGTGCGTGAACTCGCGTAGGGGGCCGCATACCCGGCAATCGGGTCGGGGCAAGCGTGCTATCTGTAGCTCTGACCGCTCATTTGTCCACAAGTCATACGAAAGCAGGGTGCGGCGCATAGCCCCATGCGCGCCCACCAGGTATTTCATAGCTTCGGCTGCCTGCACGGACGCGGCAAAGTTTACTGCCATGCCCAGGATGCCTGCCGTTTCACAAGTCTCAATGGGTCCACTTGGCGGCTTGGGAAACACACAGGCCAGGCATGCTGTGTGCCCGGGCAGTATGTTCATGGAGACGGTGTAGGCACCCACGGCACCGGCGTAAATCCAGGGTTTGCCGGTTGAAACAGCGTAGTCGTTCAGCAGGTACCGGGTTTCAAAGTTATCTGTCGCGTCCAGAACGAGCTCCGCGCTATCGAGCAGGGCATGGATGTTGCCGGGAACCAGGTCCGCAACATGTGCTTCCACCGCGATTTCGCTGTTGAAGCGGCCAATCTGCCGCCGGGCTGCCTCGGTTTTCGGTAACCCTTGCAGGGCATCGTGTTCATCGAAAAGCACTTGCCGTTGCAGGTTGCTGGGCTCGACAAAGTCACGGTCGATCAGCGTGAGCCGCCCCACACCGGCGCGGGCCAGCAGGCTCGCCGTCGCCGCACCTGTAGCTCCCACACCGACAATGGCTACATGGGCCACCCCTAAACGAGCCTGGCCCGCAGCGGCAATCGGTGCAAACAGGACCTGCCGGGAATAGCGGTCGGTAAATTGGTCTGAAAACTTGGTACCTTCGTCTGGATTTTGTGTTTCGCGACAGCCTTCCATGCGTCCTCGTCATTAGTAATTAGTATAGGTAAGCAGGAATTTAGTACGCACCCAGAAGCCTGGATCGCCCGTCCATGCAAGACCAGGCTCAAGATGACCCATCCCCAGGGACCGCCGCCCTTTACCGGAAAGCATCCTGGGGGCAGAAGTGGACCCATGAACTCCATGTTGCAATTTCGAAGCGGCCTACCGCTCTATCGTCGCCCCATACGCTTCTTCCGTTCACGAGCGGTGCCGGCACTCGGGCTTTTGCTGGTTGCGGCACCCCTTGCCCTGGCGCAGGGTTCTATATCGCCCAGTGCCCAGTCTACGCAGCAAATTCCATCCGGCAGTGCCCCGGCTGCCGGGCAGACGCTGCCTGATGCCACCAAGCTGCCTTCCTACGACGAAAGCCACCCGATGAATACCACGCCGCCGCCGGGCGAGGGGAACGCCGGGACAGAGAATCTGCTTGCGTGGCAGGGCTTGCATGTCAGCAATATCGAGTTTCGCGGGGTCGCCGCGAACCGGTTGCAGCCGCTCCAGGGCGAGCTTGCGCTGCAGCCCGGCATGCCGCTGGACCCGGCAAAGCTGCGCAGCAGTCTTCGCCGCCTGTACGCTACCGGGCTTTACGGCACCATTGACGTGGCCGGCGTCCGCACGGGCAATGATGTCACCATCATCTTCGACGGCCAGCCGCAATTGTTCATCGGACGGGTGAACGTCAATGGCGTAAACAACGAAAACCTGACCAGCCTGCTCCAGGGTGCTTCCAAGTTGAACCCAGGCACTCCCTATAGTCAGGCCAAGTTCGACCGAGGCAAGAAGCTGATAGAGAACCTGCTGACTACCAACGGCTACTACCAGGGCCAGGTGATCGAAGGCAGCTCGGTCGATATAACCAATCAACAAATCAACCTTGAATATGTTGTGACCGCAGGCAGGCAGGCGCGGGTGGGAGCGCTGCGGCTTACCGGTGACAGCGGCTTGAACGACAAGAGCCTGCGCAAGATTACGAAGCTCAAGCTGAACTCGCGCGTGACGCGCGATACCGTGAACTCCGTGCTGGACAAGCTGCGCGCCAACTACCAGAAACAACAGCTGCTTGAAGCCAAGGTAAAGCTGGCCGATAAGCAGTACGAGCAACCCACCAATCACCTGAACTACACCATCGACATCAGGAAGGGCAACAAGGTCATTGTGATGGTGAATGGCTTGAAGATAAGCAAGGGCAGCATCCGCAACCTGGTGCCTGTGTACCAGGAAGGTGCCGTGGATGAAGACCTTCTCAATGAAGGTAACCGCCGTATCCGCGACTTGTACCAGCGGCAGGGCTACTTCGACATCCAGGTGTCGCACACTACTGCGCCGCAGCCGAACGGGCAGACCCTGATTACGTACAACGTGATTCCCGGCAATCTACACGATGTCGACAGTGTCACCATTACCGGCAACAAGTACTTCGAAACAGCTTTGTTCGAGCCTCGCCTCAGTGTGCACCCGGCGAGTTTTTTCGAGCGCCGTGGCATTTACAGCCAGGCCCTGGTGGCAAGCGATGTCACCACGATTACTGCGCTTTACGAGGGC
>CAXSFX010000252.1:0-3455 GCA_964236655.1 uncultured Acidobacteriaceae bacterium | reverse complement strand
CAGTTCGATTAGTGAGGGGATGTCGGCTTCCGTTGCGAAGCGCAGTTCCTTATCCATTTCTGTTCATTTCCGTTCATTTCCGTCCATCTCGTTCCTTGGATATGCAAAAGGCCGAGCCCATGGGCCCGGCCTCCAGACGCACCGGCATTTACATGGTGCTGGGCAGGTTGTTATGGGCGGCCTGTTTCGCGGCTTCTGCCTGCTCGGCTTTCTGCTCAAGGGCGGTGGCCTGACCCATCAGGCTGAGCGCTTTTTTGATCTCCGGGTCCCACCCGGCGCGTGCGCGTGCGCCATCTTCCTCGGTATAGGCGGTGCTCAGCAGCTCTGCCAGGATGTTGGCCTTGATCCAGTCCAGTACCGGAGCCATTTCAGCATCGGTGTAAGCGACATTCTTTTCCTTTAAGAAGGCCTTGAAGCTGTCCAGCATTTCGGGGGTGACGACTGCATCCTTGGCCACCTGGTGATTGGCAAGGTAGCGTTGTGCAAAGTCGAAGAACGTGTAGTGCGCGACAAGCACACGTTGAATGTGCACGGGCTTGGGCTCTTCAAACGGTACATCCGGTGAAATACCCTGGCCGCCGTACTCGGTGCGGCCGGAGTCTGTCAGCTTGACCTCGCGGTCTTTTTCAGCCTGCGGCTTGCCGTGGTTTGAGTAGTAGTCGTAAAGCGACACACCCTCATAGTTGCGCTGGATAAGCCGCCCACTCGGCGTGTAGTAGTGATAGGTAGTCAGGGTAAGGCCGGTCGTATCCGAGAGCTGATAGACCGTCTGCACCAACCCTTTGCCGAAAGTGGTTGTGCCCACAATCAGGGCGCGGTCATGGTCTTGCAGTGCTCCCGAGATGATTTCAGCGGCAGATGCCGTGCCGTGATTGGTCAGGATGACGATAGGGTAGTTGCGACCGTCGCTGCCGTGGTTGGCGCGGTAGATTTGCTCCGGGTAGGCGCGTCCGCGCTGCGACACGATGGTCTGCCCGTGCTTCAGGAACTGGTCGCACACCGCGACCGCCTGGTTCAGCAGGCCGCCGGGGTTGTCGCGCAGGTCGAGCACCAGCCCTTGCAACTCGCCGAACCGGCCCAGAGCGTCGGCGACTTCCTTGCCGGTAGTCTCCTGCTCGCCCTTGATGTGGATGTAGCCGATGCCCGGCTGGATGAGATAAGAGAGGTCAACGGAGTTGTTCGGGATTTCAGCGCGTACCAGGTCGAAGCTCAGGCTTTGGGCGTTGCTGCCCGGCTCTGTACCGGCACGCGCCACGGTTACCTTGACGTGGCTGCCCTTGTCACCCTTGAGCAGCGCCACGACATCGTTTGAGTCGAGCCCATCGGTAGATTTTGCGTCTACCGCGGTGATGATGTCGCCCGGGTGGATGCCTGCCTTATAGGACGGGGTGCCTGCGAACGGCTTCAGCACAACCGTGCGCTGCTTGTCGCCGATCAGCTGCGGCTGGATCAGCATGCCGACGCCGTAATAGTTGCCGTGCTGCTCTTCAAGCAGCTTGCCGTAGCTTTTCGGGTCGAAAAAGTTGGAGTGCGGATCGAGCGTGCGAAGCATGGCGGGGATGGCACCGTCATATATGGCGTCGCTCGGCCGGTCGCCGGTAAACGGCTCTGCGTAGTTCTGAGACACCGTGCTGTACACGGAGGCGAACTGTTTCAGCGAATTGTGGAAGTCGGTGTCGCTGTCTCCTCCACCTTGCGCGTGTACCCGCTGGCTCGCAACCATCCCGGCCAGGCCGCATGCGGTGAAGAAGGCTACAAGAGAAAACGCGGTATGGCGGGTGAGGAAGGACATGGAGGGAACCTCGGCTGCTGCCTATACCGAATATATCAAGCGGGCGCGCTCATTCCCGGATCTCCCGCAACCTCTCGACACAACCAAAGCGAATCGGAAGCTCCGCGAGTCACGCAAGGGGTAGGCAGCCTACCCTGGAAGCATGAGCGACGCCTCTCTTAAAAATCCTCTCGGAAACTCTCCTGTAAAACCCGAGTCGGTGTGGGACTACCCCCGACCGCCTCGGCTTGAACCGAGCACCCGCAGCCTGCGCATTGTGCATGGCGGTGCCGTCATTGCCGAGACCACGCGCTCCTTGCGCATTCTTGAAACCAGCCACCCGCCTGTGTACTACATTCCACAGGCAGATATCGCAATGCGCCTGCTGCGTTCCTCGGCACGGCGCGGCAGTTTTTGCGAGTTCAAAGGGGTGGCGGCGTACTGGTCGCTTGATCTTGCCGGTGAGATTGTGGCCGATGTCGCATGGAGCTATGGGAGCCCGTCACCCGGCTACGCCGCGCTCAAGAACCACCTGGCGTTCTATGCCACACGCGTTGATAAGTGCACGGTGGACGGTGAGCGTGTGCAGCCGCAGCCGGGTGACTTCTACGGCGGCTGGATCACGTCACACGTTGTCGGTCCGTTTAAGGGCGCGCCGGGTACGCTGGGCTGGTAGCGGCCCGTCAGCGTTCAACCAATCAGTGTTCGACCAGCTCGATGGGCGTGGCGCTAGCAAAAACATTCTCGCCGAGCGGTACAAAGCGACCCAGCTGCGCGTCGTAGGTTTCCACGCCGCCTGAGCCGATGTCATATACCCAGCCGTGCAGGCGCAGCTGCTTGTCCCCAATCGCGCTTGCGACGGCGGGGTGGGTCAGCAGGTTGTCAAGCTGGGCCAGAACATTTTCATGTATCAGGGCTTCCAGCTTTTGCTCTTCAGAGCCGCCCTCGCACATAGCCAGAGCCGCATCGCGTGCGGCGTCGGCGTAGTGCAGCCAGCGCGCTACTGCGGGCAGCGCCTCCAGTTGCGGGCCGCCGCGCAGCGTTGCTGTCATGGCTCCGCAGCCGGAGTGGCCGCAGATGACGATATCCGGGATGCCCAGCACTGCGACCGCGTACTCAATGCTGGCCGTGACGCCGCCCGGCACGGTGGAGTTGGGCGGCACGATGTTGCCTGCATTGCGCACGACGAACAGCGAGCCGGGGCCTTGCTGCGTCAGCATTTCCGGCACGATGCGTGAGTCGGCGCAGCCGATGAACATGGCTGTAGGCGATTGGCCGAGCGCCAAATCCTGAAACAGAGACTCGCGTTTGGGGTGTACGTCGCGCTGAAAACGCAGAACCCCGTCGATGATGTGTTCCATGCGCCTACTCCCGGTTTTTTGCGATGGGCCGCCCTCCATTTCAGGGCACTGCCTGTGAGAAGTGTAGCGGGTGGGAACAAAGCGTTCCATGGGCGGTGTCTATAGCACCAGCCGGGGCAAGCCCAGGCGCGAGGCGCGCGATGTTTGAAGACGCAATGATGGAGTCCAGCGGTAGATTCACGACTCGCAGCAAGTACTACACAACCGTAGGTGCGCTGCTGAACGGCGCTGTACTCGCGGTGCTGATTCTGGTGCCGCTGCTGTACCCGGAGGCGCTGCCGAAGAACTCGCTGTCGATGACGCTGATTGCGCCGCCTCCGCCG
>CAXSFX010000251.1:0-3462 GCA_964236655.1 uncultured Acidobacteriaceae bacterium | reverse complement strand
TGACAGTCATACAGTGAAGCCGTCACCCGGCTCGATCTGGGCGCGCGGGCGGGTGCTGATGCCGTGGGCTAGTGTGGCGATTGCACTCTATGTCGCAGGCATCTGGATTCTGCTGCAGCCGATGCAAATGCGCGGCATGGCAGGCATGTGAGCCGGTATGTCCTCAGCCTGATGGTTTTTCTACTGCTTATCCATATAGCGCATGCGGACGGCCCGCACATTGCATTTCATGGAACCTCCGGCAACATCACGGTCACGCTGTTTTCCGCGCCGGACCCGCTCGTAGCCGGACCCGCCGACCTGGAGCTGCTGGTGCAGAATACAAGCGACAGCGCGGTGACACCCCGTGCCTCTGCGCGCGGTGAGCTCACCCTTGCCGGTTATGCGCCCGTCGCCTTCACCCTTATGCCGGGTAACGGCGGCAGTGGACAGTTGTTGGGTGCCACTGTTCCCCTGCCCGCCGCCGGGGACTACACCCTGACCCTTGCCGTGCAGGCGGGTAGCTCAGCGCACTTCAGCGGCGACCTCCCGGTAGAGATCAACAATGGCCGCCGCAATACTGTGTTGTGGACCGTATGTGTGCCGATAGTGCTGATCCTGCTGTTCCTCGTCAACCAGTATGCGAAGCAAAAGCTGCGCCGGGCATAACCGACGGCAGGCCCTTTGACTCCAGGACGCTGAGAATAACCCAAGTTGAAGGTACTCAAATCCACAAAGCTGCCGATATGCAAGATGACTCTCGTGTCACTGCAAGTGGCAGAAAGGCGGCTATCTGCTTGATCCATGCGTCCCCGGCACCGACAATGGAGTCATAAGGAACAACATGCTCTCGCGCCTGGTACATACCATCTGGTTGGCTGCTCTAGTCTCTGCTCTCGGTGGGTACGCTCACGCGCAAACCGCGCAGTTTGACTTGCGCGGCCCCACGCTTGAAGTCAAGGTCCAGCGCGCGGGCAAGTCCCTGCCCATTGCCCAGGTGCCTACACTTGAAGAGGGTGACCGGCTCTGGCTGCATCCCGTGTTGGGCGAGCATGAGTCCGTGCACTACCTGATGGTTGCTGTGTTTCTGCGCGGCTCCACCAATCCCCCGCCTGACAACTGGTTTGTGAAAGTCGAAGCCTGGAACAAGCAGGTCATCGATGAAGGCGCCTATATTACGGTGCCCCCCGGCGCGCAGCAGGCCGTGGTGTTGTTTGCCCCGGAAACCGGCGGTGACTTTTCCACCCTGAAAAGTGCGGTACGTGGCCGGCCCGGCGCGTTTGTCCGCGCCAGCCAGGACTTGAACATTGCCAGTGAAGACCGGGACCGGATCAATACGTATCTCGCATCACTAAAAGACATCCAGGACCCCGAGAAAGTGAAGAGCGAATCAAACACGCTGGCCCGCTCGCTGTCGCTCAAACTGAACGGAGACTGTTTTTCGCGGCCCGTGGACCAGCAGGCCTCCTGCTTGCAGCAGAGCCAAAGCGCCATTGTGCTTGACAACGGCAGCAGCAGCGCCACGCAAGGACTACTGAATGGCCCCAGCAGCGACCTGGCGCTGCAGGCGGGCTCCACCGTAGGCAGCACCGCGGGCCTGTATGACCCATATATCGCGGTCGCGCTTGACATTGGGCGTTTGCTGGCCACTTTCCATACCGCGCAGTACCAGTACATACCTGCGCTTTCAAGCGCCAGCGCGGGAGACATGAACCTGTGGCTCAACGCGCCGCCGTCCTTCCACAACCCCAAGTCGGTGCTGGTGGTGGCGCTGCCTCCCATTAAAAAAGCAGAAGCGCCGAGGCTGCACCCTGTGGACCCGAAGCAGGTCTTCTGCATGGGACGCAGTCCGCTGATTTTGCCCGTCGATGGCGCGCCCGCGATCTTTTCGACCGGCTTTGCGCACGGCTTGACGCTGCACCTCCAAAGCGGCAACGGCAAGTCTGTTGACCTGCCGACTCATCCCGATGCCGCGGAAGGCGGCTTCCTGGTGCCTGCGCCTGTGCTTGAAAATGCCGATCTCGGTACTGAAGTGGAGGCGACGGTACACGGCTACTGGGGATTTGACTCGTACACCGGCCCCTCGTTCAAGCTGCGGTCTACACAGAATGCGAACTGGACGCTGGCTGACGCCGACAAAAACGCGCTGGTGGTGGGGCGCGATGACGAACTGCACCTGCGCAGTCCGTCCGCCGCTTGTGTGGACGAGGTAGATTACCGCGACGCAAGCGGCAAGGACGGCAAAGCCGGCTTTAAGTCTGATGGAGCTGACGGCATTGTGGCGACGGTGCCGCTAAAGGGTACCCAGCCCGGACCTGTTCTGCTTTCCATCCGGCAGTCCGGTTTGCCTGCTCCGCAAACTTTGAACGTGTCCAGCTCTGCCGAAGCCGGCAATTACAGCGGCTTCGCTCTGCATGCCGGCGATAGCGGCGGCGTGCTGAGCGGCACCCGGCTGGATGAAGTCGCAAGCCTTGACCTGCACGGAGAACGCTTTGCCCCCGGCAAGCTGTCCCGCACCGGCAGCACGGATTCGCTGGAATTGACGTCCGCTCCGGGCACCGACACCATCAGGAATCTCCCAGCCGGGTCCGACAGTGCCGCGCAACTTACGCTCAAGGACGGTCGCAGCGTCACCATTCCTGTCACAGTGGATGCAGCCCGGCCTGCCATCACGCTCCTCAACAAAAACGTGCAACTTGCACCTGTAACGCAGCCTGCACCGGTGGTTGCCATGCGGCTGGGCATGCCCGATGAGCTGCCGCTTGACGGCAAACTGCGGTTTTCGGTCAGGTCGCAGACTCCGGAAACTTTCAGCAAGGGTGAGTCCATTGAAGTTGCGACGGTGGACGGACTTTCGTCTGTGACCTTTTCCATTGCATCCGGCCAGCTGGTGCTGCAGGATGCAAAAACAGCGATTGGGACGTTGGACCCGTCGAAAAGCTTCAACCCGTCTGCGTTTGGACCGCTGCACATGAGGCCTATCCTGGCTGATGGCACTACCGGCGACTGGGTACCGGTAGCGACGCTGGTGCGCCTGCCCACGTTTGTGAGTTACACCTGTGCTACGGATACAGGCTCTTGCACGCTCACCGGTGACGGACTGTACCTGCTGCAGTCTGTCTCCGCGGAATCGCAGTTCCTGAAACCTGTTACCGTCCCTGACGGTTTCGCGGCCAACAGCCTGGATGTACCCCATGCCAGTAACGGGCAGCTGTTCGCAAAGCTGCGCGATGATCCAGCCGTGGTGAACACTGTTTCCATAGAACGCACAGATGCTCCAAATGCCCGTGCGGCATCCCGGCACCTGCACCGTCCGCCTGCGACTCCCGATGCTTCAGTACCTGACGCCCCGGCAGCAAGCACGGTCAGCGCCGCCCCGGCAGTGGAGAAGCCGGCTCCCTGACACCCGCAGGGAGTTTCAGCAGGCGGTCTGCATTGCTGTGCGCAAGCTTTCTGCGACCCTCCGGCGATAGAACCAGGCTA
>CAXSFX010000250.1:0-3533 GCA_964236655.1 uncultured Acidobacteriaceae bacterium | reverse complement strand
ACGCGGTATTCTGGCCCGGACTGAGCACTTCACTATTTTCGGTCGTGGTTGCCGCGCTTCCCAGTACAGGCGCATCGCGTCAGCGGTCCGTCTTACGCGTGACCGGCGCGTTGGTGGGTGGGGGCTTGCTGGGTATCGGATCGCAGGTGTTTGTCCTGCCGCTCCTTGACAGCATTACCGGCTTTGCCGTCCTGTTCGTTACTGTCACCTGGATCGCAGCGTGGTTCCTGACGTCAAGTCCACGATTGTCTTACTTCGGGGCGCAGATGGGGCTGGCCTTCTATCTCATCCAGTTGCGAGGCCCATCGCCCCAGACCGATCTTGCGCTTGCGCGGGACAACCTGATGGGTATCCTGCTGGGACTGCTCATGATGTGGCTTGTATTTGAGAGGCTCGGCTCCAGGTCCGCCGTGGAGATCATGCGTGATCTTTTAATCAAAAATCTGCACCTTATGGCGGACTTGGCCAAGCCCTGGCGGGGCCGGCCTGCCGATCTTGTGAGACTTCGCACAGTTCGTGCCACCATCAGCCAGAACTTCGGGTCCTTTCATGCACAAGCGGATGCCGTGCTCTTCGAGACCGGCCACAGCCGGCAGCGCAGCCTGAAGGCACGCGCCCATCTGCTTGGGTGGGAACCTCACCTTGTTTCTCTTTTTCTGCTTGAAGTCGCCTGGGTACACGCCAGGCTGCAGGTCTCGCCGGAAGCACTTGATTCCGATCTTCATCTTGCCGTTACCGGCTTCGATGACGAAATAAGTCATTTACTGGAGACAATGAGCTCCCAACTGAGCGGAAAACCTGCTGCTACGTCTGCGGTCGAATCTGCGTACGCTCGCTTCCGACATCAAGCTCTTTCGGCATGTGACACTGAGGTGCCTTCGTCGGTCAATTCCTTACTTGGCATCGGTGCTCGATTTGCCGAAGTTGGAACGGAACTGTCACAAAGCATCAACGAAACTGATGAATCCGGTTAGCATACGCGGGTCATTTGGGTTATGCCGATAGCTCCTCAAGGGACAGTTACAAGGCTGCAAGAAATGCCGGAAGAGTGCAAGGCCTGAAAAACAATAAAATTATTTCTCACTCCTCAGACCGCCCTTTGGAAAGCGCCGATATCACCGGCGTGTTCCACATCCCCAGTTCTCGACGGCGAGCTCATAAACCTAGATTCAATGTTGACACTGGTGGCGAATTTTTCTATGAGGGCACCAGGCGGGTACGCGGTAGGATTGCGCTGAGGCAGTCCGGCAATGGAGCGAGCACGAGGGTCCATGTCGCTTAAACACCAGCACGAGTTCAGCGTTCCCACGTTGGCAATCTCACCATCTAGATTCGCCACCGCTGTCAATGTTGTATTTACCCCTACCTCGCCTTGAGACTTTTAGCTCTGACCCTGCGCCAAAATGTCTGTTTGGAGATGCCGAACTGCTTGGCGATTCCTCGCCGGTGAAGTTCTTACTTTCCTACAATGCGCCGAGCTGCTTGTCCTGCTGCGGAATCGTCTTCATCTTGCCTCCTCCAAAGTGCCCACGCGCACGCGCCGCGGCCGGCCTTGGTGCGCTCGCGGATCAAGGTGCGTTCAAACTGAGCCGGCACCGCGAACGTGTGAAAGATTAGCTCACCACTGGCCGACTTCGTGTTGATCTCCTCGGTGAGCGAGAGAAGCTAGATGCCGTCGCCGCGAAGCCGTTCCACGATTTCGATCAAATCCTTCAGTAAGTGCCCCAGCCGGTCGAGCTTCCAGATAACAAGTGTGTCCCCGTCGCGTAGCGAGCCTAGACATTTCGCCAGCTTCGGACGGTCCACCGTGCGCCCGCTCACCTGATCGACGAACGTACGCTTGCATTTAGCGGCCTTCAAGGCGTCAATCTGGAGCTGTGTCGTTTGGTTGCGGGTAGAAACGCAAGCATAACCAACAGCCATATAAAGTACCACAAATGCATGTTCGCAGGAGTATAATAATGTTACTTTTTAGTAGCTTAAGCTCGACGAAATTGAAGAGCGCAAAAGTGCCTCACCAACGTTCGTTTGTGATGAGACCTCTATTACTACACACGAGGCAACTTTGCGATACTGACTGCACCCTTTACATCGAAGTCTAGTGAGGCCTGTTTACTTGAGCCAGAAAGTCATTGCCATTTCAATGGCTCTGTTGCATTAACGATGAAAAACGCAGCTTGCCTTGTCGATTTCGAGGGTTGGGCGGCAACTTTAAACAGCTTGTAATGAATTGGATTTTTACTCAAGACCTTCGACTTACATAGCAGACCATGACGACGCCTGATTGCGCGTATGACTTCGAAGCCATTGATCGTAGCGACCCAGTCCTCCTCGTCTGAAAGCCTCTAGTGGGATGAATGACTCGCTTGAGTACGCTATGATCGGCTTCAATTGTGGTGTTCAAACATCTGCAGGTCTGGTGTTTCATGTCAATCAACAATTTGCTTTTCCGCTGTAGCTGGTGAGTTGCTTTCGAGTAAGAGCTGAGTTGGCCGGGGATAATCGAGTATGACGGCCAGTGGCGCGTAGTCGTAAACGCTTTTCCTGGAAAATGATGGCCCACCCGAATGTTGCGGCGATTCGTCAACATAAAGTCGATCAAGCGGCCATGCTTGTCAATGTTCTGAAATAGGTACTTACAACGACCACCCACCTTCCTGCATCATCTTCACTAGATTCCGGTAGCTAATGCCGTACTTGCAGCACCAGTGAATACAAAGCAGGATGATCTCAACGGGAAAGCGCCGATGCTTGAACGTGACCCATTCTTCCGCCTTAGATCCTCAACAGTCTCAACTCCGCTTAGTGCAACAGAGCCGCATAGCCTTGGTTAACTCTCGTGTGAAATCTCGCGACGAACGTGCACCTCGGCAGGCGGCCCAGCATACCTAGAGACATTCCAATTAAGTTTCTGCATTTTCTGCCCGCAGCAGTAAGCCGGCGGTGTTGGGGGCACAGGGATAAAGCAGCAGACGTTGGCAGTGGCGACAGGGTTTAAGAATTACAGCAAGCAGACACGCCGGGCAGAGTTTCTAGCCGAGATGGAGCGCGTAGTGCCGTGGGCCGAACTGGTCGTGCTGATCGAGCCGCACTATCCGAAGCCGGGTAACGGGCGTCCGCCGGTCGGCTTGGAGCGGATGCTGAGGATCTACTTTCTTCAGGTCTGGTTCAACCTGTCCGACCCCGGCGTCGAGGATGCGCTCTACGACTCGCTGGCCATGCGATCGTTTGTGGCTATTGACCTGGGTCGGGAGCCCGCGCCGGACGAAACCACGGTATGTAAGTTTCGTCATCTGCTGGAGCAGCATGGGCTGGCGGCGCGCATTGCAGGCTTGTGTTGAGCTTCCGTTCGCAGTTCTTCCAGAGTCTCCGGCATTTTTCAAACCATGCGAAGGATCGCTCGACGACCCATCGCCGGGGCATGACGGTGAAGCGGTGCAGTTCGTTGCGTTTGGCGACCTGCACGGTTGCTCCGAGCTTGTGCCTGACCGCGCCGGCGAACGGCTTGCCGGAGTAGCCGCCGTCGACGAGCA
>CAXSFX010000249.1:0-3551 GCA_964236655.1 uncultured Acidobacteriaceae bacterium | reverse complement strand
GGCCAGATAGCTCAGTGGTAGAGCGCGGCCCTGAAAAGGCCGGCGTCGGCGGTTCAATCCCGTCTCTGGCCACCACCTCATAATCTTTGCTACAACACAGGCATGCGCTTGCCTATCTTTTTCCTGTTCGCTTTCGTGTTCGGCAGCTTCTTTCCGCATGCATCACAGGACTCCAATGCTCACGCCCGGCTCGGCATTGAGGCCCTGCAACGCTCTTATATAGAGCGCACAGGCCTGTACCAGACCACCGGCTGGTGGAATGCTGCCAATGCCATCACCGTGCTCGTGGACTACTCCCGCGCTACCGGCTCGCGCCAATACCTGCCTGTACTTGCGAACACCTTTGAGCGCGCGCAGGTCGTCATTCCGAAAGCCGAGCAGGTCGGTGACCTCGTGAAAATGACCGGCGCTCCCGGCTTTCTGAACGACTACTACGATGACGAAGGCTGGTGGGCTCTCGCCTGGATTGATGCCTACGACCTGACCGGCGAAGCACGCTATCTGTCCATGGGCCGCTCTATCTTTGCCGACATGGCCGGCGGCTGGGACACAACCTGCGGCGGGGGCATCTGGTGGAGCAAGGACCGCACCTACAAAAATGCCATTGCCAACGAGCTGTTCTTTTCAGTCGCCGCCCACCTGGCCGCGCGTACGGAATCAGCGGAGTACGCCAACTGGGCGCGTCAGGAGGGGCAGTGGTTTCAAAACTCCGGCATGATCAATAGCGACGGGCTGGTAAACGATGGCCTGACCATTGACAAAACAGACAAGGCTTCCGGTACCTGCCGCAACAACGGCAAAACTGTATGGACCTATAACCAGGGTGTCCTGCTTGGCGCATTGGCCGAGTGGTCCAAGGTGAGCCATACGCCCGCAACACTTGAAAGTGCTCAGCACCTCGCTGCAGCCTCCCTGGGCAAACTGACCGACGCCAAGGGCATCCTGCACGATCCCTGCGAGCCGAAATGCGGCGGCGATGGCATCCAGTTCAAAGGCATCTTCACGCGCAATCTGGGTGCCCTCAACACAGTAGCGCCGGACAAGCACTGGAAGCACTTCCTCCAGGCAAATGCAAACAGCATTTGGAAAGCAGACCGGACACCCGATAATCAGTTCGGCGTAGTATGGTCCGGTCCAGTAACAGAAACCAATGCAGGCTCGCAAACCTCTGCCCTGGACGCGCTGGTAGCTGCAGCGGCACTCAACAAGTAAGAGGCTTAATTAAGGAATTAAAATGGATGGGAGCTAAACTCAGGGGCAAAGCCGGGTGGAAGCTAAACTTAGGGCAAACTGTAGGGCTAAGCTTAGTGGTAAACGGGTACATCTTTAATAGTTCAATAAGGTGTCATTCTAATTAATAAAGTGTCATCCAGATTAGTAAAGTATCATCATAGTCAATTAAATGTCATCCTGAGCGAAGTCGAAGGACCTGCTTTCGCCTTTGAACTTTGCGCTTGCACCCGTAACAAACAGGTCCTTCGACTCCGCTGCGCTCTGCTCAGGATGACACCCCGGTTTAGACAATATTTTTCGCAAAAGCTGCAAAAGACCGAATTTTCAATCCTGTAAGCGAGGGCCGCTTCCGCGGCCCTTCAACTACTTCACTCCGACTGCTTCCTTGCTTGCCGCTTCTTTTAAAAGAGAAGCTTTGTCCGTCCGCTCCCAACCGAAATCGCTGTCCATCCGGCCAAAATGCCCGTATGCCGCGGTCTTCCGATAAATCGGTCTCCGCAGGTCCAGCGACTCCATGATGCCTTTCGGTGTCAGCTTGAAGTTGTCACGTACCAGGTCCGTCAGCTCCGAGGCAGGCAGCTTGCCGGTGCCGAATGTATCGACTAATACAGAGACCGGTTCCGCCACACCGATCGCATAGGCCAGCTGCACCTCGCACCTGTCCGCCAGCCCCGCGGCTACGATGTTTTTGGCAATATAACGCGCCATATACGCCGCCGAGCGGTCCACCTTTGTCGGGTCCTTGCCGGAAAACGCTCCACCGCCGTGCCGACCCATGCCGCCGTAAGTGTCCACAATAATCTTGCGGCCGGTTAGCCCCGTATCGCCCATCGGCCCGCCGATCACAAAGCGCCCGGTCGGGTTGATGTGGTACTTCGTGTCAGCATCCAGCAGTTCCGCCGGGATCACGACCTGGATCACTTCCTTCAGTACATCTGCGCGCAGCGTATCGGTAGCCACTGAGTCGGCGTGCTGGGTTGAGATGACGACAGCATCTACCCGCACCGGCTTGCCGGCAGCGTCGTACTCCACCGTAACCTGGCTCTTGCCATCAGGCCGCAGGTACGGCAGTTGCCCGCTCTTGCGCACCTCCGTCAACCGCCGCGCCAGCTTGTGCGCCAGCGAAACGGGCATCGGCATCAGCTCGTCCGTCTCATTGGTCGCGTAGCCGAACATCATGCCCTGGTCGCCTGCGCCGCCTGTATCCACGCCCATGGCAATGTCGCCGGACTGCTTGTTAATCGACGAAATTACCGCGCAGGTATTGCAGTCGAAGCCGAAACTCGCATCGTTGTAGCCGATGTCGTTGATGACACTCCGAACCAATGTCTGAAAGTCGACGTAGGCCTTTGTCGTAATTTCGCCTGCAATCACTACCAGACCGGTGGCCGTCAGCGTTTCACATGCCACGCGCGAGTAAGGGTCCTGCTCCAGGCAGGCATCGAGAATTGCATCCGAAATCTGGTCGGCAATCTTGTCGGGATGGCCCTCGGTGACCGACTCCGAGGTAAAAAGAAATTTATCGCGTGCTGGCAATGGGTACTTCCTCCAGGGTGGCAAGCGGACCGGCCCTCTTCTGGCTGCTCTTGTGAGATGCAGCACAGGACAGAGCTCGGTGGGCCGGCGGCATCGGTGCAGGAAGCCGGCTCAAACGCTACCGCTTACGATGGTACCTGAGCCGCCTCCGCAGGGTAAAACCCGGCTCATTTCCTACGCTTGAAGCGCCGGCGGAGCAGCATTTAAAAAGACAGGTTCCCACTCATCTCACACTTGAGCCGCGCGGCTTTTCAGCAGATGCTTGACATAGAGGCGTCAGCCCGAAGAACCAGCCCGAAGAACCAACCCGAAGAAAAGGCATCATCCTGAGCGAAGTCGAAGAACCTGCTCTTACCCTTCTACCGCCGCAACACCTTCTCACGCGCGGCACGACTCCCACGCGGCCGCAGCCGCAACTCCCACACAAACAGGCTCAGCAGCAGGCACTGCAACCCGCCAAATCCCAGCACAAACCGTAGGTAATTCAGCAGCAGGTCATGGATCGTCGAGAAACCGGCCATGGACATATTCCACAGCACCATCATGTTCCAGGGAAAAGTCAGCAGCACCAGCGTCGCATACCCCGCCTCAAAGTAGCGGCTGCTCAGCAACCCCGCGATCCACACCCCATGCAGCAACACCATGTACCCCGCGCAGGTATACAGCAGAGCAGGGTAGCGCGAGCGCCGCGCCCGCAGAAGCGCTACCGCCACAATCACCAATCCAACCCCAAGCGCGACCAAGGCAGCAGCCCCACGCGGTTCCAGTAAAAACATCACTTT
>CAXSFX010000248.1:0-3630 GCA_964236655.1 uncultured Acidobacteriaceae bacterium | reverse complement strand
TGCATGGATATATGTGCCTCCACCATTGGCAGGTAAGAGTGGGAACTCCGAGCCATTCAAACTAGCAGTGTTATCGTATGACGTTCTGAAGAAGAACAGATCGCTGGAAGATGGATTCCAATCCGTCCGTGTATCAAAAGTATTGGATTTGAAAGTTGAATTTTGCACAACAAGGTAATTTTGCAGAATTCGATCACTTCGTGTAGGAAGCGGAAAAGCATTCAGGTAATTTACTGCAGCAGGATTGAGCCGGTTTGTAGGAATTATATTTCCTGGAAACACTTGGCAGTTCGTTTGAGGATCGTAGATTTGCCCGTGGCTCGTTGCTGCAACATTGTTATTCAAGGTTGCGTAGTTTGGAACACAAACAGGATAAGTTGTATTGAATACACCGTACGTCAGTCCAGGGTTAAGCAATTCTGAGAAGTTCCCTGTACGCATTAGTGCAGTGGGAACTGTGACGTAGTGGGCACCGCCAGGCTGGTTTCTACGTTCACCCTGATAGTCTCCGAAAAGAAAGAGTTTATTTTTGACGATCGGCAGGCCGGCCGAGCCCCCAAACTGGTTTTGACTATAAGACGATATGGGTGTCTCAGGCGCTCCCTGAAAGCGATAGTTAGGGTTCGCTTGAAGTTCAGTACCCCTGTTAAAGTAAAAAGCCGATCCATGGAGCTGGTTGGTACCTGATTTAAGTGAGGTGATGATCAGCGCGCCACCTCCGCGGCCGAACTGCGCAGGAGCAACGCTGGTGTCAATTTTGAACTGCTGCGTGGCGTCGACATTTGGAAAAAACAAAATTACGTTTTGCAGACCATCATTGTTGTCCACACCGTCTAGAATGAAGTTGTTTGCCTGGGCGCGCACTCCATTTACCGAGATCTGAGCACCACCACTATCCCCGTAACGACCCGCTGTATCTTGACCGTACTCCACGTGAGCCCCATTTGTTACACCAGGGGAAAGCAACGCTAAGCTTATTGTGTTACGGCCATCCAAGGGCAGCTCTGTAATCTGAGTTCCTTCAATGGTCTCTCCTAGTGTCGGGTCGGAGGTATTCACCAGCGAAGCCGCGCCTGTGACCTCGACAGTGCTGGTCACCGCACCTGGTGCCATCTGGAAAACGACTGTCTGCGACTGCGTCACATTGACCGTCACAGATTCTGTCTGGGATTGAAAACCGGGTGCCTCGATCTTTGCGGTGTACGTGCCGCGTGGCACTGCGGGGACTAGCAACTCGCCGCTGCCATTTGACTTGCCGGTGAGCACCAGCCCATTTTCCTGGTTGGTAAGTGTGAGCGTAGCCCCCGGGATACTGGCACCGGCAGCATCCTTGACAGTACCTACTACCTGGCCTGAATCGGCTTGCGCCAACATTCGGTGAGCAGGCACAGCGGCTGTGAGGAGTGCAAGTGTCGCTGCGCGAAGTGCCCGGCTACCGGCCCTTGTTGAAAGGCCTCGAATAGTTTTCATAATTGCCTGATCTCCTGAAAGTCTTTGCTGCTATGTGGAACCAGCCTCTATTGAACTTGTACTGGATTGAGGAGGAATCTCTTGCCACGGGAAGAACGTAATTTTTATCTAGTGCTGCATGACGTCAACGACATTGATCCCTCACATCAAGAATGCGCAATAGCGTGTTCATCAATTTACCCTTCACTGCCTATCAACTGTTAAGTTGCTTGTTTTGAATATTTTGGAGAATACTATATACAGCTAAGCCGCGTGAAACCGACTTTGAGGTATTGTTAATCAGCACCTGAAAGCCATTTGCAGAAGGGCATTGTCGTGGCAACTCTTGAGAAAGCCGGGCGTATCGCTTTCGGTCAGTTCGAAGTGGATCTTCTTAGCGGCGAAATTTGGAAGGCCGGCTTTCGGGTGCGACTGCAGGAGCAGCCCTTCAGGGTCCTGATAGCATTACTCGCGCGGCCTGGTGAGGTAGTCACACGCAGTGAACTACAGGCAAGCGTCTGGGGACCCGATACCAATGTTGACTTTGAACGTTCTCTTGCAGTTGCCGTAAAAAAGGTTCGTGAGGCGCTTGGCGACTCAGCCGAAAATCCTCGCTTTGTAGAAACACTTGCCAAGCGAGGTTATCGTTTCATAGCGCCGGTAACAACAACCGTGCCTCCCCAACATCTTTCTCAGCACGAGAATCAAGACGCAGGTTTGAAGTCAGGCAGTCATCAAGCTCCATCTCTTCCGACTCTCCACTCTGCTTCTCCTACGTCACTCCCCTCTAGTCCTTCTCCATATATAGATACAGCAGCAACTCCCCTATTGACTCCCCGGTTCGCTTCTCTGACTGGAAAACTGTGGAGCGGGCGCGAACTGATCCTCGCACTGGCAGCCCTCCTACTGCTCGGATCTACGCTTGCACTTTGGCTTAGCGCACAGCCGGTGCAGCCGCCTGTTCGGATCACTCAAATTACGCGCAACAGCCTCATCTCCTCCGGTACCCCAAACATGGAAAGCCTCCTGACGTTGGTTGCAGACGGGGATCGCCTGCTTACATCCATGCTGATTGCCGGGGACCCTCAGCTAGCCTCGCTTGATTTGAGCACTTCTGAAGTCAAGCCGCTTACGATACCTGCAGAGCTGGCTTCGGCCACGCTATGCGACATATCGCGGGATGGTGCTCACCTACTGCTACGCGGACACCTGACTGGAGATTCCGAGCAGCCTCTATGGGTAGTGCCAACCGCCGGTGGTAGTGCAATGCGTGTTGGCGGAGTGTTGGCGCAAGCGGCAACCTGGATGCCTGATGGCATAAATATTCTTGCCGCCAGCGGCAATGAATTGAGTATCGTTCAATCTGACACCGGCAGTGTAACGCCTTACCTTAAACTACCGGGCCGGGCATTCTGGCTGCGCTGGTCACCAAACAGCAAACTACTCCGGTTTACCCTCATGGATCCTTCTACACACATATCTTCCATATGGGAAGTTGCCGGCGGAGACCGCACAGCACATCCGCTGCTCCCTCCAAAGGCGGACCGCTCTTTTGAGTGTTGCGGAACCTGGGCCATGGACGGCAAGGCCTATGTCTTTCAAATGAGCAACAACTTCAGCAGTGACCTGTGGGAGCTTGATGGTGACAGTGCAAGGCCTGTGCCGTTTCAACTAACCAATGGACCGCTGCACTACTCCTCACCTGTCGCGGCACGCTCGGGACGTGAGATTTTCTTCTATGGTGCGGACCCACCCTTTGGCTTGCAGCAGTATGTAGGCGCTCCAGGCGGTTTTCGTCCTGCGCCGGCGTTCCTTGCTGAAGCAAATCGTGTGGTCTACTCGCAGGATAGAAAGTGGGTTGCGTGGACAGATCCCGTCGGCAAGCTATGGCGAGCCAGGGCTTCGGATGGTTCCGACAGGATCCAGCTGACTCCAAATTCTCTGGATGTTTTTCTGGCGCAGTGGTCGCCCGATGGAAGCAGCCTTGCAATTATGGCTCGTGCGCCGGGTGAAGCATGGCAAATCTATCTTGTGAATCAGGATGGAGGGAGTCCCCGCAGGTTATTCAAAGATGCACGCAATGCTGCAGACCCAAGCTGGTCCGCCAACGGACAAGATCTTGTTTACGGACGAGAACCGGACATGATGGGCAAGGATAGCGGGTTACACACTATTGCTGTT
>CAXSFX010000247.1:0-3632 GCA_964236655.1 uncultured Acidobacteriaceae bacterium | reverse complement strand
GATGTGCTGGTAGAGCTGGACCCGAAAGATTACCAGACGGCCATTCAGCAGGACGAGGCAAACCTCGCCGCGGCACAGTCCAACTACGATTCGAACAAGCTGAATATCCCTGTTACAAACGTGAGCTCAAGCACAAATATTGCCGCCGTGGCAGCGACACTGGCGCAAATCAATGATTCCGTGGAGCAGGCGCAGCTGCAGGCGGATGCCGACAAGTCCGCTGTAGCCCAGGCCGATGCAAACTACATCAAGTCAAAGCTGGATGTGGAACGCTATACGCCGCTGGTGCAGCGTGATGTGATTTCAAAGCAGCAGTTTGACCAGGCCGTAGCTACCGCACGTGCCGACGAAGCAGCGTTACAGCAGGCCAAGCAGAACGTGATGGCAGCAGAGGCGAATGTCCGTGTTGCGCAAAACCGGGTGGTACAGACAAAGGCCCTACTGCTGAATGCCAAAACAGGGCCGGACCAGGTGCGCATTCAGCAAGCCAAAACGGATCAAGCCGCTGCGCAGGTGTTGCAGTCCCGCGCAGAACTGGACCAGGCACGTCTGAATCTCGGCTATGCTCGGATTGTTGCGCCGGTCGATGGCGTTGTGACCCGGAAGAGTGTTGAGGTGGGGCAGAACGTTTCCATCGGGCAGAACATGACGACGCTGGTATCGCTCAATGACATCTGGATAACCGCTAACTTCAAGGAAACGCAGCTGAACCACATGCGTGAAGGGCAAGCCGTCGGTATCACAGTGGACGCCTATGGAGGCAGGAAGTACGATGGCGTGATTACACAGATAGGTGCGGCAACTGGTTCTGTGCTGAGTCTGTTTCCGCCGGAGAATGCCACAGGCAATTACGTGAAAGTAGTACAGCGTGTGCCCGTGCGGATTGATTTGCGGGATCGGAGTGAGGATGCAGACCACATGCTGCGCCCCGGTTTGTCGGTCGAGCCCAAGGTGCGAGTGAAGCAGTAGCCCATATAAAGGCCTTTACAGGTTTTTTAAGAGAACTGACGCCCTGAAACGATTGCTGGTGCCATGCGTCTTTCAGCATGGGGTAGCATCTATATAGCGTTTGCGCCCTTGCCGGGCGTGTAGCCGGGAGCCTGCTCTATCATGCCCTTTTCTGTACTCTTCCTAACCCATGCCTATCTGGTGCTCTTTTTATGGGTTCTGGCAGAGCAGCTTGGCTTGCCGCTTCCTTCAGCGCCTCTGATGATAACGGCCGGTACACTGACGGCAACCCACAAATTAAGCCTTGTACCGGTACTTGGGTCTATCGTTGCCGGCTCGCTGGTGAGTGACATCACCTGGTACTACCTGGGCAAACGATATGGAGGTACCGTGGTGCGGCTGCTGTGCCGGTTCATGCCGCAGCGTGACACCTGCGTGCAGCGTACCGAGGCTTACTTCGGCAAGCATGGTGCAGCGGCGCTGCTGGTCAGCAAGTTTCTACCGGCACTCAACACCATGACCTCGGCCATTGCCGGGCAAACCGGCATGGACCTGCGGGTCTTCCTGTTATGTGATATTTGCGGAGTTCTTTTATGGGCCGTGGCGTTTGTGGTGGGCGGCCGCTTCTTCGGCGATTTGCTCAAACTACATCCGCATGCTCTGGCTTGGGTGGGTCACTTTGCAGTGATTTTATTCGTCCTGTTGGTTATCGCCTTCCTCATCACGCGCCTGGTGCAGCAGCGGCGCTCACTCGAAGAGATTCGTACAGACAGGATCACTCCCGAAGCTTTGTACTCCATGCTGGAGCGGGGCGATACGGTTCAGATCGTGGATCTGCGCCACCCTTTGGATTACCTGCCCGACCCCCGTACACTGCCAGGTGCGGTCATGATGTCACCGGATCGACTGGTGGAGTGGAGCGAGCATATTCCCCAGGACCATGATGTCGTTCTATTTTGTACATGTCCAAATGAGGAAACTGCGGTGCGTATGGCACTGACTATTCGCAAACTGGGTGTATCGCGTGTAAGACCGCTGCTGGGCGGCTTCGACGGTTGGAAAGAACATGGATTTCCCCTGGTAGCTATCGCCGGCGTGGAAGCACCGCTGGCAAGCGTGGAAGCCGGTTAACGGTACTAACGAATAGCGCCACGATAGAGTTTTAGCGTGTACTTTGCCGGCTTGTGCTACTGTGCCTCGTAATGCCACAGAATGAGAGCTTTTCCCAATGAGCTGGACAGAAAGCTACCATTGCGATGTTTGCAACAAAGCCAAGGGCGATACAGGCGGCCATTGGTGGCTTGCCTGGACCGGCACAACCGCAGGCGAGCCCGGATCAAAAAATGAATCCATGCTCAAGATGACCGGCTGGAACCAGGCACTTTCACATGCCGCCGAGGTACGTCACTTGTGCGGCGCGCGATGCGCACAAACCCTGCTAGATCGCTGGATGAGCAGTCAGTCGGCTTAAAATTCGGCGACTTTTTAGCTTACCGGGCGTCTCACTGTCCACGTGACAAACAGATTTTCCATGTGATAATCATTATCAAAGAGCAACTAGAAGGAGAACTTTATGGCAGCTGAAAACGGAAATCACGGTGCAGGGCAGGTGGATGCAGGCGCATCCAAGCCCAACCCTGTACTTACTTTGAACAATGGCCGCCCGATCGGTGACAACCAGAACTCACTTTCAGCAGGCAGGCGTGGACCCCTGTTGATGGAAGATTATCTTTTGTTTGAGAAGATGGCGCAGTTCAACCGCGAGCGCGTCCCGGAGCGTGTTGTCCATGCCAAGGGCTCGGGCGCATTCGGCAAGTTCAAGGTTACGCGCGACATCTCGAAGTACACCAAGGCGGCACTCTTCTCGAAGATCGGCAACACGTGCGAAACATTCGCGCGCTTCTCGACCGTAGGCGGTGAGAAGGGTTCAGCTGACACAGCGCGTGACCCGCGTGGTTTTTCGGTGAAGTTCTACACAGAGCAGGGCAATTGGGATATGACCGGCAATAACACGCCGATCTTTTTTATTCGTGACCCTCTCAAGTTCGGCGATTTCATTCATACCCAGAAGCGCGAACCCCAGACAAACCTGAAGTCGGCCACGATGATGTGGGATTTCTGGTCGCTGTCTCCGGAAGCATTGCACCAGGTAACAATCCTGTTTTCAGATCGCGGTATTCCTGATGGATACCGGTTCATGAACGGATACGCGAGCCACACCTTCTCCCTTATTAATGAGCAAGATGAGTTGGTATATGTGAAGTGGCACTTCAAGCCAAAGCAGGGCGTAAAGAACCTTCATCCAAAGCGTGCGGAAGAGCTGGCCGGCTCAGACCCGGATTATGCCCAGCGCGATTTGTTCCATGCCATTGAGAAGGGTGACTATCCGCAGTGGACCACCTATATCCAAGTCATGGGTGAGGACCAGGCCTATAACTATCAAAAGTTCAATCCGTTCGATTTGACCAAGGTATGGCCGCATGGAGAGTTTCCGCTGATTGAAGTGGGCGAGCTTGAGCTGAATCGCAACCCGCTAAACTACCATCAGGATGTGGAGCAGGCTGCGTTCAACCCGGTAAATGTTGTGCCGGGCATGGGCTTCTCGCCGGACAAGATGCTCCAGGCGCGATTGGTAAGTTACCCCGACGCGCATCGCTACCGCATCGGCACCAATTACGAGACAT
>CAXSFX010000246.1:0-3639 GCA_964236655.1 uncultured Acidobacteriaceae bacterium | reverse complement strand
GACGCGAATGCCGCCGAGTCGCTGCTCATCCGGTGAAACAGTAACCGTGGTGTCGTTGGCCGGGGAGCTGCCGCTGTCGCTGGAACTTGAGCTGCCACCGCCTGAGCCGGAGTTGGAGCCTGAGCCGCCCTTATCGCTTTGCTGCCCGCCTTGACCGCCTTTGCCTCCTTTATCTGCGCCGCCCGAACCTCCACCAGCCTTGGAGTCGCCCCCGCCTTTTGCATCCGACGAGGGGCGCATGCCACCCGAAGGCGGCGGAGAGCAACCGCAGCTGGCAGCAAGGAGCGCGACAAGAGCAATAACAGGGAGTTTCATAGCGGTTCTCCGTAGGCAAGCTTGAGCGACACAACAGCTCTCTGGTACTCAGCCCATGTCTGGATGGCAAGCAGCCGTGTTTCAATCAGTACGCGCTCGGCATCAAGGTAGCGCAGCAGGTCGGCCCCGCCGGAGCGGTACGCCTCGCCGATGATGGCCGCGTTCTGCGTGGCGCGCTCGCCCATGCCGGGCAGCGTGGAATGCACCAGCGCCTCTTCTCGGTGGTAGGTGCTGACAGCGGTAGCAATCTCTGAAGCAGCAACCAGGCGGTTATACGCCAGCTGATCTTCAGCCAACTGGCTGTCGGCACTGGCCATAGCAATGCCGCCCTGGTTTCGGTTGAAGAAAGGCAGATCGAACTGCAAACTGCCATATCCGGTGTTTGCGCCGGAATTGCGCTTGTAGCCGCCCAGGAAGTTCAGGTCCGGCACCCCGTTAGCGTGCTGCAGGCGCAGGCCGGCATGTGCCTCGGTTAGGGCCTCCCGTGCCGCCACAACATCGGCCCGCTGCTCCACCGCTGCAGGTGCGGAAGTTTCCGTTACAGGCCGCTCCTGCTCTAGTAGATCTGTAAGCTGTGCGGTTTGTGCAGAGAGGGAAGCGGTGCGGCGCGCAAGCTCAATCGATGCCGCCTGGGCGTCGCGCGAGGCCTGGGCCGCTGAAAGGGCTACGCGATCCCGTTCAATCTCAACCCGCAACAGGTCCACACCGGCATCGGCACCGGACTGCACGCGATCAGTTTCATACTGCACGATGCGGCTAAAGTCCCCAAGCTGGTGCTGCCACTCCCCTGCAGCCTCGCGCGTAGCCGCCACCATCCAGTACGCATTCGCAATGCCCCCGCTCAGCTGGCCCAGCTCAAAGGAATGCTGTGCTTCGCTGCGCCGCAACCCGCTCTGCGCGTAGTCGAGGCGCTTGCCGCGCTTGCCATCAATCTCGAAGTTCTCGCCAAGATAGCCGAAATCTTCCGTGTTGTTGACAAAGGAAAAATTATTGCTTCCGGGCCGCAGGTCCTCTGACGAAAGAAACAACCGTGGGTTGGGGCGCAGCTTTGCCTGGGCAATCTGTGAACGCTGCACCTCCACGCGATCCGCGCTCGTCCGCGCCTCCGGTGCCTGCGCCAGGCCCACCCGAACCGCGTCATGGAGAGACAATGCCTGCTGGGCATGCAGAGGCACGGCTAGTGCTGCCGACATAAAGATTGCCCATGGCAGGGTAGCTCGAATACGGTTCCTGCCATGGTCGTGCATTTGCATGCAAGTCAGATTCATAGTGGTAGTTGCATCGATAGATGCAGCGGCAGAGGAATAACTCCTACCAGGCTGATCCTATACGAAACACTTAAGCTCTTCAGACTTGGTCTGCCGCATAGGTATCTCTGCGGTTTGTGAACGGCAAACGTTAGCGGATCAACAGCAGGGTAGCGCGAAACAAGGCATCGAATTGCTCCCCGGTATCCGCGTTGCGTGTCAGCGCCGTGTCAATCGCTTTTTGTGCGGCGGCACGGTTATAACCAAGATTCACCAGGGCGGAGAGAACATCACTCGCTGCCGCAGTTTCTACTACCGGGCTGCTCGCCGGCGCGGAAGACAAGGCCAGGTCATCAAGCTTCTCTTTCAGCTCCACGGCAAGCCGTTCGGCAAGCCGCTTGCCCACTCCTGGAATCCGCGTGAGCATGGCATGGTCCTGCGCGCGAATGGCCGTAATAGTTTCAGTAGCGGAGAGGCCGCTTAGGATAGTAAGCGCCAGCCGCGGGCCGACGCCGGACACGGTGATAAGCCGTTCAAAAAGCCGCTTTTCTCGAAGCTCAAGAAAGCCGTACAGCGCCAGCGTATCTTCGCGTACCTGCGTGTAGATGTGCAGCCTCGCCTCGGCACCGGGTGCAGGCAGCGCGGAGTAGGACGGAATCGAAATCGCTACCTCGTAGCCGACACCGGCACACTCCAGCGTGCAGGTGCCGGGGGTAGAGCTCAAAAGTGTGCCGCGAAGGTGGGCGATCATGGCTGGATTGTACCCGGCGTTCCGTACTTGATTGACCGTGGGAGGCGGCTTTGCTGCATACAACCATGCCAAAGCGCATAAGCTGAAGAAGTGACCGGTTGGCTAAACCGGCGCAGGAGAGCTGCTGAAGATGCATGTGTGGGCACTGGCTGGACAAACATTTGGCGTGTTGCTGTTCCTTGTGGCCCTGGTGTTCGCCTTGCTGCCGTCAGTCATGGTGCGCAAGGTGATGAGGCGCTTCTTCAAGGACAACAAACGCTACTGACACCCTGGATGGGGGCTCCGGATGGCAGCTCTGATGGCAGCTTAGGGGTGTCCGCGCAGCCTTCCAAGCTGCTGCCGCTCACGTTTTGACGGTCGGCTCTCCGTCATCGCGCCCATCTCCAGCATCTCCTTGCGCTCTGCTACGGCTTTCGCTCTGGCTGCAACACTAACTTCCGTCTCCCGGTATAGGGTTTGCGCCACAGAAGCCGGTCCGCGCATATCGCTGACTACCAACACCTCAACCTGAAACTCCCCTGCTTCATTGCGGATGCGCAGCAAATCACCGACGCGCACATCACGCGAGGGTTTGCTGGGCTGCCCATTGCACTCGATGCGGCCCAGGTCGCAAGCCTTGACTGCAAAAGCGCGCGTCTTGAAGAAGCGCGCCGCCCAAAGCCACTTGTCCATGCGTACTGGGTTCATTGCCTGCCTTTCCTGGTATGTCACAGAGTTCTAATGCCTGCGCCGGTAACGAAGAGAAAACTCATAGCCGGGCGGCGGCGGGTACAAGTCCGCGATCAAGCGCAGGCGATCTGCAAGCGAAGCCACGGCAAGCAGCGGGTACTCGCGCTCGCGCAGATCGGCATAGTCCAGGTCGATGGCAAGCGAAAGCATGTAAATAGCCAGGATGTCGGCAAAAGCGGCCTCGAAAAAGCGACTGCGCTGCTCTTCAAAAGGGGATAGGACATCATCACTTTTTAACATGGCGGAGGGGGTTGCAGCATGGCGTCCCGATTCAGAACTAAGCTCAAAAGCACGCTTACGGGCATCATAACTGTCCTGCGAAGTCTCACCCCGTACCTCCGCCAGCGCCTGCGTCCACAGCAGCGCGGTCAGGCGCTCCGGCAACGGCGTCTTGGCAGCCGTAAGCGCATCCACATACTGGTGCCCCACGTTGATGAAAAGCTCAAATGCAAGCGCAAAACGGTCCTGCATCAGGCGCGTTGAAATAAAGGTGTACGTTATGTCGTCAAGTGGAACAGTGCGGTGGCAGATGGCGCGGTCGGCAAGCTCTGCTGTATGAACCCGGGCAATCTCCGTGTCGCGGGCACTCGCCGTTTC
>CAXSFX010000245.1:0-3998 GCA_964236655.1 uncultured Acidobacteriaceae bacterium | reverse complement strand
GTGATTGCGTTACCCGCGAGTGCGGTGACCGTACCCAGAATACGCGGGCTTGCTGCTGCAGATGGAGCAGGGCCGGTTTGGGCCAGAAAGGGAAGGGCAGGCGCGGCGAGGGCAAGCCAGAGCAGGGAAGAGCGGAGCGGGAGTCGTGGCATCGGGGTGGCTACTCCTGGTATCGGTGACGTTGCCTTGAGGTGCGCTGCGCGGCGTGAGATGGTTGTCGGACGACACTGCGGGGAGAAAGTTTCAAAGTTCCATGGTTTACGATTTGCGAATAAACCGGTGTATAGCCCTTCGATACTGTTTCTCTATGAGACAGGCGTCGTCCACAGTATGCCAAATCATGTAGCATCATGACGGTTTCTACGCAGGATTGTGATCCGGTCGTAGCTCCACATCCAGGCGGAGGCACTCGAAGCGAATGGCAATTACAAGTGTAGGCGACACCCGATCTATCAGCACCAGCGCTCCCGGTACTACCAACTACAGCGCCATGGCGATGGTGACGACATTATTTTTTGTCTGGGGCTTCTGCACAGTTATCAATGACTCGGTCATTCCGCATCTCCAGACCATTTTCGGCCTGAGCTACGTGCAGGCAGCATTGATCCAGCTGGCGTTTTTCGGTTCGTACTTCTTCTTCGCCCAGCCTGCAGGCTGGCTGATCGAGCGGGTCGGCTACCAACGCACCATGGTGATCGGCCTGCTTACGATGGGTGTCGGCGCACTGCTATTTGTACCGGCTGCGACCTCCGCTATTTATGCGCTTTTCCTTGGAGCCGAGGTTGTGCTGGCTGCAGGCGTCACCATTCTGCAGGTTGCGGCAAACCCGTACGTCACCATCCTGGGGCCGCCGGAGACAGCATCGAGCCGGTTGAACCTGACGCAGGCCTTCAATACTCTCGGCGATACGGTTGCGCCGTACATCGGCGGCATTCTCATTCTCGGTGTGACTGCGGCTGCCACGACCGGAGCCCCCCTGCAAGGAGCAGCACTTACGGCAAGCCGCATCCATCAGGCTGCCAGCATCAAGCTGCCGTTTATCGTCATTGCCGGGGCTGTAATTCTGCTTGCCCTGGCCATTGCGCTGTACCGCTTTCCTCGGATTGAAGTGACGCGCGATTTCCGTCCGGCCAATTTGCAGATCAAGCAAGACAGTCTTTGGAACCATCCGCACCTATATCTGGGTGCGATTGCCATTTTTATTTATGTCGGGGCAGAGGTGAGCATCGGCAGCTTTCTGGTGCGCTACCTGGCTGATCCCAAGATCGGGAATTTGTCTCTCCAGCAAGGATCGAAGCTGGTTTCGCTGTTCTGGGGCAGCATGATGATTGGACGGTTTGCCGGTTCGGCTCTCATGCAGCGCATGGAATCGAACAAGCTGCTGATGTGGGCAGGCGTCGGCGCGGGCGCGCTGGTGTTGTGTTCACTGCTCGGCTCAGGCCACTTCGCAATGTTTACTATCCTCGGTGTCGGCTTGTTCAACTCCATTATGTTCCCGACTATATTCACCCTCGGCGTGGCGGAGCTTGGCCCGCTTACCGGGCGCGGATCGGGGCTGCTGATTCAGGCCATTGTCGGCGGCGCTTTGATTCCGGTGCTCATGGGATCATTGGCGGATCACTTCGGAATCCATCACTCACTGCTGCTGCCGTTTCTTTGCTACCTTTTCATCATTTATTACGGGTGGCGCGGGTACCGGATTGCACCGGGTGAGCCGCATGCGGTTGTACAGGCAATTGCGGATTAGGAGACTTGCATGGCTGCAGCTACGCTGCTTTCTATCGATGAATATCTGCGAACCGGCTATGACCCAGATGTAGAGTTTGTGGATGGAGTGCTCAAGAAGCGAGCTGCAGCTTTCTCCACACACGGCTTGCTACAGGCGCTACTGGGCGTTCGAGTTATGCATGGTGGAGAAGCATGGGGCATCAAGGCGGCATTTGGAGTGCGCACGCGAGTAGCCCCAAATCGTGTGCGCCTGCCGGATGTGGTTGTGGGGCCGAGGCGCAAGTGGTCGGAGACGCTAATAGAGCCGCCCTTGATTGTCATCGAGGTCGTTTCCCCAAGTGATAGCTTCGGTGACCTGGAAGACACGATTGCCGACTATCAAGCCATGGGTATCCCGAACATCTGGTTGATCCATCCTACAAAGCGTCTCGGATGGACTTGCAATTATGAGCCCTGGGTACCCACGGAACGATTTCAAGCAGTGGATTCGCCGATCTATATTGATCTTCCTGCTTTATTCGCGGAACTTGATGAAGACAATGACGAGTAGCAGTTTGTCTCCCGGCGGAACCGCTTTCGCTTTTGAAAGCACTGCGCGACACTAGCACCATGCCTGAAGCCACGCTCCAGCCGCGCGCTGCACTCGCCATTACGCTTGCAGATGTGCAGGCTGCCCGCGAGCGCATCCGCGACAGTATTTACTGCACCCCGGCAACACACTCGGCGCGGCTGTCTCAGCTGACCGGGCAGCACATCTTTCTCAAACTCGATAACCTGCAGCGCACCGGTGCCTTCAAGGAGCGCGGTGCGCTGAACCGGATTCTGCTGCTAAGTGCGCAGGAAAAGATGCGCGGCGTAATTGCCGCGAGCGCCGGCAACCATGCGCAGGCGGTGGCATACCATGCGGCGGCGCACGGCATCCGCGTGCGGATTGTGATGCCGGAGATGACGCCGCTGGTGAAGGTCTCCGCTACCTCCGGCTATGGGGCCGAAGTGGTGCTGCACGGGGCCAACTACGACGAGGCATATGCCGAGGCTCTACGGCAGGCTGAGGCGAGCGGCATGGTGTTTCTGCACCCGTTTGACAACCCGGCGGTGATCGCGGGGCAAGGGTCGATAGGGCTGGAGTTGCTGGAGCAGGTGCCTGACCTGGACGCAGTGGTGGTGCCGATCGGCGGCGGTGGGCTGATCGGCGGTATCGCCTGCGCTATCAAGGAGCTGCGCCCGCAGGTGCGCGTGATCGGGGTGCAGACGGAGCGGCTGCCCTCCATGCTGCGTGCGCGTGAAAACGGCGGCCCGGTGACGCTTTCTCCGCAGGCGACGATTGCCGACGGCATCGCGGTGCGACGTGCCGGGGCGCTGACCTACCCGCTGGTGGAGCGATATGTTGACGAGATTGTGACTGTCGATGAAGAGGAGATCGCGCAGGCGATCCTGGTGCTGCTTGAAAGTGAAAAGACGTTGGCCGAGGGTGCGGGGGCGGTTGCGCTGGCCGCGCTGCTGCAACACAAAACGTCATTGAGCGGGGCGCAGCCGCTAAGCGGGGCGCAGCCGCCAAGCATGGCGCAGCCGCCAAGCGGGGCGAGCGCACCGCAGAGGACAGCGGTGCTGGTGTGCGGCGGCAACATCGATGTGAGCCTGCTGGCGATGATGATTGAACGAGGCCTGGTCAAGGACGGTCGGCGCACGCGGCTGCGCATCCACCTGACGGACCGGCCCGGCGCGCTGCACGGTATGACGAAGATTTTGGCGGACGCGCGGGCGAACATCGTGCAGACCTCGCATGACCGCGCCTACTACGGTGTGAACCTGGGCAACACGGTGATCGATGTGACGCTGGAGACGCGCGGGACCGGGCACATTGACGAGATTCGCGCGGCCCTGGGCGCGGCAGGCTACCAGCACGAGCGCATCAACTAGCATTGTTCTGCTATGGCTTTTTCAAGTCTTCAGGATGATGTGCCGGCCCGTGCGGAGCCGACCGGTGCGGAACCGGACGGTGCGGAACCGTTCTCCGGTACGGCCGAGCTCACGCTGGACCCCGCCTCGGACCGGGAGTGGGACGAATTAACCGGGCAGGCGCACCGCATCCTGGATGACACGCTGCGCGGGCTGCGGACCCTGCGGACCCAATCTGCATGGCAACCCATGCCGGCGCATGTGCAGGCGGCGCTTGACGAGGCACCCGCGCCGAGGGGCGAGCGGTCGCTGCCTGCCGTGTACGCGGAGGTAGCGAGCCGTATGCTGCCCTACACAAGCGCCAACCGGCA
>CAXSFX010000244.1:0-4079 GCA_964236655.1 uncultured Acidobacteriaceae bacterium | reverse complement strand
CGAACACTGATCCTGAACCCGCGTGTGCTTCGCATTGAACGCAAACACCTGCCTGCACTGATGCTGCGTACCCCGGCGCGCCCGGCAAACGGCAGCGAAGAGTTTGCCTCGCTGCAGCAGGCGCGTGAAGCCTATGAACGTGACTTCATTTTGAAGAAAATTGACGAGTGCCACGGCAACATGAGCCGTGCTGCGGAGTCGCTGGGCCTGGAGCGCAGCCACCTGTACCGCAAAATGCGGGCACTCGGCATTGCTGTACGCGAGGCTTGAGGCTGGATTGCCGATCTGCAAATTCACCGGTCCACGCTCTGCCCCTTATGTGTTAGGGCGCAGAAGAAAGGGCCCGTCTTCAAACGGGCCCTGCCAGGGCGGACGGTATGTGGAGGAGCCAGTGAGGGTAGGGGGATAGACCCTGAAATGTATCTCAGGAATCAAGCTTGAAGGGAATGCATAAAGAAGAGTTCCGGACGCCGCCTTGGATTCTGAGAGAACTATACCCTTATTCGGCGCATGGTGTCACGATATTTGAGCAAGAATATTCCCATAAAAAAGCTATGAAGGTACCCTTTCCGTCAATGGAAATTCTAAGTTACTTTTGTCATGCAGACTTGGTTCCCTCACGAAACCCATTCCGAACGTGCTTCATCCCGGCATCACCCATTTGGGGGAGAAGGTGAAAGCGTTCCCACTCTGCTCGGAACAAGGCAAGGCCGTACCGGCAGGGTCCGCGTTCCGCGGCGGCCCGTTCAGTTGCCTGTTTAGCTGCCTGTTCCGCTGCCCGTTCAGTTGCTTGTTACGACAAGTCTCCGGCAATCAGGCGAGCAGAAGTACGCAGCTGCAGGCGATGCGGACCGCGAGCTGGCGCGGGATCATGAACGAGTACGGTTTTGGCTTCAATGCCACTGCTCCGGCACCCTTTGTCTAGCCTGAAGAGTGCTCCGCGAGAGCAATCCTTGCGGGCAACCGCATCTGCTCTATACTTGAGCGTCTGATGACTGGTATTTACGCAATCCTTCCCGCGGCGGGCCTGGGCACACGGATGCAGGCCGGTACCGGTGCCGCACCGAAGCAATTTCTGCTGCTCGATGGCAAACCGATTCTCATTCACTCACTGCTCGCACTTTCGGCGTTGCCCGCGCTCGGCGGAGTATGGGTAGCAGTGCGGGGTGGAGAGAAGGCGCGCATGCAGCAGTTGCTGGCCGCCCATGCGGCGGAACTGCCTTCGGGTATGGCCGTCCATGTAGTGGAGGGCGGCGACACCCGGCAAGCCAGCGTTGCCAAGGCCCTGGCTGCGATTGCCTGTGACGACGACGACATTATCCTGGTACACGATGCGGTACGGCCGCTGGTAGAACCGGCAGCCCTGGCGCGCGTCATCGACGCGATCAGCCAGCATGGCGCGGCCATCCTGGCGCTGCCTGCCACGGACACCATCAAGCAGGTAGAGCGTACGGCTCGCGGTGCCGTGATTACGGCAACGATTCCGCGTGAGAACATCGTGCAGGCGCAGACGCCCCAGGGCGCGCGCGCCGCCCTGTTACGGCGTGCCGTGGCCGAGGCTGCGGCGGATGAGTTCGCGGGTACAGACGAGGCAAGCCTGCTGGAGCGAGCCGGGATCGCCGTAGTGGTGGTGCCCGGTTCGGCGAGCAACCTGAAAATCACGCAGGCAGCAGACCTGCCGCTTGCCGAGTGGTACCTGCGGCAACGCAATATGAAGGAGAACGCACGATGACGATGCGGGTAGGGCAGGGTTATGATTCGCACTCTTTCAAGGCCGGGGTACCGCTGCGCATCGGCGGCCTGTCGCTGAACCACCCGGAAGGCCTTGCCGGCCACTCTGACGGCGACGTATTGCTGCACGCGCTCACCGATGCCCTGCTGGGCGCGGTTGCCGCGGGCGACATCGGCACCTTCTTCCCGCCGAGCGATCCACGCTGGAAAGATGCCGAGTCCTCCATCTTCCTGAACCTGGCTTTAGAAGAAATCCAGCACGCGGGCTATCGCATTGTGAATGTGGACGCGACGCTGGTACTGGCCGCGCCGAAGATTTCTCCCATCGCAGGTGAAATGCGCGAGCGCCTGGCCATCCTGCTCGATGTAATGCCGAACGTGGTCAGCATCAAGGCAAAAACCCCCGAAGGTCTCGGCCTGGACCACACCGCGCAGGCACACGCCATCGTGCTGCTGGAGCGTGTCGAAGACCCCTCTGAACTCAAGTCAATGACCGCGGTCATCGAGTCGCAGAAGCAGCTTGAAGATGTGGTGCGCGATCTGGTGAATGAGGTAAGCCGCGGCGAGCAGGTACGGCGCACGGTGGTGCCGGTGTTCGATACTGAAGATATTACTTAAGCGTGTTGCTGGCCTGTAAAATCTTCCAGAAAGTCGGCTAGCTGTAAAGCTTGGGGAAAAGCTTTTCCAAATAGCTCTGCGGAAACTGCAGGTACAGTTTGCCCTTGGATGTCTCTGAAGCGAGAAGGCCGCAGTTGACCAGTTGTTGAACGCTCCGTCGAGCAGTTCTCTCAGGCATCATGAGGATTCTGGGTACATCACCACGTTCAACTTCGCCTTCTCGCAGAACAGTTTGCAGGAGAGGCGCCGATGCCTTCGGCAGTTCTTCGTTCTGATCGACTAAAGAACGAAGCCGATCAGAAAGCGACTTGAACTCGAATAGCCCGCTCGTGAATTCGATCTGGTCTACGCACACGCGAAAAAACCAGGCAGTAAATTCACGGAGTGCGCGCGTTGAAAGATTGCCTCGTCCGTCCGTATCGTTCTGCCGTTGCATATCCGCGTGATTCATCATGGCCTTGTACTGTGTACGATCACTCAAACCGCGTGCAAGACCACGCGAAATCGACCAGAGACCATGTGCGCCGAGACCTGCTTGCAGCATCATTGCATGTGACATCAGCCGTGACACGCGTCCATTGCCATCCCGAAATGGGTGGATGTAATTGAGCCGATGATGAGCAGCAGGGATGGCGAGCACTCTCACGGCTTCAAGATTTCGTACAGAGCCGTATTGAGACTCGAAGTAAGCCATGAATTCCGGCAGACGATGGAAAGATGGCGGCTGATGGAAACCCACTGCAATCTCGGGAAGTTCTGCTCTCCACTTTCCCGGCACGATTGCCACTCCCTCTAAATGCAGATACGACGCCGATGCATCCTTGAAAAACTCTCTGTGTATCCACTGAATGAATGCGGAAGATGTTGGGTTAGGTAGATTTCCTTTTTGGTAAAGATCATCAATGTTCGCTTGCACACGTACATGAGCCGCAGCTTCAACCTGAAGATTTCTTTGTTCGGTGTCCTTGCTGACATTGCCGCTCAATGCTGCTTCAATCTCAAGCGGTCGAGTATTGTGACCTTCGATCATGTTCGAAAAATATGAGTTCATGATGCGTATGGCACCAGCCAGATGAGCAGCTGTCTTGGGATGAAGAGCATTGCCAAGCAGTGCAGCTCCCGCACTCATTCTCATCATCAACGCGGCAATCTCGTCCGGCGCGTTACGCAAAGTAAACGGTTCAATCCTGGCTACCGGTTCGAATTGATTTTGGCCGATCTTCATACCTGACAAGTCTTTTTATATGAATTATTTAAGAAAGGCAAATCAATTTTTTGGCCGATCGCTTGGCCGATCTCGCAAAAATCTTAAAGTATCTCAACTACCTCCTTGTAGGTGTGATACTTCGTGACAAAGGGATTTACCAAAGCAGAACGAACAAGGAACTGCAATCCTGATCTACACGGCACGATACACTCGCGCCATGCACCCCCGCTCGCTCGCGCTCGCCCTGCTGCTCCCCATCGCCGCCCACGCACAAACTAAATCCGAGTGGGCCACGCCTACCGAGGCCAGTGCCTACCGCATTACGCCCGACTACGACGCCACCATGGCCTACCTGCGCCGCATAGCCGCAGCAGCTCCGGGCCAGGTACGCATCGAGCCATTCGGCACCACCGGCGAAGGACGCGAGCTCGACATCGTGATCGCCTCGCGCGACGGCGTGTTCGATCCGGCAGCCCTGCACGCAGCCAAGCGGCCTATCGTGCTGGTGCAAAACACCATCCAT
>CAXSFX010000243.1:0-4119 GCA_964236655.1 uncultured Acidobacteriaceae bacterium | reverse complement strand
TGACCTAAACCGTGCTGTAAGCATCGGCCATGAGATTGAGCAGGCCGCCGGTCCGGGTTACGCAACAACCAACTGGATTGAGCAAAACCATGAGCTGTTCAGCGCGCTCAAGCTGGAGCAGCTGGTCACCTTTATTGTTATCGGCCTCATTGTTTGCGTGGCCGCGCTCAATATCCTGGTTGCGCTCACCATGATGGTCATGGAGAAGACCCGCGACATCGCCGTGCTGCTGGCTATGGGCGTGACCCCGATGCAAATCCGGCGCATCTTTCTGTTGCAAGGGCTGCTCATCAGCGGCATCGGCACTGCTTTTGGCCTCCTGCTTGGTTACAGCGTTACGTTCCTGTGCGGCCATTACCACCTCATCCATCTTTCGGCTGACGTGTACTCCATTGACACGCTGCCGTTCGCGCCCAAAGTGACAGACGGGTTGCTGGTTTGCGCCATGTCGCTTGGCGTGGCACTACTCGCTACGCTGTATCCATCGAGCGCAGCGGCAAGAATCCTTCCGGCAGAGGCGCTGCGGTATGAGTGATCTTTTACGCGTTGAAAACCTGAGCAAAAGCTATGCCGCGCCCGGCGGTCGTACCCTGGAGCTGTTCCGGCAGCTCACATTTTCCGTGCCGCAGGGAGAAATCCTGGCCATCATCGGTCAGTCCGGCGTAGGCAAAAGCACGCTGCTGCACCTGCTTGGGGCATTGGATCATCCGGCGTCGGGTGAGATCTGGTGCGGCGAGACGGCTCTCAATACACTCACCCCCGCCGCCGCCGCTCGCTTCCGTAACCGGGAGGTAGGCTTTGTATGGCAGTTCCACTACCTGCTGCCGGAATTCTCCGCTGTGGAAAACGTGGCCATGCCGCTGTTGGCACGCGGGATGAAACGCAGGCAGGCGATAACGCAGGCAGGCGGCTGGCTGGAAAAGGTCGGCCTGGCGGAACGGTTACATCACAGGGCGGGTGAGCTTTCAGGTGGTGAACAACAGCGGGTGTCGCTTGCGCGGGCGCTTATCACAGAGCCAAAGCTGCTGCTGGCCGACGAACCTACCGGGGATCTCGATACTGTAACGGCAGACTCGGTTTTTGCACTACTGGAGCAGCTGCATCGGCAAGGGGGACTTACCACGGTACTGGTCACTCACAACATGGTGCTGGCGCAACGTTGCCACCGTATGGTACGGCTTACTCAAGAGGGTTTGGTGTATGTTGGCCAAACTGAAGTTACAACGGGTGTAGCTGCACCGGAACGGCTGTAGTGGAATCCAAGTAGGTACCGGAGCCGCCCAAAGAGAGGTGGTACGCACTCCTTATAAGATAAAACCAAGACAAGAAACGGCAGCGTGTTCGGGACGTTGCTCGGTTACCACCCGCATACGGCAGCTGGAAGCCCCTGGCACCCGGCTGACGCGAGCAATTTGAAGGGAAATCATGTTTGAACGGTATACAGAGAAAGCGCGTCGCGTCATCTTTTTCGCCCGCTACGAGGCCAGCCAGTTCGGCTCTCCCTACATTGAGACGGAACACCTGTTGCTCGGCCTGCTGCGTGAAGACAAGGCGCTGACCAACAAGTTTCTCCGCTCGCATGCCTCCGTTGAATCCATACGCAAGCAGATTGAAGGTCACACCACCATCCGCGAAAAGGTCTCGACCTCTGTCGACCTGCCGCTCTCAAATGAGTGCAAGCGTGTGCTGGCTTACGCCGCTGAAGAAGCCGAGCGGCTGTCTCACAAGCACATCGGCACAGAGCACCTGCTGCTGGGCCTACTGCGCGAGGAAAAGTGCTTTGCCGCGGAAATTCTGCATGAGCGCGGGCTGAAACTGCTGCAAATCCGCGAAGAACTTTCTCGTGCTACGCAGGAAAAAGCGCCGCAAGGTAGTGCCGCGCAAAACCGCAGCCGCGAAGCCGGGAGTACCGGCACAAATCGTGAGCAGAGTCTGCTGGCGGAGTTCTCCCGCGACCTGACTCAGGTAGCCATGGACAACCAGCTGGACCCGCTGGTAGGGCGCGATCCGGAGCTGGAGCGTGTCATTCAAATCCTGTGCCGCCGTACAAAGAACAACCCGGTATTGATCGGCGAGCCCGGCGTGGGCAAGACGGCGATTGTTGAGGGCTTGGCCCAGCGCATTTCCGATGGTGAAGTTCCGAGCTTCCTTGCTGACAAGCGGGTACTGGCGCTTGATCTGTCGCTGATTGTCGCGGGAACCAAGTATCGCGGCCAGTTTGAAGAGCGATTGAAGACCATCATGAAAGAGCTGATGGAGAACCAGAACTGCATCATCTTCATCGATGAGTTGCACACGCTGGTCGGGGCCGGTTCGGCTGAGGGCTCGCTGGACGCGGCGAACATTCTAAAGCCGGCGCTTTCACGCGGAGAAATCCAGTGCATCGGTGCGACAACTCCGGCTGAGTTCCGCAAGTCCATTGAGAAAGACCGCTCGCTGGAGCGGCGCTTCCAGGCTGTAAAAGTACCGCCGCCGAACGAGGAAGACGCAATCAAGATCATCATGGGCATCAAGGACCGCTACGAAAAGTTCCATGCGGTCTCCTACACCGATGATTCTATTGAGTTCGCAGTCTCGCACTCGAACCGGTACATCCCGGATCGCTTCCTGCCGGACAAGGCCATCGACTTGATCGATGAGGCCGGGGCGCGCGTCAAGCTGCGCCAGACTTCCCTACCCGAGGAAATTACCGAGGTTCAGAAGCGGATCAAGTTCATCGTGCACCGGATGGAAAACGCCATCGCAAACCACGAGTTTGAGAAGGCACGCTTCTACTCGGACGAGGAGCGGAAAGAGCGCGAGAACCTGCGTGCCCTGCGCGACAAGTACCACCTTGATGACTCGACAGCCGGCATTGTGACTCGTGAAGATATTGAGGACGTTGTAAGCCGCTGGACGGGTGTGCCTGTCAACTCGATCAAGGAAGAGGAGACGCAGAAGCTGCTCCGCGTTGAGGGCGAGCTGCACAAGCGCGTCATTTCGCAGGAGAAAGCGATTTCTGCCCTGTCGCGAGCAATTCGCCGCTCGCGTGCGGGCTTGAAGTCGCCGAATCGTCCCATCGGGTCATTCCTGTTCCTGGGGCCGACCGGTGTGGGCAAGACCGAGATGGCCAGGACACTGGCGCAATTCCTGTTCGGAAGTGAGAAGGCACTGATCCGCTTTGATATGTCGGAGTTCATGGAGAAGCACTCCGTTTCAAAGCTGATCGGTTCACCTCCGGGCTATGTGGGCTACGAGGAGGGTGGCCAGTTGACGGAGCGCGTCAAGCGTTCGCCATACTCGGTCGTGCTGCTCGATGAAATCGAAAAGGCGCATCCGGATGTATTCAACATCCTGCTACAGGTTTTCGAAGATGGCCATTTGACGGACGGACTTGGAAACACGGTTGATTTCAAGAACGTGATCCTCATCATGACCTCGAATATCGGAGCACGACACCTCCAGCGCAAGCAGGGGCTCGGCTTCCAGTCGGAGCGTGAAGATTTGGTCATGGACAAGGTCGAGGAGCTGGTCAAGCAGGAGGTCAAGCGTACTTTCAACCCTGAGTTCCTGAACCGTGTGGACGAAATCATCCTGTTCCACTCGCTCTCGGATACGGACTTGATTCAGATCCTCGAACTGCTGGTGCAGTCGCTCAACACGAATCTTGTGCAGAAGGCAATCACGATCTCCGTGACGGATGATGCCAAGAAGTGGATTCTTGAAAAGACACTGGTAGACCGCAGCTACGGGGCTCGTCCTCTGCGCCGCGCCCTTCAGCGTTACGTGGAGGACCCGCTATCCGAAGCCCTGATCTCCGGTCATATCAGCGAGCGACCGGCATTTCTTGAAGTTTACCTTGAGAATAACCAGTTATTCTACCGACCTGTTTCTCAGGAAGGTGCAGAAAGCGAAGTGCCGTCGGAAGGCATTCTTCTCTATAGCGCCTGAATCTTCACAGCACATGAAAAATGGCCGGTTTGCGAAAGCGAACCGGCCATTTCTATTTATTGAAGTAAAACCACTTGCCGAATATGAACTATGCCGGCAAATAAAAACTGGAGCGGGAGACCGGGATCGAACCGGCGACATTCAGCTTGGGAAGCTGACGTTCTACCTCTGAACTACGCCCGCGCCGCG
>CAXSFX010000242.1:0-4230 GCA_964236655.1 uncultured Acidobacteriaceae bacterium | reverse complement strand
GCAGTGCACGGATTGTACAAATGTCATTCCGGGTTCAGTTCTAAGAAATAACAACAATTCACGCCTTCAATTTACAATTCATGCCTTCAATTTCCATAACCGGGTCATCCTGAGCGTAGCGCAGCGGAGTTGAAGGATCTGCTTTTACCTTTGAACTCCGAGCAGCGCATCTTTTCAACACGCATTGAATCCAGGCACAGTTTTCTTCAGGCAGGCTTAACCTGCCTCTGCCATACTTGTGAGCGCAGGCGGCTCGCCGTCCAGCCTTTACCCAGTCCCGATCTAGGAGCTATCGCATGTTCTTCCGTAATCTTTCGCGCCCACTTACGGGTATCGCGCTCAGTATCGCGCTTGGTGCCTGTGCGCAGAGCGGCCCATATCACGTGATGAACCATTTTCCGGTAGGCGGTGAAGGCGGCTGGGACTACCTGGAAGTGGATGCCGCGGCACACCGGCTCTATCTGACGCATAACTCGACCGTGAACGTACTCGACAGTGAAACGGGCAAGAAGGTCGGTGATATTACGGGCTTGCAAAGTACCCACGGCGTTGCGCTCGATGACAAGGGCAAGTACGGCTACATCAGCGACGGCAAGGGCAATGCCATTGTAATTTTCGACCGCAAAACCCTGGCTACGGTAGGGACAATACCGGCCGGCACCAACCCCGACGGCATCGCGTATGAGCCGGTAACCAGGACGGTCTGGGCCTTTAACGGACGCAGCAATAACGCAACCGTGCTCGACACCGCGACGCAGAAAGTAGTGGCCACCATTGCGCTGCCCGGCAAGCCGGAGTTCCCGGTGGCGGATGGCAAAGGCATGGTATTCGCCAACATTGAAGACAAAAACGAAATCGTGAAACTTGACGCGCATAGCAACACACTGACTGCGACTTACCCGCTCGCCGGCTGCGACTCCCCCTCCGGCCTCGCAATGGACCAGAAGGGCCGTCGGCTGTTCTCGGTCTGCGACGGCAAAGTCATGACCATTACCAGCGCTGACACAGGCAAAGTGCTGGCGACGGCACCGATTGGTGATGGGCCTGATGCGGATCGTTACGACGTGAAGAATGGTTTGGCTATCTCATCGAATGGTCAGTCCGGCGATATGACCTTTGTGGATGTACACGGAGCGACCCCGACAGTGTTGCAGACGGTACAAACCGCGCCCGGCGCACGCACCATGGCATTCGACGAGAAAACAGGCCGCGCCTACACCATAACAGCCAGGTTCGGTCCCAAGCCGGAGCCGAGCGCGTCCAACCCGCGCGGGCGGCCCCAGGCACTACCCGGCACCTTTGAGGTAATTGAAGTCGGCAAGTAGTTTGTATCTGCCGCTATCACAAAAGCCCGCGTTTGCGCGGGGTTTTTGCTGCTTACAGCATGTGCGGTTAAGCTGCCGCGTGGCGGTTGCGTGTCAGCAGAAAGTACACCACCGGCGTCACCAGCAAACTAAGCACAAGCGAAATTAGCAGGCCGCCGATCACGGCGATCGCCAGCGGCTGCAGCATGGCAGAGCCCGCGCCCAGTGCAAATGCCAGCGGCAGCATGCCGCAGATGGCAGCCGTCGCAGTCATCAGGATGGGCCGCAGCCTGCGCCGCGCAGCTTCAACCATGGCCTCGCGCGCATCCATGCCGGCTGCGCGAAAGCGTTCATCGGCATCAAGCAGCAGGATGCCGTTTTTGGCCACGATGCCGATGACCATGATGAGCCCCATGAAGCTTGAAACATTAAATGTAGTGCGCGTGAGCAGCAGCGCCGCGACTACGCCCGCAATCGACAGCACCGAGGAGGTAAGCACGGCCACCGGCGCGGAGAACGAGCGGAACTCCGCCAACAGCACGCCGAACACCAGCGCAAGCGAAAGCAGCAGCACCCGCGACAAGTCGGCGAACGATTTTTGCTGCTCCTGGTACGTGCCGCCGTACTCCACGCGTACATTCGCCGGCAGGTGCAGCGCGTCAACCGTGCGCTGCACCTTGGTGATGGCGCTGCCCAGGTCAGAGCCCTCAAGCCGCCCGGTCACGGTAACGAGCTGCTGTAGATTTTCGCGCAAAATCTCATTTTGCGGCGGCAGCTGCGTGACCGCAGCAAGCGAGCCCAGGGTAGCCAGTTTGCCTGTACCGCTATTGAATACAGTGTTCTCCATTGCATCGAGCGAGCTGCGGCTCTCCGGCCCAAGGCGCACGCGCACTGTGTAGGGCCGTCCGTTCGCAATCACCGGCGTCGCCGCGGCCACACCGTCCAGTATGGTGGTGGCGTCTTCAGCCACCTCGGTAGGTGTAAACCCAAGCCGCCCCGCGACAAACGGGTCGATCTGAAAATTTGTGGCCGGCCCGGAAACCGTATTGTCGATCCCGTTTTGTATATCTACGACGCCGGAAACTTTACTAATAGCATCTGCGACGCGCGGCGCAGTGTTTGTCAGCAGCGCGGCGTCGGTTGAAAACAGCTTGATCTGGATCGGCTGCGGCGCGTTTGACAGGTCACCGATCATGTCCTGCAGCACCTGCGTGAACTCGACATCGAGCTCAGGTTCGGTCTTGTGGATCTGCTCCCGGACTTCTGCCATCACCTCGTCGATACCGCGCGAGCGCTTGCTCCTGAGCCGCACTGTAAAGTCGCCGGTATTGGCTTCAGTCACGGCAGTCAGGCTTAGTTGCAAGCCGGTACGGCGCGAGGTGCTGTCCACCTCGGGCATGCTCTTCAGAATGCGCTCCACGTGTCCTAGCACACGGTTTGTCTCCCCAAGCGCGGAGCCTGCCGGCATAATGTAGTCCAGGATAAAACCGCCTTCATCCATCTCGGGCAACAGGTCAGTACCCAGCAATCCGTACCCGAAATAGGTACAAATCACCAGCGCCAGGCAAGCTGATCCCAAAAGCAGGGGCCGACGCAGCGCCCACGCCAGGGCGCGCCCATGCCCGCGCAGCACCCCGCCCAGCAGCTTGCCCACATGCTCATGTTGGCCGCCCTGCTTGCGATTCCGCAGAAATACCAGCGACAGGGCGGGCGTAAACGACAGCGCCAACGTAAGCGAGCACAGCAGCGCTACTGTCATGGTGATGGCCAGTGCTCGCATAAAGCTGCCGGTCACGCCGGAGACAGCAATCAGCGGCAAAAACACAACCACCGGGGTAATCGTGGACCCGATAAGCGGCTTGGTAATCTCACGCAGCGCCAGGCGCACCGCGCGCACCGGGTCCTCACCGCGGTCGCGGTGCATCACGATGTTTTCAATGACCACAATCGCGTCGTCGATGACAAGCCCGATGGCAGCGGCCAAGCCGCCCAGCGTCATCAGGTTGAAGCTCTGCCCGATGATGGTAAGGAATAGAACTGTAATCGCCATGGTTACAGGTATAACCAGCCCTGCAACGATCGACGCAGCCGTATCGCGCAGGAACAGAAACAGGATGATGCAAGCCAGTCCCAGCCCGATCAGGATTGCGTCGCGCACGCTCGAAATACTTTCGCGCACCAGCTGCGACTGGTCGTAGAACGGCGTGAGCGTCACACCGGTGGGCAAGGTTTTCCGCAGCTGGGCAATTTCCTTCTCGACTCCATCGGCCACGGCAACCGTGTTGCTTTCAGGCTGGCGGGCAATGTTGAGCAGCACCGACGGACTGCCATTGGCGGTCACAACCGTGTACACAGGCAGCTTGCCATGCTCCACCCGGGCAATGTCGCTGATGCGCACCGGGGTGCCACTCGCTGTGTCCTTCACCACCAGCTGCCCCAGCGCATCCGCATCATGCGCCTGCGCGCCCACCAGGCCCAGGATGAGCTCGTGGTTGGCCTCATACAAGCCGGGTGAGTCCACCAGGTTTGAAGCATCGACAGCTGCGACCAGCTCAAGAATGGTGACCCCGGCCGCCTGCATGCGCGCCAGGTTCGGCACCAGGTGGAACTCCGGCACCTCGCCGCCCTGGACGGTGACCGTGCGCACCCCGTCCACACGGTTCAGCCTCGGCTTCAACTGGTAGGTAGCCAGCTCCCACAGTGCGGTCTGCGGTATGGCGTTCGATGCCGACAGGCTGTAGCCGAGGATGGGGAACGTGGCAAAGGTAAGCCGGTTGGTAGTGATCACCGCGGTAGGCGGCAGCGTTTGCCGTACTTTACCCAGTTCGGCGTTGACCAGCAGCAAGGTCTGGTCCATGTTCGTGTTCCAGCCGAAAAACAGGCTCACCTCCGCCGAGCCGCGACTGGTGGTGGAGCGCACGGTGGT
>CAXSFX010000241.1:0-4287 GCA_964236655.1 uncultured Acidobacteriaceae bacterium | reverse complement strand
GTTTGCCACCCTAGGCCTGCTGTCGGCATTCGCGCCGAACCTGCCCCTCTTTCTGCTGTTACGTGCCCTGTTCGGTATCGCCATGGGCGGCGAGTGGGGCGTCGGTGCCGCTCTTGCCTTTGAAACTCTGCCCACTACGCGCCGCGGGTTCTACTCCGGCATTCTGCAGCAGGGCTACTCCGCCGGTTCACTGCTCGCCTCGCTGGCGTTCGGGTTGCTGGCCGGCCCGCTTTCGCATGTGCGCGTAGCCGGCCATATTGCCGGCTGGCGCAGCCTCTTTATCATCGGTGCCATCCTCCCGGCCCTGCTCATCGCGTATATCGCCCGCTATGTTGAAGAGTCGCCCGTCTGGAGTGCGAGCCGCACTCGTCACCCCGGCATCGTGCATGAAGAGAGCTATAGCGATGGAGTGAAACCTGATCCCGGTACCTTCAGCGGCATATACCGCTACACGGATATGTCACGGCTTCTCGCTTCAGTCACAACAAGGTTCAATGCCTCTTTGCAAACCTTCAATGGCCTGCGCCGGTATGGGGGTGTTTTCCTGTTCCTCATCCTGCTCATGACCGGCTTCAATGCGCTTTCGCATGGCTCAACCGATCTATACCCCACATTTCTTATCAGGGACCACGGTGCCGGCCCTCACGTTGTCAGCTTTATCGGTGTCATATTCAATATCGGCGCAATTTTCGGCGGCATCACTTTCGGCGCACTTTCTGAGCGTTGGGGGCGTAAACGTGCCATTGTGACCGCTGCGCTGCTTACCCTGCCCTCCATTCCGCTCTATGCCCTGGCCCACTCGCTTCCACTGCTCACGCTTGGATCGTTTCTGGTCCTGTTTACAGTGCAGGGGGCATGGGGAGTCGTCCCGGCATACCTGAATGAGCTTTCCCCGGGGCCGGTGCGCGCCATATTTCCCGGCCTGGTGTACCAGCTCGGCAACCTCCTAGCCTCGCGCATCAACGTGCTGCAAGCCAAAGCCGCTGTCTCAGTGGGGTCGCTTGGCCCCGTTCTAGCTGCCACCGTGTTTGCTGCCGCCCTTTATCTTGCCTTGATGGCTTCCCTGGGACGCGAATCGCGGGGCGAAGTCATGCAGTAAATGCATGTTGGTGACGTCTTGACGAAATCACGTCATGTTTTCAGGCACAATGAGGCAGTTCGCATCTCAGGCGCACAAGGAGTGCCCATGCCGCGTATCCACTTTCACCAGCAGCTGGCGCAGCTCAAAGACAAGCTCCTGGCCATGGTCGCACTATCGCAGCAGGCGCTGGAGTCTTCGGTTGACGCGTTTCTCAGCCGCGATGAGGCACTGTGCCAGTACGTGCGCGAAAACGAGACCGCCATCAATACCGCCCACCGCGAGGTGGATGAAATGAGCTATGAGCTGCTGGCGCAGGAGCAGCCCATGGCGGTGGATCTGCGTTTCATCCTCGCGGTTATCAAGATCAACGGCAACCTGGAGCGTATCGGCGACCAATGCATGAGCATCGCCCAGCGCACCCTGCAGCTCACGCTGATGCCTGCCATTGCTATCCCCGCTGACATTGCAGGCATGCGGGAGCTGGCGCGGGCCATGATTCGCGGCGCGCTGCAGGCGCTGCTTGAGGGTGACGCACGGCTGGCCGAGTCGGTCATCGCCATGGATGACGAGATTGACCGGCTGAACCGCATCACGCACGAACGGCTGGTGGCACTTATTGCCGAGGAATCTGCCGTAGCCGAGCAGCTATTGCAAACCATCATCATCTCGCGCAACCTGGAGCGCATTGCCGACCACGCAGCCAACATCGCCAGTGATGTGATTTTCTGGATCGACGGTGCGGACATCCGCCACGGAGGGAGCGCCAATGTCAGAAAAAGCTGAAAGCTTGCATACACTGGTGGCATGGCAGCGATAGTTCTGGACGGCAAGGCGCTCGCAAGCGAGCTTGAAGTGGAGTTGAAACAGCGTGTAGCCCGGCTGCAGCAAGGAGCGGTGAGCTTGCCGCCGGTCCTGGCAACCATCCTGGTCGGCGACAATCCTGCTTCGGCCACGTATGTTCGCATGAAAGGCAATGCCTGCCGCCGTGTCGGCATGGAGTCGCTACCGATTGCACTGCCCGCCCAAACCGGCACGAGTGAACTGCTGATGGTGATCGATGCATTGAATCTCGATCCGCGGGTGCGCGGCATCCTGCTCCAGCATCCGGTGTCTGAGCACATCAATGAGCGGGAGTGCTTCGATCGCATTGCGCCGGACAAGGATGTAGATGGTGTCACTACCCTCGGATTTGGCCGCATGTCCATGAAAGAGCCTGCCTTCGGCTCGGCGACACCGGCAGGGATCATGCGACTGCTGGGGCACTACGGTATTCCCCTGCACGGCAAGCGAGCCGTGGTGATTGGGCGCAGCGCCATTCTGGGTCGCCCCATGGCAACCATGCTCGACCACGCAAATTGCACGGTTACGCTCTGCCACCGGCATACCGGCGACATCAAGCTGCACTTGCGCCAGGCCGACATTGTGGTAGCGGCGCTTGGTCAGCGGGAGTACGTGCGTGCAGAGTGGCTGTCGGATGGCGTAGTCGTGGTAGACGCGGGCTACCATGCCGCCATCGACGGCAAACCTGCCGCGGGGGATGTGGAGCTTTCACCGAACCTGCTGGAGCGTGCCTACGCCTACACGCCGGTGCCGGGCGGAGTGGGTCCCATGACTATCGCAACGCTCATGGCACAGACAGTCGAGTCTGCCGAACATGCCGCCGGCGTGGAGCGAGTGCTCGTACTGTGACTGCCCGGTTCGTGATACCGTCGCGCAGAGAGTCACAACATCCCGGCCTGGACGCGAAACGACGTGAGACAAAATTTGAACTTGACGAGAGTACGGCATTTCTTCTGCGCGATGCTGCTGTCTGCCGGCTCCTCTGCGCTTTGGGCACAGGATGCCGCCCCGGCGAGCACGGTCTCTATCCACCTGGATCCGCTACGCACTACGATTACCTTCAGTGCGGGCAGTATTAAGCGCGTTCAGGGCACATTTCAGCTCAAGGGCGGCCTGTTCGCGCTTGACAGCAAGACCGGTGTGGCACAGGGTGAAATCCTTATTGATGCCGAGTCAGAGAAAAGCAATGATCCCAAGCTCGATAAAAAAATTGGGAGCGAGACTCTGGAGAGCGCAAAGTATCCCGCCATTTTCTTCCATCCCGAAAAGGTGACCGGTAGCTTACCGACGAAGAACGGGGAAGCGCACCTGAAGCTTGAAGGTATCTTCACCATTCATGGTAAGGATCATCCTCTTACGGTGGATGTCAGTGCAGTGAGGACCGGGACCGAAGTCGTTTTGAATACGCAATTTACGGTGCCATATGTAAAGTGGGGCATGAAGGACGCAAGCACCTTACTGATGCGCGACCGCGACATTCATATTGCGATCGAAAGCCATGGTACGGCTGAAGCTTTGCACCCGGCCAATTGAAGCGAAGTAGAGCTGTTAGCTAGTAGGAAGGTTGTATTTTTAAGAAAATGTGTACAGTTTTCGCTTTTCAACTCTTTGAGAGTAACCCTCTGAGAGAAGCTCTCGCAGAAAGCATGGTCGAAGCAGTCAGAGCATGACCGCATCGCAATCCTGCTCGGATATAAGCGGAACGTAAGCGGAGTTGTTTGCGTTTTCTGCGTCTAGCGGGACACACCGGTCATCTATGTATCAGATCGGCAAACAACATTCGCTGGAAAACTGAAGACGCTGCGTTACACTGAAGTAGTCAATGGGCGCGATGCCGCCCTGGGAGAAGATGATGGCCACTGCAATCGCTGCACCGGAAACAACAGAATTCAAGACCCCCACCGCAGTCATCCTGACGCCCTCCGCGACCGCCAAAGTCCGTGAGATTATGGCGACCCAAGATCCCCTTCCAGCCGGTTTGCGTATTGGCGTGGTAGGCGGCGGCTGCTCGGGTTTTCAGTATTCCATGTCGTTTGAGAACCAGGCCGGCATGATGGACAAGGTCATTCGGTTTGAAGATTTGAAAGTGTTTGTCGATGCCACATCGCTGATGTACCTGAACGGTTGTGTCGTGGACTATGTGGAAACTCTGGAAGCTGCCGGCTTCAAATTCGAGAATCCCGCTGTCAAGAGCACCTGCGGGTGCGGCTCTTCCTTTAGCGTCTAGTTCCAGCTTGAAATCGTTTACCAATAGAAACCCGCCTTTCGGCGGGTTTTCTGTTTGCCCCTCTACTCAAAAAGATGAGCCAGTCTAGGACCTGTCACCAAATTAGGTATATGCGTTTGTTCTCATTCTTTTTATGTTT
>CAXSFX010000240.1:0-4358 GCA_964236655.1 uncultured Acidobacteriaceae bacterium | reverse complement strand
ACATCGGTACAGTCAACCTTTTCGACCGCGGCTCCAGCCTCAAGGAATTCAACTATCGCCAAGTCTCCGCCAAGAAAAAGCTCAACGCCCGCGTCGCGTTCTCTGGCGAATACACCTGGCAATCAGGCATCGATACCTTGCGAGAGGCCTTCGTCGTCAAAACTCCCGAGTTGAAGGTCGTCGACGGCGTTCGTTTCGAGGCCTACGAGCGTCTGAACGACACCATGTTTGCCGGGCTCTCACAGTCGCCGATCGGACCAATTTCCGCGCTAACCGTCAAGGGTGCGTCGGGATTCGCCGTAGCCGTCGATAAGAAACTAGGCAATCTAAGCGGGGACTTCGGTTTCGCAACCGTCGATAGCGATTATTCCGTTTATGCCAATAGCCGCTTCTTTCATGCTGTAGGCTTTGCTCTAAACGGCGACACGTATGGGCCAGGCAATCGCCCTTTCGTGCATGCTTCTTACAAACTCGCTCCAGGAGTCACGGCTTTCGGTTTCTACACGCATGAGGTCGGCGGCACCCGAGTGCTTACCCCTAACCAGCAAGGCCTGAATGCAGGCGTGACCTTCGATCTGAAGGCGATGGTGAACAAAGAAAAGCTCGTGTTCTAAGCTCTGGAGCGAACCATCTTCGAAGATTGGCGAAGCCCGCTTCTCGCTCCGAGAGAGATGGGTTTTAACCAAGAAATTGAAATGCGTCATTGAAATGCGTCGATGAGGGATTGATGGCCCAACTCGATGACAAGATCTGGCATTCGTCCTTGTGCTTGAGTAGCACAGGGAACTTCCGCCAGAATCCGAGACGGAGCAGCCCGCCTAGCGGAGCTGCTCCGTTGCCTTTTGCATGGATTCTACCGCGTCTTTTATTCTGTCTCTCCTGGGTCAGGATTCGCGGCACCGCGAAGATGAACCGCGCCCAGTGGCAGCCGGAGCGTACAGAACAAGGCAATCACCACCGCGCCGCTATTGTGGATCACCGCCTGCGGCGGGCCGGATAACCGTCTCTTTTCATTCCTGCCGGGTCGCCATGCTACTGCTCCTTCGGCTGCCTGCCGCGGTACTGCTCGCGCAGCTGTAGAGCCACCGTGTGCTTCTGCTGCCGCACGTCGGCGATGATCTCCGTGAAGCCGTCCATGGTGATGCCGTAGCCTTCGGCGATAGGCCGCAGTACCTGGTTCAACAGCATCCGCATGGCCACCAGCTCGGTGAACATGGCGTCGCCCTTGCCGTGGCGCGCCTCGCGCAGCAGCACTTCCCGGGCCCACTCGCTCAGTGCTTTTCCCTCGGCCTTTGCCGCATCCTCAAGCTCGCTGTGCTCTTCGCGCGTAACCTTCGCGCTCGCTACCGCGTTGCGGCTGAGGCGCCCGCGCGAACGCCGCAGCCGGTCCTCGAAACTGCTTTCCTCCGGTGCTGTCTCCTGGGTCATCTCTCTCCTACTTGTTGGTGTACAGTTGTATACTATATGTATATAGTAGTATATCTAAAGCAAATAACACATTTAATTTGAACAAGTTGACAACGGTTTACCTGGTTCGGTCTTTGCACCACCCTGGAAGGGGTGAAGTGTCAACCTTTACCCTATGCGCAGCACAGTACTGCTATTGCCGCCAACTTACAGAATTGAATTGAAACTGAAATAGCCGCGAATTGTTTTGAACTGCTTTTGAACTTGCTTTGTTTTTGACTCGGAAAAAGAAACTACCCGCAGCAGCCGTGGCGGTGGCAATATGGGAAACGCCAGCCGTATCGGCGTTTTCCAAGAGACTGTGCGAAGGGTGGGAAACAGTTCTATCGTTTTCCAGGCTTTGCGTAGTCTCGCCATTTCCACCGCCAATGTGTGACACCACGTCAATCGCCGCAATGTATTTGCAGTCGTAGGGATCGGCCTTTGGCTACGCTTGGAACTGGCTGGATCGCTCCACTCTGTTTCACAATTCGCAGCGAAGACGGTGCTGCGGGTCCTTCATTCTTCACGGTACTAGCGAAGGTTTTATGCATCTGAAAGACATTCTCTAGTGCTTTATCGATCCCATCGTCTGCTGAAACATTGAGCAAAGCAGTGTAGGGATCTACCGAAAATACTGTTGACTTTTCAATGAAGCAGCTGAAGGCACTGATGTGTTCTGCGGGTGTATCCGCTACATTCTGATATAGTTCTCGACGCGCTGCTTGATGGTAACCGAAGTGAATTCAACGTGGAGCAATAGGAACGCTAGTGTGTTCTGTTGCTTGTCTCGTGACAGGCCGCGAGCAACAATGCACTACCAAGCGTGCCGCTACAAAGCGCATTGAGAGTAGAAAGCAGTTGCACGAAGGTGGACGTGCTCCTCGGCAGTCGTTTCCCATGCTTGCGTCCACCATCCCAACGGAAAGCAAACAAGATTTCGAGTATCGCTCTGCTGAGAATAAGCAATTTGCATGAGAAGTTCACGCAGCGAGCCACGCGGGGAACGGTTCGATCTCTGACCGGCGCTCCGCAGTCGTTCTATCGCTTGCGTCACGTGCGGATGAAACCGCCGCAGCCGTTCGCCTGCTTTTACTTCACCGGGCATCCGTTCCTCGAGGATGCCGAGACAGTGACTCCGCACACGCATAGAGCATGGGATTGACCTCCACCGTCCTCAACTCAAAGAGCTTACAAATTATGTCCGGGATGGGGATACTGTCATCGGTCACGCGATGGATCGGTTGGCTCGGAACATGGACGATCTGCGAAAAGTCGTACTTGGATTCACAGAGCGCGGGGTCCACGTCCGGTTTGAGAAAGAGAACCTCACCTTTACCGGCGCAGATTCACCCATGTCGCATCTGCTGCTGAGCGTGATGGGAGCCTTCGCGCAATTTGAATGCGATCTGATCCGGAAGCGGCAAAGCGAGGGGATCGCCTAGGCCAAGCTAAGGGAAGGGAAGTACACCGGACGGAAGCACTCCCTCACGCCGGCACAGGCCAAGGATCTAAAGAGGGGGTCCATGGCGGCGAATCGAAGACTGACCTCACGCATGTTTGGACTTAGCCGTAAGACGCTGTACCGGTACCTGGAAGGAGCAGGGAAGGGATGCCGCTACGAATTGAAAAGGATGGTTTCTCGCTCCATATTGAGCCGGTAGCGTTGGCTCCGCTTGCGCCACTGATTCAGCTCGGCTTCGTCGAGGCGGTGAAGAATGGCGTCGTGCGTAATAGCGAGATGCTGTTTCCCCCCGGAAAGATCAGGAGCCGATGAAACAAGGGTCTCAAAGCGTGCTGCACTGCCGCTGCGGGTGCCAAAGGGTTTTGGCAGGTACTCACTTTGATCGATCTGTCACTCCGAAGACAACTGACCGATTGCTGAGCGGTATTGCCATTATTATTCCGGCTGTTTGAAGCGAAGCGCACCGGCACTTCTCAGAGCTACCGGTGCGGCGTTAACCGACTCAGGCCTGCGTGTAGTCCATGCCGTCCAGGTCGGCAATCATTCCCGGCCCGGTTGGCTTCCAGTTCAGCTTCTGTTGCGTCAGCGCACTGGAGGACGGCATGTCCATTACAGCGAATTGGGCCAGCCAGCCGAAGTGTGCCGCCGCCTCCTCGGGCTTGATGCTGATTACCGGCACTTTTAGCCCGCGGCCATGCGCCTCGGCGATAGCCTTCATGGTTACGCCTTCTTCGTCAACGGCGTGATAAATCGCCCCCGCTTCGGCCATCTCGAAGGCTAGGCGGTACAGCTGCGCCACGGCGGAAACGTGCGCCGCCGGCCAGCGGTTTCCGCCATCGCCGAGATACGCCGACACACCCTTCTCACGCGTTACGGCGAGGAAGTAGGGCACCAGACCCTGCTTGCGTGTGTCATGCACCTGCGGCAAACGCACCACGGACGTGTTCACGCCGCGCTCCGTCATGGCTCTTGCCGCAGCCTCTGAGGCCGCGCGTGGGTTCCACGAACTAAGGGGGCTGTCTTCTGTGGACGGCTTGCCGTCCACATTGGCCGCGATCGCCGTACCCGATGTAACGACAAACGGCCGATTTGAGCCCTGTAGCGCCTCGCCCATCGCCTCGATTGCCTTGCGGTCGTCCTCGACATTTTTCTGGAACTGCGAGAAGTCATGGTTGAAGGCCAGGTGGATAACGCCATCCGAATCGGCTGCCCCTCTACGCAGGCTGTCGAGGTCTTCTATATTGCCATGCAATACCTCGGCCCCTATTTTTCGTAAAGCCTCGGCGCCGGCTTCCGACCGTGTCAGCCCCAGCACCTGATGCCCCGCTTGAATCAACTCCGGTATGAGCGCCGAACCGATGAATCCCGGTGCCCCGGTTACAAAGATACGCATGATGATGTCTCCTCAGCTTCTTGAATATGCGGCCCGACCTGCACCGTCATTGAC
>CAXSFX010000239.1:0-4389 GCA_964236655.1 uncultured Acidobacteriaceae bacterium | reverse complement strand
GCTCAATGGGCAGGACGGTGGTGATTGGGGCGGGGAGTACGGGAGCTTCAGCCATGGTCGATATGCCTGTTCGGAACTACTGTAGCGCGCAGCGAGGCATGCGCGGCGGATTACTGCTGCTGGGTAGTACTTGCGTTCCCCAGCGAGAAGATCGGGTAGTACAGCGCGATCAGGATAACGACGACCACGATGCCCATCAGGATCAGAATGATTGGTTCAATGAGCGCAAGCGATGCGGTCAACGCGGTCTGTACGTCCTCCTCAAAAAATTCAGCAACCGAATTGAGCATCTGCGGCAGCGCACCGGTCGACTCGCCGACCTCAATCATCTCGGTCGAGAGAGCAGGGAAGACGCCGGTCTTGTTGAGGCTGCTTGAAAGCCCCTTGCCCTCGCGCACGCTGGTGACGGAGGTAAATACCGACCGCGAGATACGCGAGGAAGAGATGGAACGCGCCGCTGTTTCAAGCGACGGCACCAGCGGCAAGCCTCCCGTGAGCAAGGTGGAAAGGGTACGGGCAAATAAGGCTACCTGGTACTTGAGCCAGATGGAGCCGAAGACCGGCATCTTGATGCGGATACCGTCGATAGTATCCGCTCCGCCTGGGCTTTTGCCCCAGCGGTACAGCAGGAAGCCGACCCCTGCAACAACAGGCAGCACGTAGAAGAAGTAGTGTTGCGCAAACTTGCCGAATGCCAGCAGGTCGAGCGTGATGGTGGGCAGCTTTGTCCCTACCTGGTCATATAAGGTAGCGAACTGCGGCACCACAAACGTGATGAGGAAAACAAACAGCACCAGTACAAGAACGACGAGCAGCGTGGGGTAGATGAGCGAGGCTTTCAGCTTTTTGCTGAAGGTAAGCGAAATACGCTGGAAGGACAAGTAGCGGCTCAGCACTTCTTCCAGGTTGCCGGACCGCTCACCGGCCAGCAGCGTGACCGTGTAGATAAGCGGGAACCCGCCCTGTGCCTCAAAGGCAGCTGAGATGGACTCACCCTGCTTGACGCGCTCGGCAACATTCTGGAGCTGCGCGGCGAAAGTCGGATTTTTTTGACTTTTAGCCAACATATCCAGTGAGCCGAGGATGGGCAACCCGGCGCGAATGAGCGTGAGAAACTGCTGGTTGAAGATCAGGAACGTCTCAAGCTTGGCCTTGCGCTTGCCGCCGCCTATGCCGCCCAGGCCCTTGGCCTTGATAGACAGCACGTGGTAACCGGCTTGCGTGTAGCGCAGGCGCAGTTCCTCAGCAGATGCAGCGGCCTGCACCTGCTCCTGCATACGCCCACGCTCGTCCGTCAATTTGACTAGAAACTCTGCCATATCTCCGTAAACAACTCGCCCGGTTGGCTTTGGGCTGCTTCCATCAGGCTATCAGGCCTGCTTGGTAGACGGCTGCCGATGCCGAATGGCGAGCAGCGACGCGGGTTACTCCGGTACCGGATGCGGCATGCGCCTCTGCAATACCGCGATGCTCATGCTACCCAGTCGCAGATAATACAAGGCCCGTCATTTAGGTAATGTCGTCGCATCCAGGTTGAGCTTGCCGATGCGCCCATGCGGGCCGACTGCCCAGGGCAGACTCAGCGCATTCCACTCGCCGCCTTTCGGCGCATCCTTGGGAGCGTGTTCAATCAGTTGCCAGGTCCGGCCATTGTCTCGGGAGAAGTCGGAGCCATTGGGACCGACGGTGATCCAAATAGCATGATCCGGTTCTTCCACTGTTGCTGTTCCATCCAAAATACCGACCGCCGAACGGTAGCCGCCGGGCGGTACAGCTGCGGCTGTCCAGCGGTTGCTGCTTGCGCTCCAATATGCGGCTGTGCCGGTGCGAAGCTCCGACTTCAGATAGTCGCCACCTACGGCGACAGCGTAATAGAGCGTTTCATCTCCATCAAGCACTGACAGGGAGAATCCCCCGGAGGAGCTGCTTCCCGAGGCAAGCGGCACACTGTCCCTGGCGACGATCCAATGCAATGAGCAGTGTTCCGGGTCCTTGTGGTACGTCTTCGGATCACACTCACTCTGACCGCGAAAAACAAAGGGCCCTGCCGTGCCGCCGGACGTAAACCAGTATATGGAGTTGCCGTCATCTTGCGAGTTCAACACTTGCGCGGCGAAGGCCAGCGATGTATTGCTTGCGGCAAAAGCACCCATGTGCGCAGCATCCGCGGAAAGGCCCGGGGACGAGCTTGTAACCACGCGAGACCAGTGCGCACCGCCATCGGTTGTGCGCAGGAGCGTAAATGCGCCCCCGGTGGGATCTCCCAGGATCGTGCCATGGCTTTTGTCGTAACCGTCGAAGCTTATGGAATCCCAAAAGCCGTCCTTGTCGGGATTGGTATAGAGCAGCGTCCAGTGTGCACAGCCGTCTATCGTCTTGTATAACCGCGACAATGCCCGGCGCCGCTCGACATCACAATGGCAGTCTCGTCATCCCAGGCCCAGATAGCGCGGAAATCGAGCTTCTCCGCGCCGGGTGGGATTGCGCATTGCTGCCACTCAAAGCCGGAGTCCTGCGAGCGCAACACAGTGCCGCCTGTACCGGACGCCCATACCACCCCGCCGCCGACTGCATGGATACCGCGCAAGTCAGCCGTGGTTTCACTCGGTTCCATCTGCCATGGCGAGCCGGTCTGCGCCGTGCAGGCTATTGGAAAAAGGAACAGCAACGCGAAAAGGGAACGCATGGAAACCAGCATACTTCGTTGCGGTTGAAGCTTCTAAATCGGCGCGATCCCTTTTACAACATGCGTCCCGGGCGGCGGCGTAAATGTAAACTCCCCCGCAGCCGCAGGCGCATCCGGTTGCTCGTCCCCAAACTCAAAAACATTGCGCGCCCCATCGACCTCATCGATTTCAAGCCGGTGGATCACGCCGGAGGCATTCGCAGTCACCTTGAGCTCGGCGACCCTGCGCTCCAGCCCGCTCGGCACGCCGGCCAGTGTGCTCTCACCATTCGCATCAGGGCGCAGGGTCAGGCCGCTCAACTGCTTCGCAAGCTCGGCATGGCCCAGCAGCAGCGCCAGCGGTGAGCGCAAATCATCCAGCTGCCGTGCCGGTACGCTCTGCACTTCGCTTTGGCCGGGCGTGTAGAAGTACGCGTCTTTCCCGTCGAGCACAAAGAGCTTGCCCGCAGGCTCGGCGTAGCTCCAGCGCATCTTGCCTGCATGCAGGCGGCCTGCTTTTGACAGCAGCAGAGAGCCTCGTTCTACACGGTGCATGCCCAGACCGTCATAGCTCTGGACAAACCGCACCTGCAGCGAATGCAGCTTGTTGTAATGCGCATCGATCGTACCGGCGAACTTGACCGCAAGTTGCCGAATCGCCTCCGGCTTCTGCGCCGAAGCCTGCATAGTACACAGCAGCAGCGCCATCAGGCACGTTGCGCGACTACTGAAAGAACTGAAAGACACGGCTACTGCAAGCTCTGCGTGCAGTTGGTGCCGCCGGTAGGATCAGCTTTTGCCTCACCGGTCTGGTCGATGCAAAAGCCGCGATGACCGCTTCGGCCGGGCGTTTTTGGAATCGCCGTGATTTCAAAGCTGGTATATGCCGGGTCAACCTTTGCGCTCTTGCCGCACTCTGCCACCTGGAACAGGTAGCCGCTTTTCCCCCCTTGAGCAAGTGCGGACTCAAGCACCTGTGCCTGCGCGGGTGACGGAGCCCCCGCGCCCGGCTTGCCCCCAAGCTGCACCAGCGAGCAGGCAAACCCTTCTGCCGGGTACCGCTCTGAAAACTGAACCTCTGCGCTGTAAATCGAACGTATGGAGGCGATGGCGGAGTTTTCATTCGCCTCCATCCTCGCACCGGGCAGGTTTGGAATGGCAATGAGCGTCACCAGAAGTATGACGGAGATGGCAATCAACAGCTCCGTCAGGGTAAAGCCGCCCTCACACTGATACAGACGGTTCCGTGAGGGGGGTGCGAACATGTGCATGCAGTCAAGCCTATCTGGTCGTTGCGGGTCGCCTGGGCCTAACTCGGGAGGCCGAACTCAAAGAGTTTATGGAGTGGCGGTTGACGGCGAACCGGCAGGGCTTGTCGATCCTTCCGGTGCGGCAGCGGTAGTTCCAGGCTGCGGCGTTGTCGCAGGTCCGGATTGCAGGCAGTTGGTGCCGCCTGTCGGGTCGCTGGTTACTGAGCCGTTGACATCGGTACAAAAGCTGGCACGGCCTGTTTTGCCCACTACCTGCGGTTGCGCCACAATCTGGTAATAGTTCACCGCGCCACCCTTTGAGGTGCAGCCCGAAAAGGTGAACACATACCCTGCCTGGGAACCGCCGGCAAGACTTTTGTCCAGGAAGGGAGCTGGGCCGCCGGTAAGGTCGGCAAGGTTGCAGGTAAAACCTTTTTCCGGGTATGAAGTGGAATACGACAGTTCTGCCGCCGT
>CAXSFX010000238.1:0-4436 GCA_964236655.1 uncultured Acidobacteriaceae bacterium | reverse complement strand
AAAACGGGTGGCGTCTTCAGTAGGTGACGGTTCCATCGCGGTGCAGTTTATGCACCAGTATCTGGCGCAGTTTTAGACCAGAGTGCAAGGAAGGCGCGGCAGCTTGGGCTGTCCGTTGACAAGAGGCTATGGCAAAGCAATCCGAAAACGGGACATTGCAGCATGCAGCAGAGGAGCTTGGTACACTGCTTGCCGAGCTTCAACAGTTCCGTACCTTGCGGGCGCTCACAGAAGGAGACCTTCCGGACCTGAAATGTGTTGAGCGAACCGAGCTGAAAAAGGGAGCGATCCTGGCAGCTCCGGGTGACTTGAGGATCAGGTTTTACGCTTTGCTCGAAGGAGAAATCTCCATTGACAAGCGAGATGATAAGGGCGATACCCACCTGCTGACGATGCATGCCGGAGAAACCTTTGGGGAGTACCCGCTCCTGCTGGGTTGGAGCACAATTACCGCACATTGCACGGCTGCAGTGCCGAGCCGACTGCTTTCCATTGGAGTCGATGCTTTTTGGAAGATGATGGCGCACTCGCCCGCGGTCCGGGAGGCCGTGCTCGCAGACCATTCCCGCCGCTTTGAAATCTACCAGGCGCAAACCATACACCGGGAAAAGCTGATTTCCCTCGGTACGCTCGCGGCAGGGTTGATGCACGAGCTGAACAACCCGGGCGCAGCAGCCCGCCGCGCGGCAGCCCAGCTCCGCGAGAACATGTCGCGGCTACAGAAGCTCTCTTTGCGAGTAACCCGCGCGTCCCTGAACCCGGAGCAACTGAACTGCCTGGGGGACTTGCAGGAGCAGGTGATGCAGCAGCAAAAGCCCGTGGATCTTTCAGCGATTGAGCAGTCAGATCGTGAAGAAGAGCTGAGCGCCTGGCTTGAAGAGCTGCAGGTAGAAAATCCATGGCGGCTGGCACCTACGCTGGTAAGCGCGGGATGGACGCATGATGATATCGCCTGTGCACGCGAATCGTTCCCGCCGGGCATTTTGTCAGACGCGCTGAACTACCTGGATGCACTCATCAGCAGCATGCAGCATATTAGTACCATTGAAGAAAGTATTGTGCGCGTGACGGACCTGGTCACGGCTGTTAAAAAGTATGCCTATGACGACAAGAATCGTCAGCAACGAATTGATGTACGCGATAGCCTGCAAAGTACGTTAACTATCCTGAATCACAAATTTCGTGAGAAGAACATCCAGTTGCATCGGGACCTGCCGGCGGCTGAAGTGAAAATCTCCTGCATGGGGGTCGGGCTTACCCAGGTGTGGACGAACCTGCTGGATAATGCCGTGGACGCGGCCCCGGAAAACGGCACAGTCCATGTGCGGCTGTGGACGGATGGTGAATGGGTCTGCGTCGGCATCCGCGATGATGGTCCCGGCATTTCCTCAGAACATTGGGAGCATATCTTTGAGCCGTTCTATACAACCAAGGAAGCCGGTGTGGGTACAGGCTTGGGGCTTGACATTGTGCAGCGTATTGTTGCCGGCAGCTTTCATGGTGACATTCGCTTTACTACGAAGCCGGGCGATACCGAGTTTGTAGTGCGCCTGCCCATGGAGCAGTCCCATGCCGACGCTGTCGGCTGCTGTATCGCCGGGGAATAAGCTAACTCCGAAGAAACATTTGTGAAAGTGACCTGCTAAGTGCGTACCGGCGTGTTTAGGCTTGAGCGGCAGCAACCGCGCCTAGTTCATAGGGGCAGCCGCAGGAGTGGCGCACCACAAACTTGAGCGGCACCACAACCTGGGTTGCCGGGGATGCAGATGCATTCAGGCCATGCAAGTTCTCTTTCCTCATCTTGGCAAACAGCATGCGACCGGCGGTAAGGCCCAGCTCCTCCATAGGTTGCCGCACCACGGTCAGGGCAGGGTGGAGCAGGTCGCCAAGCTCCAGGTCGTCAAAGCCGACCAGGGCTATGTCTTGCGGTACGCGCAACCGCAGGCGAAGCAGTGCGTAGAGTACATGGCGCGTGGTGAGGTTATTGGCAGAGAAGATAGCCTGCGGCGGCTGCTCCCGGTGTAAAGCTTCATCCAGGATTTGTATGGCAGTCGCCTGGTTGGTGCAGGCAAAGTTGGTTTCAAGGGGGAGCCCCGCCTCCCCCATGGCGTTGACATAACCGGTGCAGCGGCGCTCCATGGTGTACAAACCGGGCCTGTGCCCAAGAAACAGAATGCGCCGGTGCCCGTGTACCGCTATAAGGTGCTCGGTAGCCATGTGTGCGCCAAGCTCATTTTCCGTCACTACCGAGTCCACCTGGCCGGACGTGCCGCTGCCGTCAGGCCCCTGGCCGATTGGACGGTCCATGGTCACGACCGGGATCTCCGCAAACTCGGGCAAGCCGAGCTTGCAGACATCGGAGTTGGCGGGGATGATGACAAGGCCTTCGACATGGCGCTGCATCATGCGCTGCGCTTCGAGGTACTCATGGTCAGAGTCGTCATTGGTCAGGGTCAGCAGCACGGTATAGCCATGCTCCTTGGCAACCATGTTCAGGGCGTGGGCGCAGGTGGCGAAAAAAGGGTCATGAAGGTTAGGCAGCAGCAGACCGATGGTGCGCGACTTGAAGTTGCGCAGCGCGCGGGCCATTTCATTGGGGTGATACCCGAGTTGCGCAACCGCCTTGCGCACCCGCTCGGCGGTTTCCTCCAGGACATGGCCGGAGTCGTTGAGCACGCGCGAGACAGTCATGGTGCCGACACCAGCCGTCCGCGCCACATCGTTCATGGTAGGTTTTCGCTGCATGCTCTTCCTAATTAGTGCCTTCAAGTGAAGTAAGCGTCCGCTTACTGCATCACCTAATGCAGCATTATGCTATGTCCATACGTTCTAGTGTGTCACTGCACTTGCAAGCGGCAGCCCCGCAACACTTTTCAACCTCCCCACCGGGTATGCGCCTACATGGTTGGCCGCGAAATACGGCGAGCGGTCATAAAAGAAGTTGAGCCGTGCCTGGGGGTTGGCGGCAAATTTTGGATCGTCTTGTAGTTTTGCTTGAAAGTCGGCTTTGAGCAGCGGGTCGGCTGCCAGCATTTTCGCCGCAAGCTTTTCGACAACGTATGGTTCGCCGTACTCTTTTTGCTCGAAGATGGGGTCGAAGAAGCCCCATGCCATGGCGGAGTCCGGTGCGCCCGGCTCAAGCCACTGAACGGCCACCTTGCTGAGCCGTTGGTTGAGCTGGACAACAGCCGAACCGGCCGGGTAGTTTTCCTTACGATTTGTAACCGTGCAGGTACCGAATTTGCCTCCCTGGCCGGGACCGGCTTCGCCTGCGAACAGAGGGTGCCGTCCTTCAAACGGAGGCTGCTGCCACTGCATGCCGCTGCACTGGTAGCTTTCTACTGTGCCGGTCCATGGGGCGGTCAGCCGCTGCAACACAACGCCGTGCGAGGCAAGCACGTCGATGACATCCTTCCACTGCGCGGGGATGATATAGGCTGCGGGCGGCTCGGTTTGCGCAGCGACCTGCACCGCGGTCTGGAAGGGCAGCGACCAGGTGCGCGGCGTGTGCGAGTAGGTGACCATTTGGCCGCCTGAAATCGGGCTTTTGCCAAGTGTGTAGTCATAGCCATGGAAAGGGAAGGGCGTGGTCTCGCCGCTCCAGGCGAGTGCGAGCGGCATCGGGTCAAGGCTTTTGCCCAGCTGCGCGGCTTGCGCGTCGGCGGCTGCGTTCAGCGCGAGCAGCTTATCGGCGTCGCGGTTTATCAGCTCCAGCAGTGCCCGCAGCAAAGCATAGTTGCCCGTCACGCGTGTGCGGTAATCCTTGAGCATGTGCATTTCAACCAGCATGCCGGGGCGGTTCTCAAGGATCATCGACCCGCAGGAGTAGCGCGGCGGGTCCGCGAAGTAGGCGAGACCCTTGCCGGGGTCGTTCTCGTCGAGCAGCTGGATGTAGGTGGGTGCGGCGAGATGGCCCGGAGTGTCATCCACTTTGCGCACCAGCTCCGGGGTAACTGTATCGCGGACATAAGCCGCGATGCCGGGGTTCACGTCCGGTCCCCCATCAATGGTGAAGGTTGTGTCGTACTGAAAGTCCGCGCCGTCGGTGACATGGTCATCCACGAAAAAGTCCGGCAGCCAGTGCTCGAACATGCTCCAGAATGCGCGTGTTTCGGGCGTTTGCGCCTTCATGTAGTCGCGGTTCAGGTTGAGGTTGGTGCCGTTGGCGCGCCAGCCTATTTCTTCCGGGCCGTTCTGGTTGATGCGGTTGTAGGGCGACAGATCGGCAAAGCCGTCGGCGTTGTAGATGGGGATGAAGATGAATACGGCGCGGTCGAGCAGCGCGGCTTGTGACCTGGTGATGACCATATCGCGCAGCAGCGCCATGGAAGCATCCTTGCCGTCCATTTCGCCTGCATGGATGGTGTTTTGCACCAGCACGATAGGCCGCTTGGCTGCGTGCAGGGCTGCGGGGTCAAACACGCCATCACGCGAGG
>CAXSFX010000237.1:0-4505 GCA_964236655.1 uncultured Acidobacteriaceae bacterium | reverse complement strand
TTGGATTGGAATGGCGCGGAAGAAAAATTCGGAATACCGTGCCCGAGGGCTCAGTCATTCGGCTCCGTACCAGCACACGCCCGTTGTGCTTGTTCACGATCTCAGCCGAAACCCATAGCCCCAGTCCTGTACCGGTAATACCTTTGGTTGAAAAGAAGGGTTCATAAATCCTGCTCAGGGTAGCCTTGTCCATGCCGGCACCCTGATCTGCAACCAGAATCGCAATCCCCTCTGAACCGTCACGCCAGGAATGCGCTGTCTTGGTACGTAGCACCAAGGTCTTCGGAGTATCGCGGCCGATCATGGCATCCAGTGCGTTCCCTATGACGTTGGCAAGCACCTGGCGAATCTCGCCGTCAAGAGCGGTAATTTGCGGAACTCCATTGAAGTTGCATACTACGCGGATACCGTGACCCCGGATGCGTCCCTCAAAAAGCGTGAGGACGGAATGGATTAGCTCTGGAATATCGGTCAGCACAGGCCTGGTATTTTGCCGATAGAAGCGCAATGTCTGCGTGGTTATGTGTGTGACGCGATTCAACTCGCCCTGCGCCATGTTCAGGTAGGAGCGGGAGCTTTCATCCAGCTCTCCCTGCTCCATCAGGTACATGCAGTTTGTGATCGCCTCCAGGGGATTGTTGATTTCATGCGCAATGGAAGCGGCCAGCCGACCGGCGGCGGCCAGTTTTTCGGTTCTCCTCAGCAGTTCCTCACTGCGTTTCTGCTCCCGCAGGTCAACGAAGAACACCGCCAGTTGGAAATCATCTTCCGGGGCTTCCGGGTTCAGCACAGCGGCTCCGAGCAGTACCGGCATGGTGGTGCCATTGGCATGGCAGCAGGTTGTCTCCCAGGTCTTTTCCTCCTGCCCATCAATCTTTTCGTGTAGTTTGCGAGCCATATGCGCGCTGGGCTGGGCTATATCGGTTAAATCGCCGAATTCACCGGTAGAACCGTTAGAGAAGATAGCGGCAAAGTTGGCATGCGGTAATCCGGAGTCACTAGGTGAGATTCCGAGTAAATGCTGTACACCATGGTTGGAGTAGGTGATGGAACCTTGCCTGTCAATGATGAGCAGGGCCAACGGCATGGCCTCTACAAGTCGTTGAAACCGCTCCTCGCTCGACCGCAGGGCGCGTTCGGTAAGGCGCTTGATGCGGCGGCTGGCAGCCTCAGCCAGTTCGCGTTCAATGGCCGGCACCAGGCGCGTCAAATTGCCTTTTGAGACGTAATCATGGGCACCGGCGCGCATGGCGGCTACCGCAGTAGCTTCATCGACATCACCGGACATCATGATGAAGGGAATGTCCTTGCCCGTACTCTGCAGCAGCTTCAGTGCTTCAGGGGCGGAGAACTGCGGCAGGTTGTAGTCGGCCAGAATGCAGTCCCAGTGCTCCGCTAGTGCCGCCAGCATTTTGCCGGCGGTCTCAACACGCCGTACATCAAGCGCCAGGCCACTTTTCTGCAAATGCCGCTGCAGCAACGCGGCATCATCCGCATTGTCTTCTACCAGCAACACGCGCATAACGCGCGGGAAAGCAGCTGCTTCCTCCGGCATGCCGGGGCCGGATTTTAGTGTAGGAAAGGTGGACACTCGTTCAACACCAGCCAATACATGCCGAGCTGCATGGTCGCCTCGGCAAAGTCGGAAAAGTTGACAGGTTTGCGGATGTAACTGTTCACACCCAACTTGTAGGAGCGAATAATGTCAGTCTCCTCGTCAGAGGAGGTGAGTACAACCACGGGAAGCATGCGCGTCCGCTCATTTTCACGGATGCGCCGCAGTACCTCAAGTCCATCCACCTTGGGCAGCTTCAGATCCAGCAGAATGACTTGCGGCGTTATCGGCAATGCCTTGTCGCCCTCGCCGAACAGCATGGCAATGGCCTCTTCTCCATCACGAGCTACACGCACATCGTTGGCGATGTGGGACTTGCTGAGCGCGCGGATGGTCAGCAGTTCATGATCGGGATCGTCTTCCACCAGCATGATGACTCGGGAAGCAAACATAACGGCTCCTTAACTTAGCGTAAACCAGAACGTGGCACCTTGGCCCTCAACTGCCTCTGCCCAGATGTGACCATGGTGACGTGCAATAACCCGTGCCACCGAGGCCAGGCCGATGCCGGTACCCTGAAAATCCTTGTCACCGTGCAACCGTTGGAAGGCTACAAACAGCTTGCCTGCATACTGCTGGTCGAACCCGGCACCATTGTCGCTCACAAAGTATGCTTCGCGCTCGGGCGACCATCCGAAACTTACCTTCGGGTGCGCGACCTTGCTCGTAAACTTGGCGGCATTACCGAACATATTCTCAAAGACGGTGCGCAGCAGGCGAGGGTCTCCCTGGGCGCAAAGATTTTCCTCAACGGTGAAGGCGACCGACGGCAAACGCTGCTCAATCTCCTCGGCCACACTGGCTGCTAAAGCGGACAGGTCTACGGTTTCGCTGGAAAGCTCTGCCCGGGTAATACGCGAGAGCTGCAGCAGTGCGTCAATGAGCTGACCCATCCGCTGCACCCCCACCCGGATGCGCTTGAGGTAATGCTTGCCATCGCCTTCCAGCTGCGCGCCGTAATCTTCTTCAAGCGCGACGGAGAAGCCGTCCACGGTGCGTAGCGGTGCCCGCAGATCGTGTGAAACCGAGTAAGAGAATGCTTCAAGCTCGCGGTTCGTGGTTTCAAGCTCTGCCGTGCGCTGCCGCACGCGCTCTTCCAGCGCGTCATTCAATTTCTGGATTTCCGCGGCGTGTGCCTCAGCGGCTTTCCTGGCGATGCGCTCGGCCTCGTAAGCGGCGGCACGGTCCAGCGCCATCGCGATGCGGTCGGCGGCAAGCGCCAGCAGTTCTTCATCGTCTGCCGAAAAGCCGCTGCTGCGCTCACGCCCGGCTACCAGCATCGCAATTACCTTGGATGAAACCATCATGGGCAGCACGAGTGCGGAGCCCAGCCCGGTGCGCAAGCCCTCCAGGGGTAGCCGCTGCAGCTCATCGCCGTCCACCCGTACGGGGTACCCGGTCTGCGCAGCGCGCGCCATGGCACCTTCCGCATGCACCGGTCTGCGCTCACCGGGTTTTGCGAGTGTACCTTCAGCCACCGTCAGTTCAATCTCCGTCCCGTACCAGGGGCATAGGGCCAGAACATCGGTTTGCACCACAACCCTCAAGCGTGAGAGCAGCTCGGCTGTCAGTTCACTGACAGTCAGCTGCGTGAAAGCGATCTCCGTGACCGCTTGCAGCTTTTGAAGGCGCCCCGTGGCTTCAGCAGCACGCCTGCGCAGCCGCCGCTCATAGGAGAGCGACCAAATAGAAAGCACCGCAAACAGCAGATCGAAAAGACTGGCAAGGGCCACGGTCAACCTGGCTTCTGTGCGGGCGTATGCAGAGCCGCGCAGCCGTTCAGCCAGCAAGTGACGTTCCTCTACCTGCACTTCCTGGATCTTGTCCGCCAGCATCATCATCAGCTCGCGCTCGGTGCCTTCCCTCATCATGGCGGCCTGGCGGGCATGCTGACCTGTGCGGGTCAGCTCAGCTACTGCGCCCAGCCGTGCCAGCTTTTCAGCAGCAAGTTTGCTCGCCTCCCGTAGGCGGGCAACCTGTCCGGGGTTGTCATGGCTGAGCTGTGTAAGTAGCGCAAACTGCCGGGGGATGGTGATGACTGCATTTTTATAATTGCGTAGATAGCGGTCATCGTTTGAAAGCACGTAGCCGCGCACTGCCGATTCTGCTTCGGAGGCGGTATGCAGAACATGTTCGAGATCGATGAGAACCTCAAGCGTGTGCGTTACCCACTTCTCCGACGAGGCCAGCACCTCCTCGGCATGAAAGGCAAGCCATACGTTCAGGCCGATCAGCAGGGCGGCGAACAGGAAGAGGCTGGAAATAACCTTGTGGAAGCGTGTGATATGCATCGTGCCTCGCTATCGTAGCGCAAGAACACGCGCGATGCTTATTACCAAAGCATAGTTGCCTTGAAATTATTCCAGCCGGTATTTGGTTTCAGCCAGGCGGTTGAGCGGACGCCACAGCAGGCGGTTGATAGTGACCACAATCAGCGCCATGATGATGGTGCCCATAAGAATAATCTGGAAGGAACCGGCATCGGTCGCATGTGTAATTTGAGCGCCCAGGCCGACGGTTGAGAGAGTCCGATCGCGCAGGTGAAAGTATTCTGTCACGATCGAAGCATTCCAGGCTCCGCCTGAAGCCGTGATGAGCCCGGTGATGAGGTAGGGGAAAATTCCGGGCAGGATCAGGGTCTTCCAACGCTGCACGGTGCCGAAGTGGAACAACGATGCGACCTCCCTCAAGTCGGAGGGAATCGCCATGGCACCGGCAATGACGTTGAAGAAGATGTACCACTGCGTGGCCAGCATCATCAGGAATACCGCTCCGATGCTGAGGCTGGCTCCCATTCGCAGTATAGCGACCAGGATGATGGGGAACAGTGCGGTCGCGGGAAAGCTGGCAGCCACCTGCGCCACCGGCTGGACAATGCGCGAAAGCCGGG
>CAXSFX010000236.1:0-4576 GCA_964236655.1 uncultured Acidobacteriaceae bacterium | reverse complement strand
TCCTGTCTCACCTGTAAGGAGCATGTTCAAATGATATTCGTCGATACACTCTCTCCCGGCTTTGCTAACGCCGCATCCTGAAAACAGGGTAATAGCTTCAGGCATGTGCCACTTCACGCTCGCGCTCCGGCTTACCGGTTTTATTGTCTTCAGGGTTACGGGAGGGGTCACCTTCCTGCCCCAGCTTCAAATGCTTGCTAAATGACGGATATAGCACCGGAAGCACATACAGCGTAAGCAATGTCGCGGTAATCAGGCCCCCGATGACGACAGTAGCAAGCGGTCGCTGTACCTCTGCACCCCGCGCAGTGGACAGCGCCATGGGGATAAAGCCGAGCGACGCAACAGTCGCGGTAATGAGCACCGGACGCAGGCGGTCTGACGCTCCCTGACGAACGGCTTTCGCCATCTCCAGGCCTTTCTCGCGCAGATTGTTAATGTGCGACACCATCACGACACCATCCAGCACGGCAACGCCGAACAGGGCGATGAAGCCAATAGAAGCGGACAAATTGAGGTTGATGCCTCGAATCCAAAGGGCGGCGATACCGCCGACCAACGCGAGAGGAACGATGAGCAGGATGAGGAGAGTCTGCCGCAGGTTCTGGAACGAAGCGTAAAGCAGGCCGCAAATGATCAAAAGCGACAAGGGGAGCGCAATGGCAAGCCGTGCTTCAGCTTGTTTCTCGTTTTGATACTGACCGCCCCATTGCAACGAGTAGCCGGGAGGCAGAGGCAGCTGCTGAGCGATTTTCTGTTGTGCTTCTTTCACGTACGATCCCAGATCGCGTCCCTCAACATTTGTGGAGACCAGGACACGCCGCTGTGCGTCTTCGCGGTTGATGAGGATAGGTCCCGAGACCTCCCGTATGTCGGTGACCTGATCGAGCGTGATGAGCTCACCGGATGGGGCTTTAAGCTGGAGGGTATGAATGGCATCGAGGTTGTTGCGAAGGTTTGAGGGCAGGCGAACGGCAATAGGGAAGCGCTGCTCGCCGTCGACCAGCTCAGAGATTTGGCGTGAGCCGAGAAGGGACTCGATGACCTCCTGGATGTCGGAGACGTTCAGTCCATAGCGCGCAGCTTCTGCGCGATTGATCTGAATTTCGAGATTGGTAGCACCGCCGATGCGCTCCAGCTGCGGCTGTGAAGCCCCGGGGATGGAACCGAGAATCTGGTCAGCCTGCTGACCGAGTCGCTCCAGAGTGCCAAGGTCCTTGCCGAAGATCTTAAGGGCGAGATCGCCGCGCGCGCCGGTAATGGTTTCATCCATGCGCATTTCCATGGGCTGGGTGAACTCATAGGACACACCGGGAATTTTATTTAGAGCGTCGGAGAGGCCGTCGGCGAGTTTCTGCTTGGTGTTGAAGTCCTTGCGCCAGGTACCTTTTGGGTAGAAATTGATGTAGGCATCGGTTTCGTAGACACCCATCGCTTCCGTGGCAAGGTCCGGGCGGCCCATCTTGGCAACCACCGAGGAAACCTCCGGAAAAGAGCGGATGGCGCGGTCGATTTCTTCCTGAATCTTGATAGATTGCGTGAGGGAGATGCCGGGAAGCTTTTTAGAGGTAATGACGAGCGAGCCTTCGTCGAGGGTGGGCATGAATTCTGTACCGATAAAGAAAAGCGAACCTACGGACACCAGGACGAGCACGGCTGCCGTGCCGAGGACGAGCTTGCGATGCGACTCAGCGCGGTCTAACGAGCCGCTGTAACGATTGCGGAGCTTATCGAACCAGCCTTCTTGATTCGCCTGACCCTCTTTCCGTTTGTTCCACGGCAACCGTGCGAGGGCGCGCTCGCGGAAGCGGAGAAAGGCGGCAACAGGTGCAAGGCGTGTAAAACGGTTGCCCTTGAGGTCCTTGTCCCGATTGCGCGGACGCAGTGCGATAGAGCATAGGGTGGGAACGACGAAAAGCGCGACGATGAGCGAGCCGATCAGCGCCGACATAACCGTGACAGCCATGGGGCGGAACATGCGGCCGGCAAGGTCTTGCAGGGTGAGGACGGGGATATACACGGCAAGAATGATGAGAATGCCGAAGATGATGGGGCGGGCGACCTCAGCCGAGGCGACGCGGATCGTGGGGAGAATGCTGCTGCCCGGCTCATCTCCGCCGGGTCTGGGAGGAGCACCCGGCTCCTCGCCGTTCTCAAGCCGGTGCATGCAGTTTTCAACCATGATGACGGAGCCGTCCACCAGGGTGCCGAAGTCGATGGCACCGAGACTCATGAGGTTGAGCGAGACGCCGAACGTAGCCATGCCGAGGAAGGCAAACAGCAGCGAAAGAGGGATGGTACAGGCGACGACAAGCGCAGCACGCCAGTTACCGAGAAAGATCAGCAAAATGACAATGACAAGAACCGCGGCTTCCAGCAGATTTTCACGCACGGTAGCGATGGTGGCGTTGATGACGTTGGACTGATCGTAGAAGGGAATGATCTTGGCCCCGCCGGGCAGGTGCATGCCGTTGATCTTCTGCTTTACCTGCTCAATAACCTTATTGCCGTTTGCACCGCGAAGTGCGATTACCATGCCTGAAACGGTTTCGCCATTTGCGTCATGGAGGATGGCCCCCTGGCGGATCATGGGCAGGTTTTCAAGCTTGGCAATCTGGTTCACCAGGATCGGTGTGCCGTTTCGGGTAGCCACAACTGTGTTGCCGATGTCGGCGAGTGAAGCATCGCGGCCAAGTCCGCGAACGGCATAGGTTTGCTCGGCATGCTCAATGTACGATCCGCCGAAGTTCGCATTGTTGTTCTGGACCGCCACGATGACGTCGTGGAGAGTGAGATTGTAGCGGCGCAGCGCATCCGGATCGACCAGGATGGAATATTGCTTGATCTGCCCGCCCCAGGAGTTGATCTCGGAGACCTGCGGAACCGTGGCAAGCTTGTAGCGGATGTTCCAGTCAAGCAGTGTCTTGAGCTGCATGAGCGAGAGCTGTGAGGATTGCACGGTGAACTGATAAATCTCGCCGAAGGCGGTTGACATGGGACCCATGACCGGGGTGATACCGGGCGGCATAGTGCTTTGCACCTGGTTCAGACGTTCAGCTACAAGCTGGCGGGCCCGGTACAGGTCGATGTTGTCGTCAAAAACGATGGTGAGCAGCGTGATTTCAAGCTTCGAGGTCGAGCGCACAACCTGTAGGTGCGGCAGGCCGAGCATGGCAGACTCAAGCGGGAATGTGATGAGCTGTTCGACCTCGACAGGGCTCATGCCGGGAGCCTTGGCAGAGACCACGACCTGGTTATTAGTGAGGTCCGGGAAAGCCTCAAGCGGAAGGCGGCTCAAAACAAGGCCGCCCCCGGCCAGAAGCAGGATCATGGCAATCAGTACAATCCAGCGATTGGAGAGAAAGAAACCGAGGATGCTTTTCACAAGGGTTACTCCGAATCCATGGTGCTTTTGAGCAGGGCGGACTTGAGCATGAACGCTCCGGTAACGGCAACATGTTCTCCGGGCTGAAGCCCATCGGTAATCTCAACCTGCCCGGAAATCGGGGCTGCCGTTTTGACGGTGCGAGCGGTAAAGTGGGTGCCGTCATTGGTCACAAAGGCAGCCTGGAGGCCGTTGATGTCTTGCAACGCACTTTCAGGAACGAAGATTGCCCGGCGCGACTCGGTTTCATCAAGCGTTGCCGTGGTAAACATCTGCGGCTTGAGCTTGTTCTGTGCGTTGGGCATTGTGGCGCGCACCTGAATCGTGCGGGTTGCCGGGTCAAGCGAACTGCCGATCAGGGTAACGCTTCCGCTGAAAGTTTGCCCCGGCCACGCGTCGGTACGGACAGTGACGTGCTGGCCCACCCGCAGGTGCGGCAGCTCTGTTTCATTAACTGAAGCGACCATCCAAACCTCACCGAGGTTCGAAATGGTATAGGCCTCCTGGCCGATTGCGATCGCCATACCCGGCGTAATGGACCGGGTAATGACAGTCCCGGACATGGGTGCCTTTACCGGCACGTTTTCATAGGTGTACAGAGTAGCCGGGGTTATGCTTTCAGGCTCTATCTGCAGGATGTCCGCAAGATGCTCGCGCTCCATGATGACGGCTGCCTTGGCATCGGCAAGATTTGTAACAGCGGCGACAAGCTCCTGATCGCTAACCTGCTGCTGCTCAAGCGAGGCAGCCTGAATGGAGTAGAGGTGAGCGTACCGGTCGCGCTTTGCCGTGGCGTAGGCAACAGCAGCCTGCTGGCGGTCGACATTAGCGAAGTTGACCGCAAGTGCCCCGACAGTCTCATGCACGGAATGACTGTGCAGATGAGCCAGTACACTACCCTTCTGGACAAAGTTGCCGGCGACTTTGAGTACATCGACTACAAGGCCGTCAGAGTAGGGAGCGATGTGCGCCGTGCGCTGATCGTCCATCATGATCTGCCCGGGGACGGAGAGTGTACGGGGGACCATGCGGGCTGCTACCTCGACGACGCGAATGCCGCCGAGTCGCTGCTCATCCGGTGAAACAGTAACCGTGGTGTCATTGGCCGGGGAGCGGCCGCTGTCGCTGGAACTTGAGCTGCCACTGCCGCTAGAGCTGCTACCGCCGGAGCCGGAGTTGGAGCCTGAGCCG
>CAXSFX010000235.1:0-4604 GCA_964236655.1 uncultured Acidobacteriaceae bacterium | reverse complement strand
GCAGCCATCCACCTCGCAGCCGCAACCATCTGGCTTATTTGATGACACGCCCTAGTTCGGGTTCGAGGAACCGCTTGGTGGAACTCCGCCGCCGGAACCCGAAGAGCCAAGTCCTGCCGAGCCGAAGCCTCCATTAAAAGGGCTTCCTCCATTTGACGAACCGGACCCGCCGAAGCCGGAATTGCCACCGCCGGTATTGCTACCGCCGAAGCCTGAGCTTCCTCCCCCGAAGCCGGAAGAGCTGCCGCCTCCAGGACCTGAACCTGAACCGGTACCGCCGAAGCCGTTCCCCGTACCTCCAAACCCGGAGCCGCCAAAGCCGGAAGTACCGCCACCCAAGCCACCGCTGGCCCCTGTTCCGATGCCGTTTGCGCCGGTAGCATTGCCGTTCAAGCCGGTGTTGCCTCCGCTGCCGAGAGCCCCGGCTTGCGCCTGCTCCTCAGCCGGGTCGTACACAAACTCCCACTTGTTGTAGTGATTCTGTAGCCGAAAAGCCACAATTGTTGTCTTGTCTTTCGGCAGGGTTATCCCCACAATCGGGGTTCCGCTACCGAGCGTATTGCTGGGATTGAAGCCGAGACCATTAGTCCCGCTACTACCGCCGGTGAGCCCGCCGCCGAAGCCCGAGCCGCTTTGCGCTGCCGTACCGGCACCTTGGCCGGGAGACCCGGTGCCACCGAAAGAGCTCGCGCCTCCCAGGCTGCTTCCCGTTCCTGTACCCGTGGCACTCCCTGAAGTTCCCGACCCGGTACCATTCCCACTATCGGCTGCATAAAGCCCGATGGAGCCGCCACCCCCTACCGGGGTACCGCCCGTGCTGCCACCCAACCCCGTAGACGTGCCTGCACCGCTGCCGCCGAACCCATTGGCGCCGCTGTTCCCGGCACCACCGCCGAAGCCGCTCGCGCCGCCGCTGCTTCCACCAAAGCCCGAGCTGCCGCCGCCGAAGCCGGAGCTGCCACCCGAACCGCCGAACCCGGAGGCACCGCTACTACCAATGGGCGTGGCACCCGCCAGCCCTGTCGAGGAGCCGAACGAGGAGAGCGGTTGGCCGAAGAAACCGAGAGGCCGGATGTGCGCTTCGCCGTAATGAATCAGCTTCCAATCGTCCTTGCCGGTCAGCGGGTCGAGATAGCGCCGCCGTAGAAAGCGGATTTCATTGGTCTTGACCAGCTGGTCAACCGAAGAGGGGTAGCTGTTGAACTTTTTGTAGTACAGCCGGATGGCACGCTTGTACTGCAAGCCGCGCTGCACGGCTTCGACCTCGCGGTCGCGCTGGATCGCGGAGGCGACACGCGGTACCGCAATGGCAAGCGACAAGGTCAATAGTGCAACAAGGAAAATGACGCCCAGAAGGATATAGCCTTCTTCGTTTGCGGGTGGGTTGCCGCGAGAACGTTCTGCGTCGGAATCATGGAAAGCGAACATACGTTGCTCCTCCCGGCCTTAATTCGAAACCAGGGGCAAGGTCTGGGTATTATGGTAGCCCAAATCCTCAATATCGACCGAGGTTGGCGCAATGCGGACGATCCGGTAGCGATGGCTCACCACATCCCCTTCCGAGGCAACAAAAACATCCTCACCATGAGTCAGAAAAGCCCGGCGGGAGCCATTTTTTCTTGCGGCAAAGCCGAAGAATTTCAGATCGATGGCAGGCGGTGGAGGTGGACCGGTCGCAGCGATAGGCTGCTGGAAAGGCCGCACCGGTGCCGTAACCTTTTCAATGGCAATGCTGCGCGGCGGCGGCGCGGAAGTTTGTGAGAAGATGTTGCGGCCCGAGCCGGCATACTGATAGTTTTCATTCTCCGCCATCAGCTCCGGGTGCAGTGAGGGATCGATAGGAGCACCGGCGACTGCAACGCCGCTGACAGGGCGCGTGTTTGAGTTCCCAGGTGCCGCCGTAACACTCGCCGTCCGCCCCGGAGCAACAGGTGGCAGAGACGGGGCAGAAGAACCACCGAAAATGGTGTGCACCGCCAGCGCCAGCACGATAATGCCAAGCACTACCGCGAGGGCGAGCTTGCGCTTGTCCCCGGTGCCGGTGCCTGTAAGCTGCGCCATTACTGCACCTCTCCCGAATCCGTCCCGGAGCCTGCAGCACGGCTTCCGGCCTGGAGGATGGCAGTGCCTGCTGCATCTGCGCGCATATAGGAGGCGAGGCGGATGCGCAGGTTGACTACGCCCCCCTGTTGCCCGTTCAGATCTATGGACCGGATGATGAAAAAGGTATGGTTCCTGTCGCGTTCCAGATCATTGATGAAGTGAATGATGGCCGGGTACTCGCCGGTCACATTTGCGTCAATGCCCATCTGTACCATGCCTGGAATGGCCGGTACCGCCGGGTAGGTCGCCCGGCTTAGGCGCACATGATCGCGCACTATGATCGTGCCGAGTTCAGTGACCAGGGCGGAGTTGCTGGGCGAGATGCGGGCCGCGACAAAGCTGTCGGCTTCCCGGCGGGAGGCGCTAAGCTGCGCCGGCAGTCCTTGCAGCCGTCCTGACTGGGCTTTGAGCTGCGCGTAGGTTGCCATATCAGTGGTGTAGGCGGTGGACTGATCGCTGTGGCTGTCATGCCAGGCTACGATGAGCCGGGTAGCCAGCACCAGGTCGAAAACCAGCAGCAGTGCCCCAATAGCGATGTAGGCATTGAGCCTGGTGAAGATGTGGGAGAGCAGGTAGAGATTGGATCGTCTTGACATCAGTGCAGACACTATTGCACCGCCGAGGCTGCGGGCAGGCCTGGAACCGGCTTGGCCGCGCGATGTTTCACCGGCAAACCGCCCGGATCAGTGGCGGTAGGCTGCGCGTGCGTGCCTGTTGCTGCCGCTCCGGACTTTGAGGCGCGCACGCCTGCCTGGTCATGCGAGTTCGGCAACGGCCGGTACTCTGCCTGGATGTCGAAATTCACATCGTTTGCGCCGCCTGCATTTCCCTCCGGGTTGAAGCCTGTGTTGACTCGCCGCGTCTGCCCCGCGGCGCTCTGGTCCGCGAGTCCTTCGGTTACCAGCCTTGCTCCGACAAAGTGGCGTGAACGCTCAAGATTGCGAATGAGATCCACCGTACGCTCGCGCGCGCCGGTCACGCGCAGGCGAATGGTGACGTGCCCGTCAGGAGCGATCACCGGCTGAATGGTGTCAACCTGCACGCCGTAGGGCAATGTGTTTTCAAGGTCGCTCATAGTTGCTGTCCAGGAGAAGGACTTGCGGCGAAATAGATCGTTGAGAAAGGCAGCTTCCGTCAGCACGCTCGCGTTCGTGCCTTCCACTGCCAGCCGTCGCGCTTGGCTTTGCTGCTGCCGAAGCAGCGCAATGTTGTCTTGCAACTGCTGCACTCGTGCCTCGGCAAGCCGTGCCCTGCTCTCTGCCGAGTGGATGACAAGCAGCATGGGCAGCGCCAGCACAGCGAGCGCGACTGCGGCCACGCGCAGCCGTGTGTAAACCGAGCGCAGCTCAATGTAGGGTCGCGTGGCGAGATTGAGATTGATGTTCATGCGTTCGCCCTCATGCGTTGACCGTCATGCATTCAGGAGTGCTCCTGTAACCGGTGCCAGCAGGGAGCGTGGGACGGTCCGTGAAGGCAGTTCCGGCACTGGACCCAGATCACGAACCGCAATGGTCGGCTCGCCCAGCATTGCATGGAACGCCTCAGCTGTGCCCGGGCCGATATAGAAAATCTCCGACGCCGCTGTGGTCAGTGTGTCTTCAAAGTAAGCCAGTGCAACCGAGACGCTTTGGCGAATATCGTCGGCTTCTTCGCGCTCGCGCGCCTGGGCGCTGCGCGGCAGGCGGGTCGGCGCATCAGGTCCAGGTGCCTCGTCCATGCCGCTGAAGTCAAGCGCGCGATGAAGCAGCAGTTCCTGCCCGCGCAGGATGGTGGTAGTCAGCGAAGTGCCGTTGTGATTTACCAGGAGAGCAGCCTCGGCACCCACCAGCGGCGTTGCCGCAAGCGTGCTGGGCAATACTACGCCGGGGATGTAACCCGCTTCTCGCACGATGCTTTCATATTCCAGCAGAACATCGCGCGGAATGGCCGCGACCAACACGCGAACACCGTCCGCGGTTGAGCCCATAATCTGATAGGTGATCGCCGCATCGTCCGTGGCAAACGGAACGAGCTTGCGCAGACGAAAGCGCAGGATCGGCAAAGCATCCGTGCGCTTTGAAGGCAGGGAATCAAAGTCAAGCAGCAGCACGCGCACTGCGGCATCGGGCACGATAAGCGTCAGCGCACGATTTGCGGGCAAAGTGCGGCCTCCAGGCAGCTGGCGGCCTTTTTCAGCGACTGCACCGATCACGGTCCGCATCGCGGCAACCAGGCGCGCACGATCGGGTACGTTCGGCAGCTTCCAGCCCGGCTGCAGCGTTAACGGTGCGAGCGGGGCAAACTGCGTCATTAGTCCGCCCCCGTTCGACTTGTCGTGTCGCGCAGCCAACACCCCGTACGGCGAGATTTCACACGCCAGCGCCGGGCGCAGGTTGATGCTTGGAAACAGCAGGGGCAGGCGGTCAAGCAGCGCCATCGGTACCCCACCCTCGTCTTTGAAAATGCACTAGCGGTTCGCCTCGATAAACGTAACTTTGTTGATTTCCTTGAGCGTGGTCAAT
>CAXSFX010000234.1:0-4624 GCA_964236655.1 uncultured Acidobacteriaceae bacterium | reverse complement strand
GTGCGGGTGGTGCCGGTTGCGGCGGAAGTGGGCGCGGGGCCGGACAGGGAAAATGCGGTGGCGAATGGTCCCGGAGGGAAATACTTGATGGAAGCTTCAGGACTCTTGGCGGTTTTGCGGCGGAACCCGGCAAGGATGTAGGAGGAAATGGACGAGATTTCAAGCGCCACGAAAACCAGCAGCAGCTCAACGGCTGAGGTCATGAGCATGGAACCGACTGCACCGAAGATGGTGAGCGCGAACAGCTCGCCCAGGTTTTCCTGGTCCGGCTTTACGGAATCGAGTGTAACCAGCAGTGACACCAGCACAATACCGGCGATCAGAACATGGAAGAACGCAGAAAAGGCGTCTGTCTGGATGGTGTTGTAGTAGGCCGTCCCAGCAGGGACATGCAATTGCTGAATGGACGCAAATAATGCAAATACCGTGCCGAAGAACGCCAGCCACCCCATGGATCTGCGGCTGGTGGTCTTCGGCAGAACCGGGTCAATGAGCATGATGAGGACGCCGGTAACAGTGAGGATGACCTCGGGAAGGATGCGGAGAAGGGACGCGTTCATTGGGCTCCCTCATGGTGCAACGGCAGAACTTGCCGAACTATGACAGGTGACGGGACGACCGATTTCGAAGCTCCGGCGGCATAGCCGGTTATGGCTGGATCAATCGCGCGCATCCAGTAGGGAGAAGCGACGCCCATGGCCAGCAGCAGCACCATGAAGGGCCAGATCGTAAGGTGTTCGCGCGCGGTTACATCCGGGATGCCGAACCGGCCTTGCACCAGCGGCGACTGCTTGCCGTAGAACACTTTTTGCACCATGGTGAGCATGTAAGCAGCACTTGCGATAACGCCCAGCGTGGCTACCGCGCCCCAGGCCGTGTGCGTGGCGAAAGCGGAAGACAGCACCAGGAATTCGCCGACAAAACCGTTCAGGATAGGCAGGCCAACCAGCGCCAGGCCTGTAATGACGAAGAAGGTCACCATCCATGGCAGCTTTGCGGCTAAACCGCCGTAGGCTGCCATGTCGTAGGTGCCGTAGCGCTCGTAGAGGATGCCGAGCAGGATCAGCATGGAGCCGCCGATCAGCCCTTCATTGATGGTCTGGTACAAGGCACCATCAAGCCCGGCAACGGAGAAGCAGAATATGCCGAGTGTGCAGAACGAGAGCGCGGAAAGTGTTGCAAACGCAACCAGGCGCTTCAAGTCGGTTTGTACGAGCGCATTGAGCGCGCCATAGAGGATGCCGATGACTGCAAGCGCGATCATCCAAGGGGCCTGCTCGCGCGCCTGGGCAGGGAACAGCCCTAAATCGAAACGGATCAGCGAGTACAGCCCCAGCTTGCCTGCAACCACCATCGCCATGGCGGTCGGCGCTTCAGAGAACACATCGCCGAGCCAGCCATGCAGCGGGAATACGGGAACCTTGACGGCAAAAGCGAACAGGAAGGCAAACGCCGTCCAGCCAAGTGCGGCATGGGTAAAGCCGAGCTGCCCGTGCGAGAGCATGGCTTGCAGCTCAATAAAGTCGAAGGTACCCGCCTTGGCGTACAGGTAAAGGATGCCGACTAGAAACAAGGCCGAAGGAATGAAGGTATAGAGGAAGAATTTGATGGCTGCCTGGGGGCCGCGGGTGCGTCCGAACATGGCAATCAGGATCGCCATGGGGATGAGCGAAAGCTCCCAGAAACCGTAGTAGAGGAACAGGTCGAGCGAAGCAAAAACGCCCAGCATCGCAGTCTGCTGGAGCAGGAAAAAGAAGTAAAACTCCTTGGTGCGCGCGGCAATGACGTTCCAGCTTGCAAGCACGCCGAGCGGCGCAAGGAAGCCGGTAAGGACGATGAGCCACAGCGAGATACCGTCAATACCGACGTGGTACCGGATGTTCGGGCTCTGAATCCAGGAGTAGTCCTCAACAAACTGGAACGCACGTGCGCTGTAGTCGTAGTGAAACGGCAGGTGCAGCGTCAGCGCGAACGTGAGCAGGGACACCAGCAGCGCGCACCACTGTACTGCCTTGCCCTCCCTCGGCAACAGCGCGATGAGCAGCGCGCCGAGAACCGGAACAAGGATGGTGATCGAAAGAATGTGGTCGTTCAGCACAGGTCGGTGTCCTTTTTTGAGCTTTAGCGCGGTGTCAGGTGAGTGCCGAAGCCGAAGAATGTGAGTACCAGTAACACAGCCGCGCCGAAAGCAAGCCAGCCCGCATAGGAGCGGATATTGCCGGACTGCATGCGTTGTGCAACCGAGCCGAGACCTCTAATGCCGACACCCAGGCCGAAGCCGCTGCCGGTAATAATGCCGGTATCGACAACACTGCCGAGAATGTACTTGGAGGCCAGCAGTACCGGGCGTACCAGGATTGCGTTGTACAACTCGTCAATACGGTATTTGTCGAGCAGCAACAGGTACGCGCCGCGGAAGCGGGTTGCCAGTTGCTCCGGCAACGCGGGCCGGCGAACGTACATCAGGTAGGCTGTGCCGACACCGGCAAGCGCGGTCAGTGTGGAGACAACGGCAAGAATGACTTCAAGCGAGCCGTTCTCCTGCGGTTCCATCCCGTTGGTTCCATCACCGACATGAAGCACCGGAGCCAGGAAATTGTGCAGGAAGTTCCCTTTGCCGGGCAGCCCGAGCGCACCGCCTGTGAGTGCGAGGAAAGCAAGGATTACCAGCGGAGCCAGCATGGTCCAGGGACTCTCATGCGGTTCGCTGCCATGTCCATTGCCATGCCCGTGCGGGTCAGGCGAGTGGATCGCAGCATGCGGTGCTGCGTGCGAAGTGGATGCCTCAGCCATACCGCGCGAAGCTTCAGGGCTATGCGTAGGCTCGGGTGTATGCGGACCAGCGATTGCTGTTCGGCTGGCACCGAAGAAGGTCAGGAAGTACAGGCGGAACATGTAGAAAGCTGTCATGCCGGCAGTCAGCAAGCCAATGAACCAAAGCAGCTTGGCACCCGGCATGGGCGAAGTAAACACCTGGTAGAGAATCTCGTCCTTCGAGAAGAAACCGGAGAGCGGCGGGATACCGGAAATCGCGATGACGCCTACTGTCATCGTCCAGAAGGTGATGGGGATTTTGCGCCAAAGGCCGCCCATGACGCGCATATCCTGCTCGCCTGAAAGCGCATGGATGACTGAGCCGGCTGCAAGAAAAAGCAGCGCCTTGAAGAAGGCATGTGTAACCACATGGAAGATAGCGGATGAGTATGCAGCGACGCCGCAGGCCAGGAACATGTAGCCGAGCTGCGAGACGGTCGAGTAAGCCAGCACACGCTTGATGTCAGTCTGCATGAGGCCGATAGTCGCCGCGAAGAATGCCGTTGCGCAGCCGACTACCGCGACACAGCCGAGTGCAAAGGGGGAGCGGTCGAAGATGGGGTGCGCGCGAGCAACCATGTACACGCCCGCAGTTACCATGGTTGCCGCATGGATGAGCGCGGAAACGGGCGTGGGGCCTTCCATCGCATCCGGCAGCCAGACGTACAAGGGGATCTGCGCGGATTTACCGGCTGCACCCACCAGCAGGCAAAGTGCTATAGCGGTGAGCCAGCCGCCGTGGAGGGCAGGCTGCGCGGCCAGCTGCGCCATGGCTGTCGGGAAGCTCAGCGTGCCGAAGTGCATAATGACCAGGAACATGGCCAGCATGAAGCCGAAGTCACCGATGCGGTTGACGACAAACGCTTTTTTGCCGGCGTTCGCTGCCGAATCGCGGTCAAAGTAGTAGCCGATGAGCAGGTACGACGCCAGACCTACACCCTCCCAGCCGACGAAAAGCAGTAGGAAGTTTTCTGCCAGCACCAGGGTGAGCATGAAGAACATGAACAGGTTGAGGTAAGCGAAGAAGCGCCAAAAACCTTCCTCATGCGCCATATACCCGGCAGAGTAGAGATGGATGAGGAAGCCGATGCCGGTGATGACGAGCAGGAAAACCATGGTGAGCTGATCGACAACAAGCGAAAAGTCAGCATGGAAGTGCCCGGCAACGATCCAGGGCGCTATGTACTCAATGTGCGGCAGGGCCAGCGAGTGAAACTGGAGCGCGATGTTGGCGACCAGCGCGAACGAAAGCCCGGTAGTGAGCAGCGCGATGGCGGAGACAGCCGTACGGGAAAGGTGACGGCCGAAGGTTCCGTTAAGGAAAAAGCCGAGGAACGGCAGCAGCGGAATCCAGAGCAGATGGAGTGAGGAATTACCGTTCATAGCCCCGTTCATAATTTCATCAGGTTTACTTGATCGACGTTGAGCGTGTTTCGTGCACGGAAGATTGCAATGATGATGGCGAGACCCACTGCAGCCTCAGCTGCGGCAACCACCATGACAAAGAATACAAATAGCTGACCTGATACCTCGTGCCGCTGGTGCGAGAAGGCGACAAACGCCAGATTGACCGCGTTGAGCATGAGTTCAATGGACATGAAAATCGTGATGATATTGCGTTTGACCAGAAACGCACCCACGCCGATGGAGAACAGGATCGCACTGAGAATGAGGTAGTACGCGATAGGGACGCTCATGCTAGGTCTCCTTGCGCGCGAGCGCGACCGCGCCGAGGATGGCAATCAGGATGAGCACGGAAGTGACTTCAAAGGGAAGCAGCAGATCGCGGAATAGTACGCGAGAAAGCGCG
>CAXSFX010000233.1:0-4650 GCA_964236655.1 uncultured Acidobacteriaceae bacterium | reverse complement strand
AACTAATGATTACCAAGGAGGTATATAGACTTGACTATTGCCAGTGATCGCGGAAGAAGCTAACATACCAGCATGGTTTCAGGCTTTGATGCGGCATAAATGATTCAATGCAGGGCACATCCATGTCGCCGAAATAGGCCATATGATAGTGGCCGTTGCCGTCAGAAACTCCGACATACTGTTTGACCCTTGTAGATGAAAGCACCTCGCCGTGGCGTTGACGAACGGTAAAGAGGGCGTAGTCGGCAATTACGGTTGTAACAAGCACAACCAGCAGCACCATGAGCCATGACGCCAGCGGCGCATAGGAGGCAAGTGTGCGCCTGCGGCTCGGCATCTGCGGCATCAATGCCCGGTAGACTCCCCGCCGGCTTCCCGCACCGGCACGGCTTGGAGCATCGTGTCCAGCTTCTCAGGGTCAAAGCCGATCATCACCTCGGTACCCACCAGCAGGGTCGGGGTGGAGCGGCTGCCGAGTTCCATAAGTTCACGCAAGGCATCGGGGCTTGCCTGGATATCCTTGTACTCAAATGGAATGGCACGGCTTTTGAGGAACATGCGTGCGGCGAAACAGGGCGCGCAGCCGGGCTGGCTGTACAGGATTACTTTGCGGTTCCCTGCTGCAGTATGGTTCGGGTCGGTTTGCATATGTCATAGTACGGATTCGGTAGATGCCGGTTGCGATTCAGTCTCCATCTCCGGCAAATCGCTCCCCGGCATGGCTCGCGTCCACTACGCGCATCAGGTCCATCCAGATCGGTAGGGCCGTCTTGCCCCCCGTTTCATCGGGGCCAAGCGGAAGGCGATTGTCATAGCCTACCCATACGCCGCAACTTACGGAAGGTGAAAACCCCAAGAACCAGGCATCGGTAAAGCCGCTGGTGGTTCCGGTTTTGCCTGCGACCGGGTGGTCGAGCCGCACAGCGTCGGCCCCTGTACCGCCCGGCGCGGTCACGGCGCGCAGAAAGCGCACCATGGTACGGGCGGTGCGGGGGGTGATAGCGGCTACAGCATTGCTCGCGGGAGTTCCAAAGCTTCTTTGAGACACGGCCTGACTAGCCTGGCTGCCGGGGCGTAAGGGGGAGACGGGCATGCCGTCTGCATCGGTGACCCGGCGGATGAGCCGGGGACTCACTCGCATGCCGTCGTTCGGGAACACGGAGTATGCGGCCACCTGCTCGGCCAACGTAATTTCAACCGCACCGAGCGCGACCGGCAGGTATTCCGGAATTTTGCTTGTGATGCCGAAGCGGTGTGCCGTGGCAACCACACGTGGCATGCCGATTTGCGCGGCAAGGCGTACTGCCGGTATGTTGCGCGAGTCGGCAAAGGCTTTTTCAAGTGTCATCTCGCCCAGTGTGTTGCCCTCATAGTCATGCGGCGTGTAGCCGTTAAACGAGGCCGGTATGTCGAGGATGGTTTGCTCCGGCGCGGCTCCCTGCTCTACTGCCGCAGTGTAGACATAGGGCTTGAACGCCGAACCCACCTGCCGCTCGGCCTCGGTGGCACGGTTGTATTGCGAGAGGGCGAAGTCGCGGCCACCCACCATCGCCAGCACATCGCCGGTTGCATTGTCCATGGCGAGAAGGGAGGCTTGCGCACCGGTATCCTCTTCAAGGGTCGCGCTCCAGCCCACGGGCGTTTGCGCAGTCAGCCGCAGGTAGACGATGTCCCCCGGCTTCAGGAACTTGGATGGGGCAGTGTAGCCGGTCCAGGCCCAGTCTGCGGGCGAGAGAGACGCTATCCGGCTCCCGATACGTGCCTGTACAGCGCCGGGTGTCACACTTTCGACAACGGCATGCGTGTAAGTACCGGGTGCCGGCGGTACTGCCCAGTCCGGGTGCCGAAAGGTCCCTTCATCAGTATGCGCCGTGCGCAGGTTGATCAAGTGCCCGCGCCATCCCCCTCGCCGCTCATAGCCGGCCAGCCCATCGAGCACTGCCCGGTTAGCCGCGCGCTGCACCCCCATGTCAAGCGTGGTGTACACGCGCAGCCCCGCTTCGTGCACCGTATTTGTGCCAAGCTGCCGCTCAAGCTGCCGACGCACCTCGTCCACAAACCAGGGTGCCTCGGTGTTGGGCGGGGCTTGCAGGTGCAGTGCAAGCGGAGCGGCCTGGGCCTCGGCTGCCTCCGCGCGAGTGATTTTGCCGTCACCTGCAAGCGCGGCAAGTACCTGGTTGCGACGCCGCAGCGCCCGGTCCGGGTGTGCGGTTGGGGAGAACTCTTCCGGCCCCTTGGGCAAGCCCGCCAGCAGCGCGGCTTCCGGCAGGGTAAGCTCGCCGGCATGCTTGCTGAAGAAAAACTCAGCACCGGCTTCAAACCCGTACACGCCGTGGCCCAGGTAGATCTGGTTGCCATACATGGTAAAAATCTGCTGCTTGGTAAAGGTGTGCTCAATCTGGATGGACAGCAGCGTTTCCCTGAGTTTGCGACCGGCAGTGCGCTCGTCTGACAGGAACAGGTTGCGCGCGAGCTGCATGGTGAGCGTGGAAGCACCCTGGGCACGGCCTTTGCTGCGCAGGTCGTGTACGGCAGCACCCACTACGCGAAAGACATTTACGCCGAAGTGGCGCTCAAAGCCTTTGTCCTCGATCGCAATGACAGCTTCTCGCAGCACAGGGGCGAAACCGTCATAGGCAATCGCAGTCCGGCGCTCCAGGGCAAACGAACCGACCTGCTCCCCATGGATGTCATACAGCTCGGTGATGGTGGAAGGCCGGTAGTGTTCGAGGTCGGCGACTTCCGGCAGATCCACGGAGTCAACCAGGACCAGACCACCGAGAGAGCCGAAAAGAGCGGCCAGCACACATAGCGCGATCAGGGCGGCACGTTGCAGTTTACGGCGGCGTTCCCGCTCTCGGCGAAGCGTATCGCGCTGGGCAGACGATGCTGCCGGGGCTGTGTGTTCCCCTGCGAGCCCTGTGCCTCTCACAGCAGGTGGTTGAAACTTCGATGGAGGCACATGCTCCAAGCCTAGCTTTGTTTCGCCTTCAGCACATCCAGCGCCTTGGTCAACTGGTCGTCCACGCGAGGATGGTTGACCGGTGCCACGGATGCCGGCTCATCCTGCTCGGCCAGAAACTGGTCGATGCTCAGGCTCACCGGCATGTTCGGCTTTACGGCATTCATCTGGATCGGTTTGCCGTCAGGCGCGTTGTACTTGGCCACGCTCAGCAGCAGGGCTGCGCCATCGGGCAGTTCCATCGTCTTCTGGACTGCGCCCTCGCCAAAGGTGCGATCACCCACCAGGTCGCCCCGCTTGGCTGCAAGGATCGCGGCAGCCGTAATCTCAGCCGCACCGGCAGTACCGTGATTCACCAGGACCACCAGCGGCGCGCCTGTGATGAACTTTGACGAATCCGCTGTGAAGGTCTGCGTGGGGAATTTCTGTCCGCTCAGGGTAGCAATGGAACCGCTTTGCAGAAAGGCGTTTGCCAGGCGGATGCCCTGCTGCTCGTCGCTGCTTGCTACCTCTCGAAGATCAAGCAGCACCTTCTTATTGCCGGCCTTGGTCATGCCCTTCAGCGCCGCTTCCATTTCATTGACGCGCTCCTTGGTCAGCACGGTCGGCTTCAGGTACAAAATCGAACTGTTGTCGTACTGCTGCGTAGCAAGCGCCGGAATGCTCACGGGGCCGCGCTGCAGCTTCTTGGTCACCGGGTCTTCCTTGCCCGGCACAATCAGATCGAGCGAAACACTGCTGCCGGTCTTGCCTACGAGCGCAAGACGGATCATGGCAAGCGAAAGATCATGCGTCGATTTGCCGTCAATCGCTTCTATTACATCGCCGTCTTCAATGCCCTGCTTGTCAGCCGGGCTCCCGGGGATTACGGAAATAACAGTCGCATAGCTGAATCGCTTACTCACTTGCAAGCCGATTTGCTCATTCCCGCCCGGTACGGCAGCGGTAGCCACGGCAACTTTGTACGCCTTGTACTCATCCGGAGTCAGGTAGCTTGAGTCAGAGTCGAGTGACTCCAGCATGCCGTGCAGCGCGCCATCTGTCACTGCGGGCAGGCTCGGCTGCACCACGTAGAAGTTCTGAATTTTGCGCAGAACCTCTTCATACACGCCCATTTGCTTGTAGGCACCGTCAGACTCACCGAGGCCACCCGCACGCACACTAGCCGGTAGAAACCCGCCGAGAAGAATCACAAGAGCCAACACAACGGTGAGAGAAAAAATGGTGCGCTGCAGCTTTTTAGACATGATGTAGACGCCAGGTCGAAGCAGGAAGTCAAAGCCCAAGTTCTACCCGGATGATACTCCCTCATGAGTTGCGGGCTTGTCAGCAACTTTATCTAACTTGGTGGCGAAAATGTACTCTTTGTGAAATCGACAAAACCAATGCAGTGCGGAGCGCAGGTGCCTTGAACGATCATTGGCGACACAGGGCTGCGGCTAATGCCATACAAGTTCATTATGGAATTAGAACTCGCCGTGTACCTTGACGCTCAACACATTGACGGGACCTCGGTCGGCATTGAAGCCGGGGTTTGAAATACGCTGGTAGTCTCCGGCGAGCCAGTACGATTTGCGCAGGTTGACGCTGTAAAAGAAGTCGAGAGCGGTTTCAGGCGCAGCGTTGATGCGTCCATCGCCCACAAAACCGTCAATGCCGCCCATCCCCAGGTAGTCCGCGTGCGACTT
>CAXSFX010000232.1:0-4798 GCA_964236655.1 uncultured Acidobacteriaceae bacterium | reverse complement strand
TTCCGAGAGCCAACTGCGCGGCCATCTGCTGCGGCATACGCTCCATGCCTTCGGCCGGCACCGCGGCAGTACCTACGGCAAACATGCGAAATAGGAACTCGAAATAGCGGGAGGAGGTTTGTAATTCATTCTCTAGAAACACGCCTCCGAAAAAGGGCGTAAAGAAGCGATCTATCATTTTGGCCGAGAAGCCGAAGTCACGCAAAAACGCCCGCGTTGTCCCATCCGCATGGCTAAAGAGAGAGCCTGGGGTGCCTTTGCCGACCCGCGCCCGCAGGGCCGCAATACGCCATTTGTCGCCAAGCGTTACTACATCATCAAACAGAAAGCGCCCCGCGTTCAACGGTTCTCGGCGCGGATCGATAAAGCGGTGAAAGCGCCCGCCATGCCATACCAGTGCCCCCGGAAGAAATTTGCGCAACTTCAAAGCACGGTAATTCAGCACGGCTCGCGTCTCCGGGTATGCCGTCAGCAGGATTTGAAAGCCGCGATCCAGGCGGAAGCCATCGACAACATCTGTCCGTACCCGTCCTCCGGGAGCATCACTCGCCTCCAGCAGCAGCGTGTCAAAGCCCGCCGTTTGCAGTAGCTGCGCACATCGCAAGCCCGCCAGCCCTGCCCCAACAATGACAATGTCCTTCTCCACACGGTCCTTCCCTATTTTTGCTTGTTCCAGTGCATTTGCGAATTTGGATGCTCTCGCACATGAACTGCGAACTTTCCCCTGGCGACTGCTACCTGCCAATCTTTAAAAATGTCATCCTGAGCGCAGTTGAAGGACCTGCTTTTGCCTTGCTCCGGCTCAGGCTGACCGGCAAACTGAAGTGACTTGCACCAGCCGGTCCCAGCACACACACAGTCCTAGTACACAGCCTTGCCAAGCTCCTCCACACAACTTTCTGCTACCTCACGCAGTGCTAACCTCTCCCCCGCACTTTTTTTGCGCAACGTGCTGTACGGCATGCTCAGGCGCGGGTTTCGGCTCAGCAGGGCTTCATGCTTTTCAAGAAAGCTCCAGTACAGCGCCGTAAATGGGCACGCTCCCTCACCGGTCGTCTGCTTGGGGTTATACCAGCACCGCCCGCAGTAGTTGCTCATCTTGTTGATGTACGCAGCCCCGCTCACATACGGCTTGGTCGCGGTGATGCCGCCGTCGCCGAAGGTAGCCATGCCCAGCACGTTCGGCTCCACCACCCAGTCATAGGCGTCTACATAGCTGATCCAGAACCAGTCTGTCAGCTCACGCGGCGAGTAGCCGCACAGCGTGGCGAAATTGCTTAGCACCATTAGCCGGTTAATGTGGTGCGACCAGCCCTCCTCCATCACCTGTTTCACCACGGTGTCCAGGCAGTTGAGCCTTGAAGGCACACCCCAGTACGCCGCCGGTAGCGGCAGGTTCGCCCCCAGCGCGGAAGGTCGAGCGCCGGAATCCTCGCCCGGTGCCTGCGGGGGCGCCAGCTTCAACTCAGTGAGCTTGGCGCGCGGCTGCGACTTCGCCGGCCGCGGCGGCTCAACCGGCGCGGCGACATTGCGATAGCCGTCCGTGATGCGGTGCAGATGCCGCATGTACTCACGCCAACCCAGCAGCTGCCGCAGAAAACCTTCAGCACTTGCCAGCGGGATCAATCCCCTACCCGCAGCCTCCACCACGTCGCTCACAACTCGCGCAGGCAGCAGCCGACTGGTGTTGATAAACGCCGACATGCGGCTGTGAAACATATCAGGTTCACCCAGAAACATCGCGTCTTCAAACGGTCCAAACATGGGTAGCAAGTGCTCCAGGCTCCATTGCCATTCCGTGTCAATATCAATCTTCCGCATCGGCAAATTCCAGCCTTGGGCGCTGCCGAAGTGCCGGGGGAACTCGCGCTCCACCGCCTCGATTGCCTCCTGCGTAATCGTATCCGGCGGGTAGGCCGTTCGCTTCGGCACCGGCGGTACACCTCGATAGGGTTTACGGTTTTCCGAGTCGAAGGAAAATTGCCCGCCTTCAGGCTTACCGCCCCGCATCAGGGTGTTGGTCTTCTCACGCATGTACCGATAGAAGCGATCCATCAGGTAGTGCTTGCCTACCGCGCCCGGCACAGGCTTGCCGTACACATGCTCAAAGTCCTCGACAGAAGATAGCCAGGTCGTGTCCGGCACCTGCTGCAGGTTCACGCCGCGCCTCACGGCATCTTCCATGTCCAGCCGCATCTCGCGCTCGGCAGGCTCCATCATCGTGAGCCGGGGCAAGCCATACTGCCGCTGCGCCTCCAGCAAGCCATCGGCAAAGATGCCCGGCGTAAACATGTACACCACCTTGACGCCGCGCGCAGCCTGCTCCAGCGCGAACTGCCGCTGACTAGCCAGGATCAGTATCAGCTTTTTCTTGTGATAAGGCCGCCGGTGCGCCTTTGCCAGCGCCTCCATCATCACGATGCCGGCCTGCTCCGGAGGAGTTTCACTCAGCGGTCCGGTTTCATCCGTCAGCCGGTCATAAGGCACGTATATCCAGCGGCGCTGCTCCGTGTCTGCCTTGGTGGGCACAGCACGGCCTATCTGTTCCGCAAACAACTCCATGGCAGCCGGCTCCTGTTTGAATAGGTTGAGCTACCAGACTATGCGTACTGAAGCTCTATGCCGGATGGTGATCTCTAGTTGTTGTTGATGGTGCACGGCAAGGTGATGGGAGCACTGGCATGGAAAGTCTAAGTAATAAAAACCGATATCACCATAGCCTAGGCAGCAGACGCTTTCGTGTCTACATCGGGCTCACAAGCACCGGTTTATTAGCTACCTGGCTGCAGGCTTGCCGTCAAATGTGTAAATCACTTCACCGGTGCGCGTGTAATGCAGGCGTTGCCGTGCCTCCATCTCGATCGTGTCCGGGTCTGACTGCAGGTGGTCCACATGATGGCTCAGCTTGGCGTTTTCCCCGGCTAGCTTATCAATCTGTGTCTTGAGTGAACGATCTTCGCCGCGCTTGGCCGCATATGCGGTAATTCCATTTTGCCCAAAGAGCGCGTGCCAGCCGCACACCAGTGCCAGCGCAAATGCCAGCACTGTTGCTACCCGGCGGCGCACCCCATATGCCGCTCCTGCTGTTTGCCGTACCGGACGTATTACCTGCTCCACTTGTTCTCCCTTACTGCATCACCCACGTTTTTGCGGCTTCACTCAGCTTTGCACCGTCGCCCTCATTGCGTACCTCGGTGTAGACACGCACTACCGGCTCCGTGCCTGAAAGTCGGTAACAAACCCAGGAACCATCCTCAAGGATCAGTTTCAGCCCGTCAGTCCGCACAATGCCTGTCACTTTGCGCCCGCCAAGTTCTGTCGGATCACCCTTGACTTTCTCAGTGAACTTCGCTTTCACATCAGGGGTCAAGCGGAAGTTCTCACGATGTGGATAAAAGGAACCTACTTCGCCAAATAGCTCCTTAAGTTGTAGTCCCAATGTTTTACCGCGCCGCGCCACCATCTCCGTTACTAATAGCCCCGCAAGCACCCCATCCTTCTCCGGCACATGTCCGCGTATCGTAAGCCCGGCGCTTTCTTCCCCGCCGATTGCAATTTTGTCGGCATTGATCAGCTCGCCGATGTATTTGAAACCGACCGGCGTTTCATATAACGGCACACCGTTCTTCTCGGCAATTGCATTGATCAGGTTGGTGGTGGCAACGGATTTTGCCACGCCATTCTTCCACCCGCGTGTCTCCATCAGGTACTCAAACAGCAGTGCAATGACGTAGTTAGGCTGGATATAGGTACCGTCCTCATCCACAATGCCGAAGCGATCCGCGTCGCCATCCGTAGCAATGCCGATCTTCGCCCCGGTTTCTTTCATCTTCGCCCGGCACTCGTCCAGCAGCTCCCCATCAGGCTCAGGCGCATGGCCGCCGAAGAGCACATCGCGGTAGTCGTGTACGGTTTCGACGCTCACGCCATGGTCGCGCAAAATGTCGGAGCTGTAGCCGCGCGCCGCCCCCCAGAACGGGTCGAAAACCACCTTGATCCCGGACTTCTGGATCACGCTGAAATCTACCAGTTCTGCAATGCGCTTCAAATAATCGGCCTTGATGTCAGTTTCCTCAGCCTTGGCAGCCGGAGCTTCAGGCACCGCAGTCTCTCCAAGTGCCTCAATGGCAGCCTCAATCTGCTTCGTCGTCTCAGGAAGCGCGGGGGCTCCATCCGAGGTAGAAAACTTGATCCCGTTGTACTCCGGCGGGTTGTGCGAAGCGGTGAAGTTGATCGCCCCGGCCACCTTCTGCTGCCGTACAGCATAGGCTATCGCAGGAGTCGGCGCGGGTGCCGGGATGGTACGCGGCGTAACGCCATTCGCCAGGAGCACGCTCGCTGCCTCGGCTACAAACGTCTCTCCCAGAAAGCGCGGGTCTCGCCCAACCAGCACAGTATGCGGGCCGCCCGGCTGCTTTGCTACAAATTTCGCAATGCCCGTGACAGCCCGGCGAATGTTCGCAACCGTGAACTCATCCGCTACAACTGCGCGCCATCCGGAAGTTCCAAACTTGATTGGTGTCGCCATATGTTTTCCTCGTTTCAATCTCTGCTTCAGACGCGAGTTTGGATGCGCGGTTGCGGCGCAGCGGCTCCCGAAACCCTGTTGCCCACGTCGGATTGCAACCGCACTTTGCTATTCTGTTGCTTCGGTACCCATGCGCCTGTTTGCTCTTATCTTTATCGGCAGCTTTGCTGCTTTGCTGTGGGCCGCATGGGCGATATTTCGCGCGGTGCGGCGGCACGAGAAAAGACCGCCTGCAATACGGGGACTCGGGGAGCAGCCGCCGTCCAAAAA
>CAXSFX010000231.1:0-4816 GCA_964236655.1 uncultured Acidobacteriaceae bacterium | reverse complement strand
CACCGCCGCCGCAGCCTGACCGCACGCAACCGCGGCCCTCGCCGGATGGATACGCAAAGTCTCGCCTGTATCTCATTGAAAGATGCTGTTCTCTATGGGCAACCGGCAGAACCATTTGTGGACAGCATGGTGATCCTACTGGCAGAAGCGCTATCGCTCAGCCTCTTTGGTCAACGGCTCCAAATGCCAACACGTTGTTTTAAATGGTCCTTCTTGGCTAAATCTTTTTGTGGGCGACTTTCGTCCGCATCCTCAACCTACCCCAAGCACCCTTGCGCAGCCTGGAACGCACTTGTAATTTTACTCTGCACAAAGGTGCTCAGGTTCTATTTCTATAAAACCCACAAAAGCTTACTTGAGGAAAAATCGCTAGCACGTGGCCTCTAGGCCATTATGCCGTTGCGCTGTCTTCACAACGGCATGGCGGGTGCTGCTGTTATTCGTGGACGCGGAACTCTTCCGCTGACTGGCCGCCCGCTTCGGCCTGGATCAGCCAGGTTGGCTTGCGGCCGCGTCCGGACCAGGTCTGTCCGCTGGGAGAGCGGAACTTCACGGTCGCAGGGGCTGATTGCTGCTCAGTCTTCTTGCCGCGCTTCGGCTTTTCCGGAGCGCTGCGCGATTGGCCGAAGATCTGGTCGGGGGTCAGGCCGATCGAGGCCGCTTTCTCCTCGAACTCGGTCATCAGGCTGCGGCGCGCTTCGTCCAGCTTCCCTGCACGCTCCCGTTGTGCCAGCGCGATCAACTCGTCCAATTCGGTGTAGCTTAGGCTGGAGACCATCCTCTGTATTCTCTCGACCGTATTGTCCATCTCTCTTACTTTCCGATTCGTTTACATATAGAAACTGCCGCGTACGGAGCCAGCTTTCAAGCCTTCCTTTGCGGGAAGTAGGTTCAAGGGCGAGGAAACTTCAGCTCAAGACGCAGGGAACCTTCTCTGACTGACTGGATCAGACGATCATACAATTCGATGCTGGCGTATTCGTCGCTGGATGCAAGCGTGATCTGTACCGCCTGCCCAGTCCGGCTTATGGCTATCTCATAGCTGACTTTCCCGCCGCGGCAGGAGCCGCGCAACCTCCGGAAAAGTTAGCGCTGACACCCGGCTGTATGTACTCCCCTTGTTCATTGCGGCCCTATTCATGCTTCATCGCAGCAGCGCCGAACACGCTGTTGTGGCACAGGTTGGTGCCCCTGAAACAAATCGGGGCGGTGCCAGCCGGCACCGCCCCTTTGTCTGCGATTCGAGCCCGACTTGCGGGGCAAGAGCGGTTGTTAGGCTTTGCGGCGGCGTATTAGGCCAATGGCGGCCAGGCCAGCGCCGAGCAGTGCCATCGAAGCCGGCTCCGGCACAGGGGCAGGGACCGGCGTCGTTGCCTGCACCTGCTCCTGCGCGCCCGACAACAGGGAGAACTGGTAGGTGCCGGGATTCAGGGTGACGGAGAAGGCGAAGGGCGCGCTGGCGTTGGCGATGTTGCCGTTGCCGGTGCCGCCCGTGGACGTGGTCGAGGTGTTAAGCGCGTCGGGTGAGAAAACCTGCGTCGTGAAGCCGGCGCCAGAGACGGTGAAGCTGGCGTTCACCTGCGCGCTGGAAAACTCGCCCGCGTTCGTCGTGGTCGCGATCACGCTGTCGCTCGCGTTGAAGGCCAGCGTGAAGGTCTGCGTCCCCGTCGTGGTGACGACGACGTTGAAGCCGGTCGAAGTGCCGGCGGTCGAGGAGGCCGTACCAGGGGTCGTGATGCGGCCCTCGGCTACGTCGTTCGCGCCCGTGCCGACGCCAGTCAGCAGGTTGCCGGTCAGCTGCGCGTCGCCGCGGGTGCCGAAGCTGTTCAGCAAGGCCTGGCCGTAGTTGTTCTCACCCGGGAACGGGCCGGGGCCGCTGGTCGCCTGTGCGACGTCCGACCCTCCGCTCAGCGGGCTGTCCTGGTTGGCTGCGGAGGCAGCGTTGGAGGCAGGGGTGGCGCCAGGGTAGCCGGCGCTGTCGCGGGTCTGGAGGTTGGCGCTGTTGATTGTGACGCCCGAGGCGGTCAGGCCCGACAGCGACAGGTTGGTGAAGTTGATGTTGCCATAAGCATAGGCCGTCGCATGGGCGTTGCTCGCGGTGGCGAGGAGCGCCAAGCCGGTCGTTGCAGCAAGAAGGGGGCGGAACGTGATCATTGGAAATCTCCAGTCAGCAGCAAGGTTACGTAAATTTGTGCTGCTAAAACAAGGTGCAAAGATCATGCCAAGAGTTCGAAGGCCTTTTGTTTAACGATGTTCCAGCGCGTTTCGCGCATGCATCTGACAGTGTGTAAGTATCTCCGACTTCCTAATTTGAATATTGAGTTTCTGGCAGGTCAAAAGCAAAACCATATCAGACTTGCGAGCAGAAGAACAAAATAAACCCAGGGCGATACAGAAAACAACTCAAACCCGAGCTGAGGACGCAAATTTGGGCCAATGCAGCCAGTGCGGCAGCTTGTTCGCGCGGTTGCTCCTTGCTGCTGAAGAAAATGTGTAAAGAGCAGCTTACACCCTCAGCTCGCTTTGGGGTGTGCATGTTTGCCGATGCCGATGAGATGATTGAGCAAGGCAAATTCCAGCACCATGCTGCACCGCAGCAACGCCGAATGTGTATTTATGGAGATCCTGCTGCCGTGCGTAGACGCGAAGCGGTGCGCCATCGATAGACCCAGTCCGGTGCTCTTGCCGTGTGGCTTGGTGGTGAAGAAGGACCGGTAGGCCCATCTCTGCGGAAATTCACGGTAAGACACGAGAACATGGGTCGGATCCAGGCGAAGGGTTTCCAACGCGGAAGATCACATCGCATGCAATGCAAACAGGCGACCACCGCACGCCGATGTTCTCAGGCAACTCGGCAACTTACCCCAGTGATCACCCGATTAAAGACGTTGCATGCAGGCCGCCAGCGTGCGTTTTCGCATAGAAGGGCCTTCTGCCCCCAAATTTCTTATGCGTATTTGAACGTCGTTCAGTTAGTTGTGGCCAATCCGCGTCCACGATGACGAAGCAGGGCAAGGCCGGTAAAGCCAACGGCCAGCAACGTGAGCGAGGCTGGTTCGGGAACCGGCGTGACTGAAGTGCCGGAGTTCCCTGTCACGTAGCCGACCGTGTGGTTGTCGGACTCGTAGCCCCCTGTTGCCGGACTTTCTGCGAACACTATGCGGTCGAATGAGCCTATTTGGTCAAAGAAGTTCACAAAGACGAAGGGCTGGTCGCTGACTTGGCCTTGAAATGCCATGGTCGGATTGCCGCAGTATGCGTTCGACGCGTTTGGGCAAGCGCCGACCAGATTGATTAGGTCGGTCGGTGTAAATTGGTAGACTTGGGTTGCGCCGTTGTAGAAAGTGAGGGTATTGCCCTGGTCCAAGGCTGACAACCAAAAGCCGAAGTAGTTGATACCGGTCGGCAATGTGGTCACAAGCGAAACCTGGTAGCCGCCCGAAGCGAGAGTTACGGCGTAGTTGCTGTCCCGAGCGGCGTTGCTGTTGTCAACAGCGCCGCCATATATGCTTGCTGGCGCGATGTCCACATTGTTGTAGGTGCCGGTTATTACCCCGCTGGTGCCGTAATTCGTCGAGAAAGTCTGTCCGGCACTCGTTGGGCGCGCGTCAAAAGTCTCGACGCCGATCGTGCAAGTGCCAGTGCCGAGTGTCGCGCAGAGCGAGGCCTGGTTGGCCGACTGCACACCAGGTGCCTCAAATGTAACATTGAAGGGGGCAGCGCTAGCCGCGCTGCCGATGGTGGCGCACGTCACAACCAGGGCGGCGCTTAGCAGAAGCGAGTGCCGCGAGGTTGGAAAGCAAGACAGAAAGTTGGTGTGCATCGGAAGCTCCTTCAGCCAACTGCCTTGAACAACCGGCAACATTCTGTAGAATTATCATACAGAGCCGCGCAGTCGAGATGAGCGGCTGTTAGAATTTGTTAACTGGGTGCATACGCTTCTGCCTTTAAGGTCACCTCACGGTTTGCTCAAAACTTCATCCTAAGCTAAGAAACTAGGTAGATCAAAGCTTTGCACAAACGTTCATTTGTGGAAGGCATGGCATAGGGTGGTGAGAAAGCCGTGCGTTTGAACCATACGGCCTACTTTCATGAACCTTCGACGCTACGCCGCTTGAGGCAGGCGGACAGCGCACGAAGTGTAGGGACACCGGACAGGCAGAGTCTATGCTGCACCGCAGCAACGCCGAATCGCCATTATGGAAAGTGGCGGGAAGTCAGGCGGAAGTCCCCGGGCAGTTGCCAGGGGCCGCGGCGGGCCGGGCGACGCCGGGACTTGGCGGAGAGCAGTATTCAGACCCGCTCGGAGGCAGGCGGGCGGGCACGAGGACTTGCCGGGATCGTTGCGCCTAGCGCCCTATATGGACCAGGGCTGTTCAACGCTGCTTGGTCGGCTGCGCTGGACCCGCTCGTATGACGCGATCTCACAGAAACCTCCAGACTCCGCTTTCCTGTTTACCGCTCCTTAAGTCTTGGCCGTCATCATGGGGGCACGCCGGCAAAACGAGGCGTAGGTGAACGTAGGCCGTATCTGGCGAGGCTGGACCGGCTTCATGGGAAGCAAACATCATGTCGTTGAACTCAGTTAACACCAACGTCTCTGCTCAAGTCGCGCTTCAGTCGCTGAACAACACCAGCTCGGAGCTGCAGGCGACGCAGAAGCGCATCTCCACTGGTTATCGCGTGGCGGACGCCGCGGACGACGGCGCTGCCTATGCCGTGGCGCAGCGCGTGCGGGCGGACGTGGGCGCACTGGCGAGCGTGAACGATCAGCTTGGCAACGCGAAGGGGCTGGTGACCACGTCTTTGTCGGCGT
>CAXSFX010000230.1:0-4854 GCA_964236655.1 uncultured Acidobacteriaceae bacterium | reverse complement strand
TATAAGGACGGCGACATGGTGGCCAGCGGTCCTGCGGAGCACCTAGCTGACCTGCCCGGCGGCGGCAAGCTGCGCGGCGGCGGACACTGGACGCGCGACATTGTATTTTCACCTGATGGAAAGCGCATGTTGGTCTCCGTGGGCTCCCACTCCAATATTGATGACCCGGATACCCATCCTGCCGAGGAGCATCGTGCCGATGTACTTGAATTTACCCCGGCCGGCAAGTTTGTAAAGGTATACGCTTCAGGCATTCGCAACTGTGTAGGCGAGGCCATCCAGCCCGGTACCGGCGATCTGTGGTGCTCAACCAATGAGCGCGATAACCTGGGCGATAACCTTGTCCCGGACTATATCTCTCACATTCAGGAAAATGGCTTCTACGGTTGGCCTTACTTCTACATGGGCGGCCCCACTGGTGGGCGGCAAGACCCGCGCTTGGAAGGCAAGCACCCCGAGTTGCAGGCCAAGACACTAACTCCGGACATTCTGCTACAGCCGCACTTTGCCTCACTCGAAATGCTGTTTTACGAAGGTACCCAGTTCCCGGCGGGCTACAAAGGCAATATCTTTGCAGCGGAGCATGGGTCATGGAACAATTCACACCGTGCAGGGTATGAAGTAGTCATGGCTCCCATTGAGAACGGCAAGGCTACCGGCGAGTTTCAGGATTTTCTGACCGGCTTTGTAACATCAGACGGACAGGTTTGGGGTCGGCCTGTGGGTGTAACCACAGCCCAGGATGGCTCGTTGTTTGTCACAGATGATGGTTCAGGGTCAATCTGGCAAATCAAGTACACAGGTACCGCTACAGCCGCCGCAAGCGGTAACTAGCAAGCCTGGCCTGTTCGTACCTACTACCGAATACAAATCCGGCAGGGCTGTTTATAGCCTGCCGGATTTTGCATTTGAGTAGCAGTGCTATGCCGGTTTTGAAACCTGCTTACAAAGCAGGGCACTTTGTTATAAAGATTTAGAGTTTATACAGATTCCACGTGCACTACCTGGTCAAACGTTCCACTTACTCTCCACGCTCAGGATTTACCGGCTGAAAAGCATGGCTCCAGACCCAGTCGGCAACATGGCGACCTTCTATCACTCCCTGGTCCGCATCGAATTGCCAGTGCACGCCTAAGTAAATGCGGCTTTCGGCATTTTGATATTCCGCATCACTGAAGCTGGAAAAGTAGAGCGGGCGTAGCGGACGAGATTGACCTGTAATAGCGTCCTTGTTCAAGCCATTCCACTCGTCCGACACAAAGGTGAACGGTGTAGCGTCAGGATAGTAGTGGCGCATCGTCTCAAACAATGCGCCCCCGATCGTCGCATGGCCTGAAACATATGCCGGGAACGGCGGCGTAAAGTTTGGACCGCGCGTGTTGGTTGCCTGCCCGCCAAGCGGGTACCAGCTCGGGTCCGGTACCACTTCACCATTGCCGCCCTGCTGGATAGAACGGATAGCCGTCACCGGTCGCCAGAACTGGTAAAACCACTTGGAATCCCATGCGGAAAGAGCAGCATCGGCCATCGAAGTATTGATAAGAGCCAGCATACGCGCTGCCCCGGACAACCTGTTCAATCCATGCTGCAACACAATGGCGCGTGCCACCTGGTTGTACAGTCTCGGCGGTGCGCATAGTGCCGGGGTACCGTCATAGGACCAATAAATAGCATTGGTGGTTTCCGCCTTGGTACGAGTCGTGGCTGTACCGAGGCGCGGGTCACCACCATCACTTTTTACCTGCTTGAAGCCTTCTGTATACACAGAGTCTGTCAAAGCGGGCGGCGGCGGGGCGCGAAATTGGTCGGCGGAGTTCAATGTGAACGGTTTCACCTTGCTCCAGTACGCGCCCAGATAGAGCTTGATGCCGCTGACGGGATCAGGTGTCCAATGGCCCACACCGCCCATAGGGGTAAATGAACCGCCCACACTTGGATCGGGAATTTGTGATCCATCGTTTGTACGCAGCGCAAGTATTGATTTTGCTGCCGCCGCACCAAGTGCCTGACCTGCCGCAAGCCTGGCGCTGCCGCCCGGAATACGCGATATATCCACGTCAAAAATAGCGTCGAGCCTTGCCTTTTGCGAAGGATAGAGGCTAACTAGCGTATCGTGAGCCGCCTCCGCGATCGCATAATCTACAGAAACATTGTCGTCTTTAATTGGAGGTAAATGGGTATAACTTTGATAATCATGAGTAACTGCATCGACCGCCTCGAACATGGCAATGTGGATAATAGCCATGGCACGGCTTGCCCTTGGCGGCCCATATTGCTCACCGAATACACGCGATTCTCCGGGCTGCACAGGGGTGTGATCGATTGCGGTTGTGTCGAGAGCAATCTCGTTCCACATAAAAAGCCTGTCGAAAGTGTTGGCTGGGGTGCGCGGCGGGGTACGTTTGTTAAATAGCACGGCAATCTGCTGTTCCTGCACCTGGAGAAGTTTTTGCAGTTCAGCGGAATTGGCGGGCTGGAGAGTGGACGAATCAGGACCAAGCGCAAATGCCGGGGAAGCAAGGCTTGCGAACAAAGCTGAAAGTTGAAAAAAGCCCATAAGGCGTCTTTGCAACATCATATGGAAAACCTCTTCATTTCTGGGGAAATTGCACTGCAAAACAGATATGCAGTGGCTGCACAAAACATCAGACAATCAATAGGAATCGGATATTGCATGGTGCGTGAATTTACATTCACCACCCCACCACATATTTAACATCAATTGCAAGCCGGCGTAGCAAATAATTTATGGACTCATAAACCGTATTGCAGCTTAAACGAGCCTGAAATATTTTGCAGCACGTGCTTGCCCCAACATCATACAGATATGTACCTTACGCGGAGTTTGGAAGCAGTATGCACACACAACATTCTCGATAAATCTATATCTGCATAATTTCAGCCTCTTTTTTCTTACTCAAATCCTCCAATCGTTTGATCTCCTCATCAGTCATTTTCTGGATCTCATCGAGCGAGCGCTTCTCTTCATCGGCGGAAATCTTTTTGTCTTTCCCGGCGGTCTTGATTTGTTCATTGCCGTCACGTCGGATATTGCGCGCGGCAGTTTTGTACTCCTCAAGCACACGAGCCAACTGCTTCACTACATCGCGGCGACGCTCCTCAGTCATCGGCGGAATCGGAACACGGACAATCTTGCCGTCATTCTGAGGGTTGAAGCCGTACTCCGAGCTGCGCAGGGCTTTCTCAATCTCGGCGATCATCTTGGCATCCCACGGCTGCACTACCAGCGAGTTCGCGTCGGGCGAAGTCAGTTGTGCAATGGCGCTCAACGCAGTAGGTGTCCCGTAATAATCCACGCGAACGCCGTCAAGCATCTGTACGCTGGCCTTGCCGGTGCGAATGGAAACAAGATTGTGCTGGAAGTCGTTGACAGACTTTTCAAGCCGCGTCTTGATTTGCTGATGAGTATCTTTAAGCGCCGGGATTGTGGCCATGGCGGAAGGAGGCATCGGTAAAGTCCTGGGTGCAGAGATTCTGGCGAACACTCCAGATTGTACCTGCCGTCAGGCCGCGGATGAGTGCGGGAGAGCTGCTCAAGACGTACGCTATGAGTCTGGAGGGAGCCATCTTTGTGCTTCGCTCAGACACGTTCCTGTTGTTCGGGGATGCTTGCGCTCCAGTGCATGCGCTTCAGTTGTTATTGAGTTTGCCGCATGCGATATTGCGTACAGCCACTTCAAATTGCATTTGTCTCTATACCATGTGGGGGGCTCCAAGGTAGGCTCAGTAACGTAACCCGGCGGTCGTTCATCGCAACTGTCGCGGAGGCAGTTCAGCTTCTCGGCCCAACATTCGCTCTTCATCACTGAAGACACTTTTATGAATCACCATGAACTCGTTTTGAGGAAAGGTACAGTCGCTTGAGAGTCCATCTCATCAATCCCAGTGACAACTCGTTTGGAACCGCCGTCATCACCCCGCGGTGGTTGTTTGTGCTGGCTGCCGCTACACCTGACGTTGCAGGAGATCCGATCCTGGTCGATGAGTCGATCGAGCAGGTCAATCCGGAAACCATCCAGCCCGGCGACATCGTCGGCATCAGCGTGCACACCGGCAACGCCTTACGCGGCTATGCGGTAGGCCGCATGGCGCATAGTCGCGGTGCCTGGGTCGTGTACGGCGGCATCCATGCAACCCTGTTTCCGGAAGAAGTGCTTGAGCTGGGCGCAGCCCACGCTGTCGTCAAGGGAGATGGCGACGTTGCCTGGGGTAAGGTCGTGGTGGACTGTATCGCCGGCAACCCTGGCCGCATCTACGAGGGCGGACGCATTGAAGGCAAGCAATTTCTGCCGGCGCGCTGGGACCTGATGCAGGCCGACAAATATATGTGGGCTTCGGTGCAGACCATCCGCGGCTGCCCCAAGCATTGCTCGTTTTGCAGTGTGTGGCGCACGGATGGGCAGCAGCCCCGGCAGCGGCAGTTTCAAAGCGTGATCGATGAAATCGTGGACCTGCGGAGGCTCGGCTTCCGCTTCATCGCGCTGGCTGACGACAACTTCTACCCGGTCACACTGACCGACTTGCGCCTGGCGCGCGAGCAGAACAACACGGCTCGTATTGAAGAGCTGACAGCCATCCGCGCCGAGCGTTACCAGCTGATGGACGAGCTCTCCAAGCTGCCGAAGGATATGGTCTTCTTCACGCAGATCACCATGGAGGCTGCCGAGGACACCGAGTACCTGGATGCCATGCGCAAAGCCAACATCAAGGGCGCGCTGGTGGGGGTCGAGGCGGTAACGCCTGAAGGCTTGAAGGCGGTGTTCAAGGACTTCAACTACTCCGGCGAGGCGCTTGCCAAGCAGCTGCAAACCTTCAAGAAGCACGGCGTCCATG
>CAXSFX010000229.1:0-4895 GCA_964236655.1 uncultured Acidobacteriaceae bacterium | reverse complement strand
GGTCAGCAGCAGAAGATACAGCGGGTAGAGGTGCCGCGGCTCAGTGAGCGTACTCGCGACGCGGTCGACATCGTGGTTGTCTGCAAAAGAGTAGAGATCGAGATTCCGATAAATACCGTCCGCGCCGAACTGACGGTCAAGCGAGTAAGCGAGTTCAAAGTAGTTCTTATCGTTATGGGCCGACCAGAGCCCCTTGTAGGCTTCATAGTTGGTAGCCGAGCATAGATCTTGCGGGCCAGCCCATTGCCGGTAGTCTCCATGAACGACCTCACCCATTAGCCAGAAGTCAGGTTTGACTCGTTGGCAATAGGCAGCCAACTCGCGACGGAAGTCAGAGTCGAGACGATCCGCCGCATCCAGGCGGAAACCATCTACATCAAACCGCTCAATCCACATGCTAATTGCGGCAAACAGGTGCTCTTTGACTGCTGGATGGCGCAGGTTGAGCTTAACCAAGTCGTAGTGTCCCGCCCACCCTTCGTAATAGAAGGGGTCGCCGAATGCGCTCCGGCGTGAGAAGTCGAGGTGATACCAATCCCGGTATGCTGACGCCTCGCCACTTCTCAGCACATCCTGAAATGCCCAGAAGTTTCGTCCCGTGTGGTGAAACACGGCGTCGAACATCAGCCGCATCCCTCGACCGTGCAGATCGCGGCTGAGTCGTTGAAGCGACTCATCACTGCCCAAACGGCGATCGACTTGGAAGTAATGGGCAATATCGTAGCCGTGCGCGGACGATTGCTGCAGTGGGCCGATCAGGAGCGTATTTATTCCAAGCTCCTCAAGGTAGGGGAGCCAAGCGTGCAAGTTGCGGAGACGGTCAGACGTTTCTTGAGTGAAAGGATTGCTAGCTGGTGCCCCCAGGCAGCCCAATGGGTATAGGTGGTAAATAGTAGCGTCTTTAGCCCAACTGTTCCTGATCATTGCTGTTCTCCTTTTTACCTACTGTTAGGTATACTAATAGTCCAGAAACATTCCCCTACCCGTGCATGTGCTAGGAGTAGATTCCGTGGCTAAACTGATGAACAATCTCTCGGCGTAGCCGGTCGGTGATGGTGATCTCACCATCGAGTTGCAGCACAATGTAGCTGTTCAAAGCGCCCACGAAGGAAAACGCATACCGCCGGTGTTTGCCGCGAAGGTTGCCATGTTCCTGTACAGCTTCAACAAACACCTTCTCAATTACAGCCTGACGCCGAGCGAAATGGCTCACCGCAACCGCACGGGCCGGATTCTCTCGAGGCGAGAAGTAGAGAGCTAGTTCCAACTGATAGGCCAGGGGTTCTGACGTGCTGAAGTCGATATATGCCGCGGCGACATTGTCCAGCGTCTTGGGCAGATCCCTTTCATACCGGCAGGCGGCAGCTATATCCGCATCCAATTTCAGGGCAGATTCTTGGAAAAGCGCTTCCAACAGCCCATTCTTGCTGCCGAAGAAGTGGTAAAGGGTCGGCTTCGTGACTCCTGTTGCCGCCGCGATCTCCTGTACACCCACCGCATCGTAGCCACGAGAGGAGAACAGCAGGAGAGCGGTGCGAAGCAACGCGACACGGGAGTCCATTAGAAGAATAGTATACCTAAAGGTACACGAAGTCGATGGCAAGCCGACATTAAGAATTACCGTCGGCTCCTCCATACTAATCGACACTCGGCCAAAGGACTGCCCGTAGGTGTGCCGCAGTCAGACGATAGGCTTGAGGATGGTGCGATAAGAGGGTTGAGAGGACGATATTGAAGCGGGCGGCAGTTTCGCCGGCTGAGATCTCTGACGTTTTTAGTAAAGCACGGATCGTCTTGATCTCTTTGGGTGTGAGCTTCGGCGGTCGCCCTCCAGAGCTGCGTCGTCCAAGTTTTCCATCGTGCTTTCGCGCATGATAATCAGCGATGGCCGCGATACGGCCGCACCTGAGGATGAGAAGGGTTTTCGTTGACCTGGAGCGTCGGTGCAGCGGACACTGCATGTGCGAACAGGTAAAGGGTCGCGGACTTATTGGTGGTTCGACCTCGAATGATAATCTGACCCGCCGGCGGCTCACGTACACCTGACTGGTGCCTCTTCTGAGCCCGTAGAACAATATGCCCAACCCGCCGCCGGCTACTTGTCCGCACTGGAGAAGTAGATGATCGAAGCTACTCTTGAATGATGTGCCGGCATCGATGTTGGCAAGAAGTTCGTCGTGGTCTGCGTCATGACCGGCGGCGCAAGAGACGAACCCCACACGCAGATCAAAAAGTTCGGCACGATTGTGAGCGAGCTTCAGCGGCTCTCCGAATGGCTGGTCGCAGAAGGTTGCACTCACGCCGTGATGGAGAGCACCGGGAGCTACTGGAAGCCGGTCTTCAACCTGCTTGAGGCGCACGTCCGCGTGATCCTGGCGAACGCTGCGGACGTGCAGAACAGGCGCGGACACAAAACCGATCCAAACGATAGCCGCTGGCTGGCTCATCTACTTCGCCACGGCATGATCCGGCCAAGCTTCATCCCTCCGTTGGCGATTCGTGAACTACGTGACCTCACGCGTCGTCGCAGGCAGCTAATCGGCGAGAGCTCAAGGGAGCGGAACCGGGTTCAGAAGGTACTTGAAGATGCGAACGTCAAGCTCGGTGACGTGTTGTCAGACGTCTTCTGCGTGTCGGGCAAGCTGATGCTCGCAGCGCTTCTCGACGGCCGGATGACCGCAGAGCAGATCGCTGATTTAGCCAAGAAGAAGGCCCGAGAAAAGATCCCACAAATTACGGCTTCCGTTGCCGATCATCGATTGAGCGACCATCAGCGCTTCCTCATCCGGCATGCTCTTCGTCATCTTGAGTTCCTGGATGATGAGGTGGAAGCGCTAAACGGTGAGATCCGACGGCGCATGGAAGACTCGGCACTTGCCGAAGCATTCCATCTGCTCCAGAGCATTCCGGGCATCAAGGAAGAATCCGCCGCCAGCATCCTGGCCGAGATAGGCGCGGACATGGAACAGTTTCCGACAGCAGCGCAACTCAGTTCCCGGGCTGGACTGTGCCCGGCGAACCACGAAAGTGCCGGCGTCAAGAAGAGCGTTCGTACGAACCGGGGAAACGTCTGGCTCAAAACAACGCTGACGCAGAGCGCATGGGCAGCCACCAACCGAAAGGGATCGCGGCTGCAGTCGCGTTACCACGCACTGAGATCTCGCTGCGGAAACAAACGCGCCATCGTGGCACTTGGACACACGTTGCTCAAAACAATCCACGCAGTTCTCTCAGCAAAGATGCTTTATCGAGAAGACCCTCTGATCACACCGGACGATAGGAACGTGGAACGCGCCCAGCACCACATACGCTGTTTGAGGAAGCTCGGATACAACACGCTTGCGGCGGAGTAGAGCTAGCTATTCTCAGAACAATGTTCTTTATCGTGTGTACATTTGAAATAGAGTGACAGCTATGGAGATGCTTGCCCCGGCTTCGCCCGTTTCCCTGCCATCCCTCTTTACCGTCCGACCCGACGCTCGCAAGCGGCTGCGCGACTTCTTCAGCTCTCACAACCGCAACAAGAACACCCGCCGCGCGTACCAGGAGGCGGTCCGGCAGTTTTCCGCGTTCTGCGCCCAGCACGGCATCGGGGATCTCGCCCAGGTCGAGCCGGTCCACGTGGCGGCCTTCGTCGAGGACCAGCTCCGGGAGCACTCCAAACCAACCGTGAAACAACGGCTGGCCGCACTGCGGATGCTTTTCGATTGGATGGTCGTCGGCCAGGTGCTCTCCGTGAATCCAGCTCATGCGGTGCGCGGGCCGAAGCATACGCAGCGGAAAGGAAAGACACCGGTCCTCAATGTGGACGAGGCGCGTACCCTGCTTGACGCCATCGACACCACTTCCCTTCCCGGCTTGCGCGATCGCGCGTTGATCGGCTTGATGGTCTATACCTTTTCCCGCGTCGGCGCGGCAATCTCAATGCGCGTCGAAGACTTCTTTGTTCAGGGACGCCGAGGCTGGGTACGGCTCCACGAAAAGGGCGGCAAAGAACACGAGATGCCGACGCACCACAACTTAGATCGCTATCTGGAGGAGTACATCGCCGCCGCCGGCATCAGCCAGGACCGTAAGGGCCCGCTCTTCCGCACGAGCAGGGGACGCGGCGGTGAGTTGGCCGACCGTCCCATGCTGCAATCCGATGTGTGGCGAATGATTCGCCGGCGAGCTGCCCAGGCCGGGATCGAAACAGAGATCGGCTGCCACACCTTCCGAGCGACCGGCATCACCGCCTACCTCAAAAATGGCGGTCGGCTGGAGATCGCCCAGCAGATGGCGGCGCATGAGTCGGCCCGCACCACCGGACTCTATGACCGCCGCAGCGATGAGGTCTCACTCGATGAGGTCGAGCGGATCGGGATTTAATCTGATTGCTCTCGTGTTGCGCAATGCCAACAAGGTTGCTTCTGCTTCGTCTGCCGCCAACCGACAACTTCCGACACTGCGACTTCGCGTTACGGTCAGGGCAGAAGGAGGAGTTTTCCATGCGCCTGCTGGCCTTCGCTGACGGAGAGTGCCGTCTTCCACTCGTCAAGAGCGAACGTGCGGGCAATCGGAATGGAAAACCGGCTCTGTGCAGCAAGGTCCGCAAACTTCTTCAAAACGTCATACCGTATGCGCATCCCGGGTTCCTCAAGATTGGAGCGAACCCCCAATGTTTTCGCCGCCGCGAAGTCGCTGATCGTCATCACGCGGTTCGGTTCACCGGCTATTTGCACGAGTGCGGGCAGAGCACCACTTACGGGCGCGACGTCAAGGATCAGGTCCGGCGACTTGTCTAGAATTGACGAAACTCTTTCCGGCAAGCCATCGCCATAGGCAGTTACGACGGCACCGAGAGCGCGCAGTTGATCCGCGAAGGTGGCACCGGCAGTTGCAATCACGCGTGCTCC
>CAXSFX010000228.1:0-4901 GCA_964236655.1 uncultured Acidobacteriaceae bacterium | reverse complement strand
GATGGGTCTCAAATAACAGACGATCTATACTAAAAGTCCATATGATCGGTTCAATCGTCCAGCCACTTCTGAACATGAAAACTGAAAGAGTAAAGACGCCGCTTCCCCAGCCGGGTCAGCAAATGGACCCACTCTCCGAGGTGCTTTCCCTGATGAAGCCGCAGAGTCTGTCCTCGGGCGGCTTCGTCATGCCTGACGACATAGCCATCTGCTTCCCAAAGCATCAGGGAGTCAAGTGCTACGCCATGCTGACAGGCAAATGTTGGCTGGTCGTCGAAGGCGTACCCGAGCCGGTGCTGCTTCACGCCGGCGACTGCTTTCTTCTGCCGCGCGGGATGCCTTTCCGGCTCGCCGGCGATCTTTCACTCGAACGGGTCCACTACGCGCTCGCCTGGGACAGGCTTAGAAAAACCCATGACCTCCCGGAAGTACCAGACGGTGCATGCTGCATGGCCGGGGGCTTTTTCGCTTTTACGGGCAGCCATGCGGAGATGCTTCTGGAATCGCTGCCCCCTATCGTGCATATACGCAGCGAGTCGGATAAAGCAGCCATGCGCTGGTCGCTCGAACGTATGCGCGAGGAGCTGCGCGACCCTCAACCCGGTGGCTCGCTGCTCGCGCAGCAGCTCGCTTACATGATGCTCGTCCAGGCCTTGCGCCTGCACTTGAGTGACAGCGCCAGTGCCGGCCGCGGCTGGCTTTCTGCGCTGTCCAACAAACACATGAGCCTCGCAATCGTCAGCATGCACAAGGACCCAGGTCATTCCTGGACGCTAAAATCGCTGGCTGAACGCGTCGGTATGTCACGCTCGGCTTTCGCTGAACGTTTCCGCGAGACCGTCGGCGCCACGCCCATGGAGTACCTTACGCGCTGGCGAATGCTCTTGGCTGCTGACCGTTTGAAAAACTCCTCAGAGTGTCTCTCAAGCATCGCGCTGGCGCTCGGCTACGAGTCCGAAAGCGCGTTTGGGAAAGCCTTCCGCCGCGTGATGGGTTGCTCTCCAAGGCAATACACCCGGTCCGCCGCAACGTTTCTTCCTGCAAAACATGGCTGAAGATCACGAGCAACGCTCATTGCGCGTTGTGAAAGAAATTGAGATCAATAACCGCGCATCTCGCCCGTTGGGTCATAAATCTAATGGGCATAAAAGAGCGTTAGCGGCTGAAACGATGGTTTCAGAAAGTACAAGCTCAATACTATGCGACTTCTGAGACCGACATCTCCAGAAGGAACTTTGTTACACCGGCTGCGTAAGTCTTTAACAAGCATGCATTTTCTTCCAAAGGCAATAATGATCTCCTCTGCTCGTCCCGTTCTATGGATCGCCCTCTTTGCTCTTGCATCGGTGTGTATCTCGGGCAGACTGGCTGCGCAGGGCTCGCAAGAGTCTCCGAGCGACAGCGCTGCGCGCAGTGCCCGAGTCGCTGCTCTTCGGCTCCCTGAAGACGCTGTGACGAAAGGCACAGTTTCGCTTCGAAACGGACAACGCCTGCCATACACGGCACAGGCGGGAATCCTGGCGGTTGGCGGAACCGACGCCCAGGACTTAAAAATATCCGCCCCAGACAAGCTGACGGGAGTCGTCAGCAAGCCGGACGGCAGTGCGGTCGCGGCTATGTCGTATGTCGCCTACTTCGCGGACAACGTCGATCAACGCAGGCGGCCGATTGTGTTTCTCTACGACGGCGGACCAAGCGTTTCTACCAGAACCATGCTCGTGGCCAGCTTCGGTCCGATTGTTGCGGACTTGCCGGGCCTCCACCATTTTGCGGGAGGTCCTTACAACTTCGACAATAACTTGGACTCCCTGCTCGATGTGGCAGATTTGGTCTTCGTCGATCCTCCGGGTACAGGGTATGGCCGCATCCAGGGTCGCGATGCCGCCAAAGCCTTTTATGGCATCGACGGAGATGCGGCCGCGTTTGACCGGTTTATCCGCCGTTTTCTGAGCAAGTACTCCCGCTGGGAATCGCCGAAGTACCTCTTCGGCCACAGCTACGGCACGGTGCGCAATGCGGTGCTTGCCCGAATGTTGGAGGAGGACGGCGTTGACCTGAACGGCATCATCGCCGACGGCACCTTCCTGAACCTGGACGACTTTCCAGATGCCGCCTCAGGTATACCGGGCACCGACAACCCATACATCCTGCAACTGTCCACCTTTGCCGCCACTGCCTGGTTTCACCACAGGATCGTAGGAGCGCCCGGTGAACTCGAGCCATGGTTGCGCACCGTAGAGCGGTATGCTGCAGGACCATATGCGACCGCATTGCTAGCCGGAAGCGATCTATCGCCGGCGGAGGAGCAGGCCATCGCGGCCCAGTTGGGGCAGTTCACCGGGCTGTCCGCCCAGATATGGGTGAAGGCACACCTGCGCTTGCAAGCGGCCGAGTTCGAAGCTCTACTCCTGAGCGATCAAGGCTTGATTACCGGACGCCAGGACACACGGTACACCGCACCCGCGCTGCATGCGCTCTCGATCAAACCCGGGTATGACGCTTCCGGAGTGAAAGGATCCACCATCCTCGCTGTCATCGACACCTACATGCACGGTACGCTCAGATTCGGCATCGGGCTAAACTATCAGCCGGACGCCGATATTCCAGGCCAATGGGATCAGTTCCACGCAACAGACGAGACAAAATCCTGGTTGGGCGGCTGGAATGTGCTCCCCGATCTCGCAGCCGTAATGACGCGCAATGCTGCGATGCGCGTCCTCGTGATGGGTGGCTACTTCGATCTTGCAACACCCTACAAGGTTGGCCTCTTTGAAATGAAACACCTTCCCATGGAGCCGCAGCTGCAGCAGAATTTCGACTATGCGGTATTTCCTACAGGGCACGAGCCCTATCTCGATCCCGAATCGCGCCAGAAGATGCATGGCGAAGTTGCCCAATTCATTACAAAGACAAGTCAGAGCCGTTGACTCAGTTCCGAAGCCGTTCTGCACCAGCCGTTGAGCTGTACGGGTCTTCCATCTGCATCACGCTCTAGCAACTTAATACTAGGGGTCCCGTCAAAAACGGATAATAGAGCACGTTAAGGGCATAGTGACCTGCTGAGACCCCCATTCCCAATGCCAAGATTCCAACCTACTTCCGAGGCCTTCTAAAGGGTATTCAACAGGCCTCCTTAGGGCCTCAACTCTCATAGAAACTATGCGAGCATTCTCATAAACGCTGGTTTGCGAAAACACGCGGAATCGAGAATCGACCGCCCGGAATGCGGAGTCCTGCGTTCTCTAAACCAGTTCTCGTTTGCTGCTTTCCCAACCTTTAGACGGACCACGAGTTTTGAGATGGAGAGAAGGGTTGAGCGTCTGCCTTGAGCAGCGGAATCGCTAACGTGCTTTATTGTCCGTTTTCTGACGGCACCCCAGCATAGGCGAAGATGCAACTGGGTCAGCGGCAAGTGGGAAGCTCAAGGTCTAAATCGGACGTTTTAAAGATGACAAGCGGCATCGCCGGTCCTTAAAGAGGTGGTTTCATTGGCGGCAAGCGGTCGCGCCCTGGTCTAAACTGAACGTTTCAGAGGCGGCAAGGTAGTAGGACGTACAATCTCCCGCATGGATATCAAAGGCAAGCAGGCAAGGCACGACGCGAAGTCGGGGGAATGGGAAGAACTGATTGCAAAGCTGCGGGCTGGGGTCACGAAATAGGCGAGGCGCAAGCTCATCAGGAAGACAGCTTTAAGCTCAGGTTTTCTGTAGAGGACAGGCTTTGTACATTCCCCGAGGCGCAAGATATCGTTCGGCAGGATGAGTCCAAATAACCCATGACAAGGCCGCTTGCAATCGCCTAAGCTGTCCCTCTATGCGCAGATACCATGCAAGCTCGTTCCTAGACCATGCTCCAGATTGTCAATGCAAGGGTCAGGGCAGCCGCCTCTATCAGCAAAGCATAGTAGACACCGCGTATGGGGTAGCGATCGACTGAATAGTTTGGTAATTGCTCAAGTAAATTGACGGTGATCGGAACCATGACTTCTCGGGGCAATGGCATGGTTGGAAACGAGGGATGCGGAGCAAACTCTGAACTGAGAAGGTGCATGGTGTTTCTCCAGGGAGCAAAGAAGGTATATCCAGGATGTGTATGAGTTGGAAAGCGATTCCGGGAAAAATCGCGCACTTTGGTCATGTACTTCGAAATAGTGGTTGGCAACTTTAAACTTGCAACCCCTACTATTGCTACACTGGCTGGCGCAAACCAAATCAAAAGAAGTCTGCATACAGGCGAAAGTATCAGTGCCTGGAAGCAAGCTTGCAGTGGGAGTTCGCGTTGCTGAGCTTGTTGAACAATGTTCCGGCGCTTGAGGCTGAAAACCAGCTCGCTCTTACCGCAAGGGAGGCGAGCAAGAGCCTTGAACAGCTTTCCTCGGGCTCGCGCATCAACTCGGGTGCGGACGATGCGGCCGGTCTCGCGATCGCAGATGACTTAGACGCCTCCGTTGCCGCCCTGAATCAGTCATCAGAGAACATCACTGAAGGCGTGGGTCTGCTTCAGACTGCTGACGGAGCTTTGGCGCAGATTACCTCGTTACTGGACCGGTCATTGACGCTGGCAGTAGAAGCGGGAAATAGCACCACAAATTTTTCTGAGTATCCCGTGCTGTTCGGCGAGTATGCCACAATTCACAGCGAAATCGATAGTATCAGCGCAAAAACCACCTATAACAGCCAACCAGTGTTCAGTAGTGGTTCTACAGCAGCAAGCATCACGGTTTTCACAAGCGACGGCAGCTTGAATGGAAGCGATCAATTTACGGTTTCCATTGCAGATGCGAGCTCGTCAGCGCTCGGGCTCAGCGGTGGATATCCAACACAGGCCGGGATCGACTATGAGACGCAAGCCATCACCAGGGCCATCGCCGCTGTAGCCGCCCAGCGTGGAAAGCTCGGAGC
>CAXSFX010000227.1:0-4938 GCA_964236655.1 uncultured Acidobacteriaceae bacterium | reverse complement strand
AATTGGTGAACAACGAGCTTTGGCTGCCCACCAGCGTCCACGTACATATTTTGGGGAAGGCGCTGGGATTTTTGGGGTACCGGGGCGAGGTGCAGGTCGATGACGGCAACTACCAGCAGTTCCATACCGATGCGCAACAGGGGCACTGAGGTGGATGGCTCGGATAGCTTCGGCGGCCTCATTCTAGGCATTGAAAGCTCGTGCGATGAGACAGCGGCAGCAGTGGTCGAGTGCGGTGAGCGGACCCTGTCGAGTATTGTGGCTTCGCAATTTGGAACGCATGCGCCTTATGGCGGCGTGGTGCCGGAGCTTGCTTCGCGTGAGCACCTACGCAACATTGTGCCCGTGGTACGGCAGGCGCTGGCAGCGGCAGGTGTAGGCCTCGGAGATTTGGACGCGATTGCCGTGACGGAAGGTCCGGGGCTGGCCGGGGCGCTGCTTGTGGGTGTCACTTATGCCAAGACGCTTGCCTGGGCCGGCAGCCTGCCGCTGATTGCGGTGAACCATCTGGAAGGCCACATCCATGCCGTGCTTCTGGAGCATGCGGCGCACGCTGGGGAAACATTGTCGCTGCCGGCGCTCGCACTCGTGGTCTCAGGCGGCCACACGCACTTGTACCTGGCTGCGCGCGGAGACGATGGGAGTTGGCAGTACCGGATGGTGGGTCGGACCGTGGATGATGCAGCGGGGGAAGCCTTCGACAAGGTGGCAAAGTTGCTGGGACTTGGCTATCCGGGCGGCCCCTGGATCGATGGGCTGGCCCGCCACGGCGACCCCCATGCAGTGTTGTTTCGGTTTGCCGAGGTGCGCCCGCGTGAAGGGCGGCAGCGTCCGTCGCAGGCACCTGGGGGTGAATCCGAGCTGCTGTTTTCTTTTTCGGGAATTAAAACGGCGGTGCTGCGGTACGTGGAAAAGCATGGACTGGCTGACGCTTGTACCGCTCGTGCCACGGCCTTGGGTAGGCTGCCCGTGCCCGGCCTTGCCGACGCCCTTGCGTTATGCGACACACAAACGCTCGGTCTGATTGCATCGTTTCAACATGCGGTAGTCGGCAACCTGGTGCAGCGTACCTTACAGGCAGCAGAGCAGTTCGGGGCGGCCACGGTGCTGGTTTCGGGCGGCGTGGCGGCAAATCACGAGCTCCGCATGCACTTTGCTGCTGCGAGAGCGCGCACGGGGCTGCCGGTACTGTTCCCTTCTCCTGCGCTGGCTACCGACAACGCAGCCATGATCGCAGCCGCAGCCTGGCCGAGGCTGCAGCGCGGGCTGGTCGCCCCAGAAAGCCTTTCCGCGGGGTCGCGGCTGCAGCTCGGCTCTCCCCAAACTGCTAAAATCGGCGGGTAGTCCGCTGTGATTCCCGCGTGAAATGAATGATCCTCTGACTTGACTATCCAACTTTTTAATACTCTCAGCGGCAAGATAGAACCGCTTGCGCCTCTCAATGGCCAGGCACTGCGCATGTACGCGTGCGGGCCTACGGTGTACGACTACGGCCATATCGGCAACTTCCGCACGTTTCTGCATGTAGATGTGCTGCGGCGTACGCTTGAGCTCAACGGGATCGAAGTGCGTCACGTCATGAATATCACCGACGTGGACGATAAGATCATCCGCAACGCAAGTGCGGCGGGGCTGCACATCGGCGACTACACGCGCCGCTTTGAAGAGGCTTTTTTCGAGGACCTGGATTGGCTTGCCGTGGAGCGGCCTACCGTGGTTGCGCGCGCTACGGAACATATCCCCGAGATGGTGGAGCTCGTGGAAACCCTGGCTCGCGAGGGCATAGCGTACCAGACCGAAGATGGGTCATGGTACTTCCGCCTGGCAGGCGACCCGGAGTACGGCAAGCTTTCGAAGAAAGATTTCACCGGTATGACTGATGGTGCGCGTATAGATGTCGATGAGTACGAGAAGGACTCCGCGCGCGATTTTGCTCTCTGGAAGGCACCGAAAGCAGGTGAGCACCACTGGAACTCGGCGATTGGGCCGGGCCGGCCCGGCTGGCACCTGGAGTGCTCGGCCATGGCCATGAAGTACCTCGGCAATGCGTTCGACCTGCATGCCGGCGGCGAAGACTTGATGTTTCCCCACCATGAGAACGAGATTGCGCAGTCGGAATGTGCAACACATGAAACCTTCGCGCGGCACTGGTTCCATGTGCGATTTTTGCTGGTCGAAGGTCGCAAGATGTCCAAGTCTGAAGGCAACTTTTATACCTTGCGCGACCTGCTGCTCAAGGGGTACAAGGCATCAGCAATACGGTCTCTCCTGATTTCAGTTCCCTATGGTCAGCAACTGAACTTTACGTTTGAAGGGTTGGCGGCTGAAACCGCCGCATTGGACCGGCTGCGAGCATTTCGGGATCGCATGCAGGCCACCGCATGGCCGAGCAAGAAGAATGTAGAACTTGAGGAGCAGATTGCGCGAGCGCGAAACTTGTTTGATGAAGCGCTGGCGTACAACCTGAATACCGCCAAGGCACATGCAGCGATTTTTGAGCTGGTGCGGATTGGGAACACTGTTGCCGATGCCGGTCTGCTGAACCAGGAGAATGCGGATGCACTACTGGCAGTGCTGGCACATTTCGATCGTGTGTTCGCAGTACTTGCTACTGACGATACCGCGATTACCCATGCAGCGCTTGCCTGGGCAGAGTGCGAAGGTCGCCTGGGAGAAGCGCCGGAAACCTTGTTGGCCCAGCGCTTACTAAGCGACGCAGAGATTGAAGCACTACTTGCAGAGCGAAAACAGGCTCGACACAGTCGAGACTTTGCGCGCAGCGATGCGATACGCGATGAACTATTGACGAAGGGTATTTCCATTGAAGATGGGAAGGACGGCGTGCGCTGGCGGCGCAAATAGCTTTGTTTGATACAAATTATGCGTCGGCATACATGTTTACCAAGTAAAAGCGGCGACCCAAAGGTCGCCGCTTTTATTTATGAAGCTGGTTAAGCCGGTGAGGGGCTACCTTCCGGGAATCCGCCGCCATGCTTCGGTTCCGGCTTCAACACTTGCTGTACGTCAGAAATGGGTGTGCCATTGGTGGGGCCACCCGGCAGGTTGAGAGGAGGCAACTGCTTACCTTCAAGGATCATGCGAATATCATTCGCATCCAAGGTCTCCCTTTCAAGCAAGGCATTTGCCATGGAATGCATGGCGTCCTGCTTGCTATCGAGGATGCTGTAGGCCGACTTGTATGCCTCATCGACCATGGAGCGAACCTCACCGTCGATCTGACGTGCAGTCTCTTCTGAGAAATCACGATGTTGTGCAATCTCGCGTCCCAGAAAAATCTGCTCTTCCTTCTTGCCATAGGTTAGAGGACCAAGGCGGCTCATACCGAACTCACATACCATTTTGCGAGCTAGTTCTGTTGCACGCTCGATGTCGTTGCCGGCACCCGTGGTCATCTGCTTCAGGAAGATCTCTTCTGCAATTCGGCCGCCCATCAGGATGGCTAACTGCGTCTCAAGATAATCCTTGGTAACAGTATGGCGGTCATCAACCGGCAACTGCATTGTCACACCAAGCGCCATGCCGCGCGGGATGATTGTGACCTTGTGCAGCGGATCGGCATGGGCACGAATTGAAGCGACCAACGCATGTCCTGCTTCGTGATAAGCGGTAACCCGCTTTTCTTCGTCGCTCAACAGCATGGACCGGCGCTCGGCACCCATCATGACCTTGTCCTTGGCTGCTTCAAAGTCTGCCATTAGAACGGCCTTGCGATTATGCCTGGCAGCATTCAATGCAGCTTCGTTGACCATGTTGGCTAAATCGGCACCGGAGAACCCCGGTGTGCCCCTTGCCATGACGCGAAGATCGACGTCATCTGCTGTTGGGACTTTGCGCGAGTGGACAGCAAGAACTTCCTCGCGGCCACGCACATCGGGACGACCTACGATTACGCGACGATCAAAACGACCTGGGCGCAGCAGCGCCGGATCTAGAACGTCAGGACGGTTTGTAGCAGCAACCAGGATGACGCCGTCGTTCGCTTCAAAGCCGTCCATCTCTACCAGCAGCTGATTCAGGGTTTGCTCACGCTCATCGTGACCACCGCCGAGACCGGCACCGCGATGACGACCGACCGCATCGATTTCATCAATGAAAATGATGCAGGGAGCATTCTTCTTACCTTGCTCGAAAAGATCACGAACACGGCTGGCACCGACACCGACAAACATTTCAACAAAATCAGAACCGGAAATTGAGAAAAACGGTACGTTCGCTTCACCGGCGACCGCACGTGCCAGTAAGGTCTTACCCGTCCCTGGAGGTCCGACAAGCAGAACTCCCTTGGGAATACGGCCACCCAGCTTTTGGAACTTGCTTGCCTCTCGCAAGAACTCAATAATTTCCTTGAGCTCTTCCTTGGCTTCATCTACACCGGCTACATCCTTAAACGTAACCTTCTTTTGCTGCATGGAAAGCAGGCGGGCGCGGCTCTTGCCGAAGGACATTGCCTTATTGCCGCCGCTTTGCATTTGCCGCAGCATGAAGAACCAGAGCGCGCCGATAATCAGGATCGGACCCAGGTTGAACAGAATCGGAAGCCATGAGCTGCCCTGGTTGTCACGCACCGTTACAGAAACGTGATTTTCCTGCAAGATGTCGAACAATTGCGGGTAGTTGGCTGGCACTGTTACATGGTACGGTTCGCCGTTCTTGAGTTTGCCGCGCACTTCACTGCCATTTACAGTTGCGTCCTGCACCTGCCCTACACGGGCGTCCTGCACAAATTGCGAGAATGACACATCCTTGTCATGCCCGGAGCCGCTGCTCTTCTGAAACACCTGCCACAACAGAATGAGGCATGCGAAGATGAACACCCAGAAGATCACTGTTTTAACTGTCGAATTCACCAGAACCCCTCACTTCTTCTACGAGCACAGCGCTGACGCGGATGATGCCGTACACAACTTAGACGCATCT
>CAXSFX010000226.1:0-4980 GCA_964236655.1 uncultured Acidobacteriaceae bacterium | reverse complement strand
GGCGGCCCTTGTGCGGGGTCTGCGGGGGCGAGACCGGTAACAAGCCTGGCTGCATGTTCCTGCACGTAGCCGCGCTCGCCGGGCCAGCTTTCGGGCGCACGGCTTAGCGTCGGCAAGTATTTGAAGTTCGCGTGCCTGGCCGCGAGCTGCTCAAAGTAGTCACGGTAGTAAATGTCCGCCTCGTGGCGGGTGCCGTAGATGAGTGTGAATTGCTTGCCCCGGCTGCGGTCCGGACTGTCTTCCGCAAAAAGCCACTGTGCAAAGCCGCGCATGGGTGCCACACCTGTACCGGTCGCGATAAAGATGCTGTCAGTCAACGGCTCCCGCAGAGTGAAGTCACCATTCGGACCGTAAACCTCGATGGTTTCGCCTACCTGGAGGTCGCACAGCATATTTGAAAAAAAGCCTGCCTCAACCCGGTTGACACACAGTGCAAAGGTGTTGCCGCGCGCTGCCGAGGCAATCGAGTAAGCGCGCGTCTGTTGTTTCCCTGTGACCGGATGCGCGGCTACGCAGGAGACGAACTGGCCGGGCTCAAAGGGAAACTCGGGCAGCGCGTCCATGACGAATTCAAGATGAAAGCACCCTGACGCCTCCGAAAGCAGTATCTTATCGACAAGACGCGCGGTAGAAAGTTCTATCAAGATGGGTACTCCGGGCCGGCATCGCGCCAGTCTCAAGTTTATCGTGTGCCGCGCCAAGGCTTCAGCGCAGATGCGTATACGTGGCCCGGTCCTTCTCTCCGCGGAAATACTTATCAAGCGCCCCGGCGAAGAGTGTTTCCCCTTCCGCAACGGAGTCAAACAAGGTCATTGAGGAATGAAATTTCAGCTCGTCCGGGAATCCGAAAATCTGCTTCGCTGTCCTGTTTTCCAACTGCAAAACAACTTTTGTAATCTCTCGCAGGCGGGCTCCCAACACCGGATGGTGAAGATACGCTTCCCCTTCAGCGCGTGATTGAATCGCATATTGCGCTGCTGTTGAGCTGCTCCCCAGTCCAGCAACCTGGGGAAAAATGAACCACATCCAATGGCTTCGTTTCTGCCCTGCTCCAAGCTCCGTAAGTGCGGTGGCATAAGTTGTTTCCTGGGCCGCCAGGAAGCGCTGAAGGTTATAAGTGTCGATCATAATTCTTTCAATGTGCAGTTAAGAGATTCCAGGTGAAACCGACCTTATAATCAAGCATGGCACCCGCGCAAACGTCTCCTGTACAACCTGAGTCGACCCGCCGTGCCAAGCTGCCTGCGGCATACTCATTGGAAGCGCTTGCAAACTACGATGCGGCCACGGCAGCCATTACCGGCCCTCGCTATACCCTGCTCATCGACACGGTACGTCGCAACCGCCCCTCTGACGACACAGAAATCATCCGCAAGGCCTGGGAGTTTTGCCTGCGGCACCATCGTGGGCAGCTGCGCGCCTCCGGTGAGCCTTACGTTCTGCACCCGCTTGAAGTCGCCATCGTGCTCGCCGAGATGAAGCTCGATTCCACCGCCATCGCCGCAGGCTTGCTGCATGATGCGGTTGAAGATACGCCCGTGACCACGCCTGAAATTACCGTGCTGTTCGGCGAGCAAGTGGCGCATATTGTCGAAGGCGTTACCAAGCTCGATAAAATCCAGTTCGCCAACCGCGAGGACCGCCAAGCGGAGAGCGTGCGCAAGATGCTGCTGGCCATGGTCACCGATGTGCGCGTGGTGCTCATCAAGCTAGCCGACCGGCTGCACAACATGCGCACACTGGAGCACCTGCGGCCCGACCGCCAAATGGGTATCGCGCGCGAAACGCTCGACATCTACGCGCCGCTTGCGCACCGGCTGGGTATGGGCAAGGTGCGCGGCGAGCTTGAAGACCTCGCATTTCAGTACACAGATCGCCGGGCATTTGAGGAGCTGCATGCTGCCATCGAGGCACGCCGCACAGAGGGCGAGCTGTTCCTGGGCGGCGTGGAAACACTGCTTGCCGAGCGCATCGCTGAGAACAACATCACCGCACGCGTGGAATGGCGCATCAAGCGGCTCTACTCCATCCACCAAAAGCTGCAGGAGGCCGGTGCCGGCGTAGACCAGGTGCATGACCTGCTGGCCCTGCGTGTAATTGTCGGCTCTGTCGCCGACTGCTATGCCGTGCTCGGGCTTATCCATTCGCTGTTTCGCCCGGTGCCCAACCGCATCAAGGACTTCATCGCGATGCCCCGGCCTAACCTGTACCAATCCCTGCACACTACCGTGATGGGCGATGCAGGGCACCAGTTTGAAGTGCAGATTCGCACGGAAGAGATGCACCGCATTGCCGAGGAAGGAATTGCCGCCCACTGGAAGTACAAGGCCGGCGGCTCACCCGTTTCTGCCCGCGATGAGCAGCGCCTCGCCTGGGTGCGGCAGCTTGTAGAGTGGCAGCGCGAGATGACCGACCCGAATGAGTTCATCTCGACGCTCAAGATCGACCTGTATCCGGAGGAGGTCTACACCTTTACGCCCAAGGGCAAGGTGGTCTCCCTGCCCAAAGACGCAAGCCCGCTCGACTTTGCCTATGCCGTGCACACCGAGGTGGGCCACGCCTGCATCTCGGCCAAAGTCAATGGCCGTATCGTGCCGCTGCGCGCCAAGCTGCGCAACGGCGACATTGTAGAGATCGTCACGCAGAACGGCCACACGCCCTCGCGCGACTGGCTGACCTTTGTCAAAAGCTCACGTGCGCGCAACAAGATCAAGCACTGGATCAACGAGCACCAGAGGGAGCGCGCCATTGAGATCGGCCGCAAGCTGCTGGAGCGCGAGGCACGCAAGTACAAAATCGCGCTGTCGAAGTTTGAGGAGTCAGACTACGCGCGGCTGGCCGCCGACTACTCCGTCGCCACGCCCAACGACATGATGGCGGCTATCGGCTTCGGCAAATACTCTGCCCGGCAGGTACTCAACCGGCTCGCGCCCGGCATCCTGCACCAGCAGCCGACGCCGGACGATCCCGCCCTGCCCACCGGTGCCGAGGACGCCAAGCGGCTGCAACTGCATGCAAGCGCCGCCTCAGACACCCTGGAAGTCGAGGGTTCAAACGAGCTGCTGGTCTACCGCGCCCGATGTTGCAACCCCATTCGCGGCGAGGGGATCATCGGCTACGTGACACGCGGTAAGGGCGTGGCCGTGCATGCCCGCGCCTGCTCCAACGTGCAAAACCTGCTCTACGAGTCGGACCGGCGCATCGCTGTCGAGTGGGCACGCGACCGGGATGTAACCCCTGCGCCCCGCGCCACCTATCCCGTAAAGCTGACGGTAATCTGCGACGACCGCCCCGGCATGCTGAAGGACATCACCGCCATTGCAAGCGAGGAGAACACAAACATCCGCTCAATGGACACGCGCTCAACCGATGCGACCGCGTACATCGAGCTCACCCTGGACGCGCAAGACCTGAAGCATCTGGAGCGCCTGCAATCGGGATTACGCCGCATTGCAGGCGTGCGGGATGTGGTGCGATCGTCAAAACTCTAGCCTGTGCTGAATTTGCGGCGTGATCTGTCATACAAGCGCACCGCGCAATATACAGGCAACTATGTCGCGCAACACGCAATTATGTCGGGCAACGTGCAACTACATCGCGCAATTACGTCGCGGAGTATGCCGCACAATTTGTCATGCAACATGTCGGGCTATATAACGCATGAAAAAGTCATGGCGCGTGAAAAAGTTGTGACGCATAAACAATTGTGACGCACGAAAAAATCGTGTCATCCCGAGCGAAGTCGAAGGACCTGCTTTCCCCCTCCGGCCACTCCTCGACTACTTGCATCCAGGCACATCCCCCGTCGCCCGATGCCATGTCTCCGTCCTGCCCAGCAGCGAGATGCCGATAAATCCGCGCAGCTTCAGCATGTCATCCTTCTCCACCATCATTGCCGAGTAGGTGTGGCCCGACTTTGGATCATAAATTTTGCCGTCCTGTGCCTTGTACTTGTCATCGGCAGTAAAGCCCGTGCCGATCTGCAGGTTGCACAGCTTGCGGGTTTTCAGCGCGGAATCAGGGTTCTCCACGTCCACACTCGGCGCATCCTTTACTGCAATCGTCATGATGCGTATGCACAAGTGGTTCGACTCACACGGGTACACCTTCACAATGGAGCCGTCGGGTGTGGCCCAGTTGCCGAGCATGGGTGCATCCGGGGCGGGGGCCGGGACAAAAAGCAGCATTGCAAGCAGTGCGATCATGGGCGAAGTACCTTCCTTGCTGTCCAGCTATCGGATGCGGGACAGTGCCTTCCGGTGACAAGCTTAAACCTGTCTGGACGATGAATTGAGCGCAAGAAGAGGGAGGAGCTTTCGCTCCTCCCTTCTTGCTAGCGGCAATCTAGTTTAGAAGTTCAGCTTGAGCTGAAACTCTGTAGTGCGCGGCGATCCTTGGGCGAATGTACCGGAACCGCGCTGCGTACGAATGCCGTTATAAACAGATTCATTATTGGGGCCATTCAGAAAGCTATTGACTGTCCCTACTGGCCCATTCGCTGTATTGATATTGGCTAGAACACCGGTAAGTCCAGTTTGGTTGAAGTTACTGAGATTAGCAACATTGTAGAGTGCAACCTTCGGCTCCAGGCTCATACCTTCGTGGAGCTTTTTGAGGGTGATGGGATAGCCGACGCTTGCATCGAAAGCACGGAATGCCGGATTATTAATGGGTGTAGTTGGGGCCGTGGCTATGGGCACCTGAACCGCCCCGAGAGTAGCCAAGTCAGTAGCATTTATAAGACCGGCATTGATTAAAGCTTGACCGGCAGGTGTAACCTGACCGGCGCTCTTTGCATTGTAGCCATTGATGAGCTGATTGAGTCCTGCGCCTTTGACCTGATGCCCATAGTAGCCTGGGTTGGTGCCGGGAATAAGGTCGCCGGTCTGACCATCACCATCAACATCAGTACGGAAGATCTCACCTGGTGCGCCGGAAGGGTTGTCAGGCACAAGACTGGGTGGTGCGGCAGGGAGGAAG
>CAXSFX010000225.1:0-5002 GCA_964236655.1 uncultured Acidobacteriaceae bacterium | reverse complement strand
TAAACCACATGCTCCACCGCTTGTGCGGGCCCCCGTCAATTCCTTTGAGTTTCAGCCTTGCGACCGTACTCCCCAGGCGGATCGCTTAACGCGTTAGCTACGGCACGACGGGATTGGGTACCCGCCACACCAAGCGATCATCGTTTAGGGCTAGGACTACCAGGGTATCTAATCCTGTTTGCTCCCCTAGCTTTCGTGCCTCAGCGTCAGTTATGGTCCAGTGAGCCGCTTTCGCCACAGGTGTTCCTCCTGATATCTACGCATTTCACCGCTACACCAGGAATTCCACTCACCTCTCCCATACTCCAGCCCAGCAGTTTCCCGTGCAGTCCTCAAGTTGAGCTTGAGGCTTTCACACAAGACTTGCGGGGCCGCCTACGCACCCTTTACGCCCAATAATTCCGAACAACGCTTGCCCCCCTCGTATTACCGCGGCTGCTGGCACGAAGTTAGCCGGGGCTTCTTCTATCGGTACCGTCATTATCGTCCCGATCGAAAGGAGTTTACGTCCCAAGAGACTTCATCCTCCACGCGGCGTTGCTGCGTCAGGGTTTCCCCCATTGCGCAAAATTCCCCACTGCTGCCTCCCGTAGGAGTCTGGACCGTGTTTCAGTTCCAGTGTGTCCGTGCGCCCTCTCAGGCCGGATACAGATCACTGCCTTGGTGGGCCATTACCCCGCCAACTAGCTAATCTGCCGCGACCCCCTCCCAAAGCGAATTGCTCCTTTGACCCGTAGGTATTATGCGGAATTAGCCTCGATTTCTCGAAGTTATTCCCCACTCTGGGGTAGGTTAGTCACGTGTTACTCACCCGTGCGCCACTGTACTCAGGGCCTAAGCCCTTTTCTCGTTCGACTTGCATGTGTTAGGCACGCCGCCAGCGTTGATTCTGAGCCAGGATCAAACTCTCGTTTAAATCCTGTTGGCTCCAATGCATGCAGGACGGAGGTCCGCAATGCAGGAGCCCAACTCATCACGCTCGAAAACGTGACTTGCTGTTTAATACTGTGAGAATGATCAAACCAAACTTGGTCTATTCTCACGACTAGCATGTTCAACCTGATTGTCAAAGATCCAAAGCGGGATCTGCCTAAGCAGGTCGCTAGGATCGAGACTCACGACTGTGTCGCCGTGTGTCCTCGAACTTGCTGCGCTCTTCAGCGCATTTCTTAAAGTTACAGAAGTTTTCGATTCGTGTCAACTATTTTCTACTTCTTTACATTTTATCTATGTAAAGCGCGTATAGCAGACTAGACCTATTGACTTCCCCGAACACTTGATATTTCAAGTGTTCAGAAGAAATGGACTGAGACACAAACTTTAAAAAATCTATCAACATCGTCTACAGACAAATGTTGAGTGGCCTTATAGACCCTTCATAATGGATTGTTCGCTCTGGAAGGTAAACCTTCTGGGCACCTCGGGGGTGCCGTCGAACCTTCTGTCTGCGACTTAGTCAACAGATGTGTCAGGCTATACACCCGACTCAGAAGTTTTTACAATCTTTTAGCTCTACTTCTAATGCAATGCTCAGCTTCTATTCTGCCAAGCAACTTCTGCACTTCCCAAACCTTATCACTACTTCTTGACTCGTGCAACCAGTCAATCTCAGTTCTTTTCAGCTTTTAGAGCTTTCCGGTCGCTTCCGCGCGGTGTCTTAAAGCTTGCTGCGAACAAGATTGATACTAGCGTCACACTGCCTTTCTAGCAAATGTTGAAAACTCCCAAAAACTGTTGAAATGTTTTTGCCATGGCGTTGTGTAAATACAGCTGCTAGCCCTGACGTGGAATGACACCCAGCATAGTAAGGCTGTTCACAAAGAACTGCATTGCCAATGCCACAAGCAGCAAGCCCATGATTCGCACCAGGATGCGAATTCCTGTTTCCCCTAAAAGCCTTTGCAGCCGCTCCGCCCCGCTCAGCACTCCATAACTTATTAATGCTGTAACCGCAATGGAACCAAGAATCGCAGCCATCTGCCAGTAGCTGGCTGCCTGCCCTACCATGACCATCACACTTGAAATTGCTCCGGGACCGGCCAGCATGGGGATGCCCAACGGCACGATTCCCGCGTCCTCCTTGTGCGCACCCTCTTCTGTCTCAGACGTACTTTCCTGTGTGAGCGACCGCTTGGCCTGCAGCATATCGATGCCGATCAGCATGAGGATCAGGCCACCGGCAAACTCAAAGGCCGGCAACGTAATGCCCAGCATTTTGAAAATGAACTGCCCTGCCAACGCAAAGGCCGCCAGCACAATGAAGCACGTCAAACAGGCTTTACCGGCCATCCGCTTACGTCGCTCAGGGTTCACTCCTTCAGTAATCGCAAGGAACGAACCGATAGAAGCAAACGGATCAACCAGAAAAAAGATCGAGCTCAAGGCCAGCAGCGAGAAGCCGACATACTTTGACTGGTGAATTTCCTGAAGTGCGTGTGCTGCGGGCCCTAGCATGCTTGCACCTTACCGCAAAGATCCCCTGCGCAAAAGCTGCCTATAGTCACATGGGCATTGCAGGCACTGTCTATAATCAGGCTCTACTCTCAAGCATCCCCAAGGAGTCTGTATCCATGCCCATCCAACCTACCGCGAACATCTGGCGCAATGGCGAACTCATCGCTTGGGAACGCGCACAGATCCATGTCATGAGCCACGTAGTTCACTACGGCTCTTCTGTCTTTGAAGGTATCCGCTGCTACAGGCAGCCAAAAGGCGCGTCAGTGTTCCGCCTGGCCGAGCACATGCAGCGTCTCATCAACTCGGCAAAGATCTACCGTATGACGCTGCCCTACTCGCTCGACCAACTTTGTTCCGCCGTTGTCGACGTCGTTGAAGCGAACAAAGTCGCCCCCTGCTACATCCGCCCCATTGCTCTTCGCGGTTACGGCGAAATCGGCGTCAACCCCAAAGGCACTCCGGTAGATGTCTACATCTCTAACTTCCCATGGGGCAATTTTCTCGGTGGCCACGATGAAGGCGCAGATGTCTGCATCTCGTCCTGGAACCGGCTTGCGCCGAACACCATGCCATCCCTGGCCAAGGCCGGTGCCAACTACATGAACTCGCAGCTTATTCGCATGGAAGCTGATATCAACGGCTATGCGGAAGGCATCGCGCTCGACACCAACGGCTACCTTTCTGAAGGCTCGGGAGAAAACCTGTTCATCGTGCAGGGCGGCAAACTCTACACAACACCTCTTGCCAACTCCGTGCTAAACGGCATTACACGCGACGCTATCCTTACCCTGGCACGTCACTTCGGCATTCCTACAGTCGAGCAGGCCTTGCCGCGTGAACTGCTCTACATCGCCGATGAAGCATTCTTCACCGGTACCGCGGCCGAAGTCACGCCGCTACGTTCGGTTGACCGCATCCCGGTCGGCAATGGCAAGCCGGGCCCGATTACACGTCAGCTTGCCGATGAATATTTCGGCATTGTCAACGGCACAGTACCCGATCGTTTCAACTGGCTCACGCCGGTCAACGTGTCTGTCGAGCAACCAATTACCGTCTGATGCACAGCAAAAGGGCAGCCTGGTTCGGCTGCCCTTTTCCTGCAAATCCAAGCTAGGCTCCCTGCAAATCCCCTGATGTCTTCAGCAAAGGCGCATCCGCAGGCCTGCTGACCGCTTTATCGCGAATTTCGGCATTGTCTTCCCAACCCACCAGCTCGTGGCTTCCGGTAATCAGCCGCGAGCCGCGCGACATGAACAGGTATGTCCAGGCCCACTGGAACATCACTGTCACCCGGCTGCGAAAACCCACGATAAAAACCAGGTGCACCAGGAGCCAGGTTCCCCAGGCAGGTAGCCCGCCCCAGTGCGCTTTGAAGGGCCAGCGGATATCCGCGACGGCAGCATAGCGGCCGATAGTGGCCATATCGCCCTTGTCAAAGTAGTGGAACTCCTGCCGAGGCTTGCGCTGCAAGTCCTGCCTGATCATCAGCGCGGCATGCGTACCCATCTGCAATGCCGGCTGCGCCACACCCGGCAGCTCCTTGCCATCCTGGGTAAACCCTGCCAGGTCGCCGCATACGAAGACTTCACTGAGACCTTCCGGGTTGAGGGTTTTATCTAGAACCGGACGGTGTTTTTTATCGAGCGGCACCCCCAGCATTGCGCCCACCGGGGAGCTGGCTACACCGGCACCCCATAGGGTAACTACGGCATCAAGCCGTTCACCGCCTTTCAGCTTGACGTAACCGGCACCGATCTCCTCTACCATCACGCCTGTTCGTACTACAACGCCTAGTTTGTTGAGCTGCTTGAGTCCTTTTTCTGTAAGGTCCTCAGGGTAGCTCGGTAGAATCCTCGGTCCACCCTCAATCAATAGAATGTGCGCCTTGGCGGGATCGATATGCCTGAAGTCCTGCTTCAGGAAGTACTTGGCAATTTCCGCGACGGCACCGGCAAGCTCCACTCCTGTGGGTCCACCGCCAATTACCACAAAGTTCAGCGGCCGGTGCGAGCCGGTCTCAACTGCCTGCCGCTCTGCCAGTTCAAACGCCAGCAGCACGCGGCGGCGAATTTCAGTTGCATCCTCGACCGTCTTCAGCCCCGGCGCGTACTGCTCCCATTCCGTATGGCCGAAGTACGACTTCATGGAGCCCGTAGCTACGATCAGGTAGTCGTAGTGCACGGAGGGGCCGCCTTTAAGACCGACGCGGCGCTGTTTCGTGTCTACGCTTTCCACTTCTTCCATCAATACATCCACATTCCGCGCCTTGCGTAGAACCATGCGGATGGGGGATGCAATGTCAGATGGAGAAAGCAGCGCCAATGCGACCTGGTACAACAAGGGCTGAAACGTGTAGTGGTTGCTTTTGTCGATCAACGTCACATCTACCGGCATCTTTTTCAATGCCTGGGCAGCGTTCATCCCGGCAAACCCACCGCCCAGGATCACTACGCGCGGCCTGCGCTTCTCCTCAATTGCCTCGTTCCCGAAAACCTTGCCTGTCGATTTGCCGGCTGCCATAAAACTCTCCCTTACGCCAGCATCG
>CAXSFX010000224.1:0-5034 GCA_964236655.1 uncultured Acidobacteriaceae bacterium | reverse complement strand
AGGCAACGAGAGTAGCGTTGCCACCTCTGTACGGCAGACACTTAAATCCATCAATCCTGACATTCCCATTCTGTACATGCACTCCTACACCGACCAGTTAAGCGACAACTTCACACAGCAGGAGCTGGTAGTCCGCCTCACCACCCTGTTCGGCATACTCGCGCTCATCCTCGCCTCCATCGGCCTCTACGGCGTCACTGCCTACGCCGTTGCGCGGCGCACAAGCGAGATCGGCATCCGCATGGCGCTCGGAGCCGGCCGGGGCGGCGTGCTCGCCATGATCGTTAAAGGCGCACTCACCCAAGCCCTGCTGGGCCTCGCGCTGGGCCTGCCGCTGTGCTTCGCCGCCGGACGCCTGCTGCAGCACACGCTCTACCAGACCAGCGGCTTTCAGCCGCTCGTGCTCTTCACGGTCGCCGCGCTGCTGCTCTTGTCAGCCTTCATTGCCGCGGTCATCCCCGCACGCCGTGCTGCCTCCATCGACCCCATGCAGGCACTCCGCTCCGAGTGAACCCATGCGCCGCAATTGCAAATACGGGCGCAAATCCGTACATGCACCTTTACAGGTAGCCGCAGACAGGTAGCCGCAAAACACCGCTAGAGGGATTGCCGAAATGAACTCCATCCTTGCCGACATCCGATTCGCCCTTCGTCAACTGCGCCGCTCCCCCGGCTTCACGCTCACCGCCGTGCTCACGCTCTCGCTCACGGTGGGCCTGGCGGCCACGGTCTTCAGCGTGTTCGACGCACTGCTGATCCGTCCGCTACCCTACGGCGAGCCGGACCGGATCGTGGTGCTTAGGCCATACTCACAGTCCGGCTATAACCAACCCGCGTCTTCCCCGGAGTACCAGTTCTGGCGCGAGAACAATCGTTCGTTTACCGCGCTGGCTGGGTTTTCAGAACAGACGATGAACCTGCGCGGACCGCAAGGCCCTGCCGCGATCCATGCCGTCCACTCGACGGACAACTTCTTTGACGCGCTCGGTGTGCACGCGATACTGGGCCGGACGTTTCTGCCCAGCGAGAACGCGCGCGGGCGCACCGATGTCGCCGTGCTGAGCTACACGCTGTGGCGCAAGAGCTTCGACGGGCGGAAGAACGTGCTCGGCTCGAAGATCGAGCTTGACGGCAGGCCGGTAACCGTGGTCGGCGTCATGCCTGCGAGCTTCCGCTTCCCGCTGCAGCAGAGTGAAGTTGCGTACACGCCGTTTACTCCGCAGGAGGATGACCTAAGCCACACCGGCAGGCACTGGATGTGGACATTCGGCCACTTGAAGCCGGGCATGACCGCAGCGCAGGCGCAGGCAGATATGACCAGGGTTTTGACCGCTTACGCACAGGTGCGGCCCGACAGCAAAGGTCGCCGCATGCAGCTTACTTCCATGGCAGAGGCCGTGCTCGGGCAAACGGGCGGGCTTGTCATCGTTTTGGCGCTGGCGGTAGTTGCCGTACTGCTGCTGGGCTGCGTCAACATTGCCGGGCTCATGCTGGTGCGCGGTCTGCGCCGCGAGCGCGAACTGGCGCTGCGCGCAGCCATAGGCGCTTCGCGCACCAGGCTGGCCCGGCAACTGCTCAGCGAGATCGCCTTGCTGGCTGTTGCAGGCACCGCCGGGGGTGCTATTGCAGCGTTCCTGCTGCTGCAGGCGGTGCACACGCTGCTGGCGGCTTCGCTAGATCGCGGGGCGGAGATCGCGCTCAACGCGCCTGTGCTGCTCGCATCGTTGCTGGCGGCATTACTCACGCTGCTGCTCGCGGGCCTGCTGCCCGTGCGACAGTTGTTCGCGGTCGCCCCGGCAGATGCGCTGCGCAATGGTTCTTCCGGCACCGGAACCAATCGCACTCAGCAACGGCTTAGCGCAGTTTTTATCGCTACACAAATGGCACTTGCCATGGTGCTGCTGGTCACAAGCGGGCTGCTGTTGCGGGCACTTTCCACTTTACGGACAACCGACCTCGGCTTCAGCTCAGATCACCTGCTGGTTGAAGATGTAGCCCTATCGCGCGAAACCCTCGAAGGCCGTGATCTGCTGCAGACCTTCTATAACCCTTTGCTGGAGCGGGTGCGGGCTTTGCCGGGTGTCAAATCAGCCGCAATCATCAACTTGCTTCCGGTGGCTGTGTCCGGATTTAACGGCGACATCCAGATCGTGGGTCACCAACCGGCGCCGCCAAACACGGAGCAGCTTGCGGAGTACCGGTTGATCTCACCGGGGTACCACGCCGCAATGGGAACGCGCCTGCTGCATGGGCGCTTGTTTGACGACCGGCTTGATGCCTCCAAGTCGCAGCCCGTGCTGATCGTCAACGAGGCTTTTGTAAAGAAGTTTTTCGCACCCGGCGAAGACCCTATTGGGAAGCACATCGACGATAACGACGTCAAACCGGAGATCATCGGTGTCGTCAGCGATCAACGACAAAACCTGTTCCAGCCGCCGCTTGCGGAAACAGATTTCCCGGTCTCACAGGTATCAATCAAGAACCATGCGCAGTACATGCAAGACATGCAGCTGGTCATCCGCACCACCGCATATCTGGACCCGCTCACCCTAGCCGAGCCGCTGCGCAAGATCATGCAGCAACTCGACCCCGGCCTGCCCTTTCGCCCCGCGCAGACCATGACCGATGTCGTCGGCGAGGCGCTGGTGCTTGAGCGCATGGAGGGCTGGCTGTTCGTCACCTTTGCCGCGCTCGCGGTACTGCTCGCCGCGCTCGGGCTCTACGGCCTCACCGCGCAGCGGGTCGAGCAGGGCCGCCGCGACATCGGCATCCGCATGGCGCTCGGCGCGCAGCGTTGGCAGGTGCTGCTGCTATGGCTGCGCCGCGTAGCCGCCATCTCGCTCGCCGGGCTCGCCGCGGGCCTCGTACTCTCCTTTGCCTTGCGCAAGGTCATCGCGTCGGTGCTCACCGTCCGCGCCCCGCATGAGGCGCTGTTCCTCACCCTGCTTGTCCTCGCCATGGAGCTGGTCGCGCTGCTCGCCTCCGCCGCACCCGCCCTACGCGCGGCCTCGGTTGACCCGGTAGAAGTCCTCCGCGCCGAGTAGGCGTTCGGCTTGCCTGGTAACGAGAAACCGTCAAGCAACAAGAAATTAGCAAGCAACGAGAAGTCAGCAAGCAACGAGAAAGGAACCGCATGCCGCTTATCCCGTTCACCGCTTCGGTCGTCGCCGACCTCCGCTACGCCCTGCGCCAGCTCCGCAATGCACCCATCTACGCGCTCACCGCCGTGCTCACTCTCGCGCTCGGCCTGGGCGCGGCCACGGCCATGCTCGCCATCGTGGACTGCGTGCTCATCCGCCCGGTGGCGCTGCCGCATGCGGATCGACTGGTGACAGTAGCCCGCATTGTGAAAGGGCGGAGAGAAGATTACATACGCTCCCATGACATCGAAGCCTTGCAAACAGGAGTTAAAAGCTTTGCCGCGCTTGGGGCGTACACCACCATACCCTCCCCCGTAACCACGGCAGACGGTACACGCGTCGCACTCAAAATTGCCGTGCTGCCCGAATTTTTCAACGTGCCCGGTGTCGCCGCGCGACTGGGTCGGGTGCCCACGTCCGCCGATGGCAGCGCGCCGCTCGCAGTCGTCAGTGATGCCTTCTGGCGTGACAATCTCCACGGCGATCCGCACGCGATCGGCTCCCATATCACTGTTGAAAACCGGCTGTTGACCATCACGGGTGTCATGCCGTCCGGGTTCAAGTTTCCAGGCGTCGCCACTGGGACAGTGGTCTTCACGCCGCTACTGCTTAACCCCAAAGGCCTGGACGTGAACAATTTTTCGGCTTTGTACGTGGTCGCACGTCTCAAGCCGGGCGCAACGCCTGCCGCCGCGCTGGCTGAGGCAAAAGCTGTTTACGCGCACAATGCGCCGGCCAAAAACGAAGATCGGGGCGAGCTCACATTCTCTCCGTACCGCGATTCTGTCATCGGCGATGTGCAGCCCAAGCTGCTCGCCCTGCTGGGTGCCTGCGCGCTGCTGCTGCTCATAGCCTGCGCCAACTCCGCAAACCTGCAGATTGCCCGCGCCACCAGCCGCATCGGCGAGATGGGCGTGCGCGCCGCGCTCGGTGCAAGCCGGGCCAGGCTGTTCCAGCAGGTTGTGACGGAAAGTGTGACCGTCTCCTTGCTTGGCGCGTCACTTGGCCTCCTGCTCGCCACGGCCATTTTGTACGGGCTGCGTGCAGCGTACAGCCTGCAGTTCCCCCGCTTTGACGAGCTCGCCCTACACCCCGCCGGCTTTGCCGCCTGCGCCCTGCTTGCTACCGCAACCGGCGTTCTCGCTGCCCTTGCACCGGCCTGGAACGTGATGCAAACCGCAAATGGATTGCCGCTTTCACAATCTGCAAAGGTCACTCATCGCTCGCGTCTCAGCGGCAGCCTGGTCGCCGTCGAGATCGCGCTGACCTGCGTGCTGCTGGTGGTCGCGGGCTTGTTTCTCCGCACCTTCGTTGCCTTGCAGCAAGCCCCGCTCGGCTTTGACCCTAAGCACGTGACAGCGGTCTCGCTCATGCCCCTCAACCCGAAAGAAGATAACGCGACGCTCAAGCAGACGCATGCGCGGCTTCTGGATCGACTTGGCAGCCTGCCCGGCGTGGAAGCCGCGGCGGCACAGGTCTCCCTTCCCTTCTCCAACTTCAACATATCCATCAACAGCACGTTCAAAATCACCGGACAACCAGCGCACAAGGAAGATCAAGCGCTGGTTTCACTCTTTAGCGCCGACTACGCCCGGACGCTCGGAGCACCTGCTGTGGCCGGTCGCAGCTTCAGCAAAAGCGACAACGCGGGCTCGCAGCCGGTGTGCATGGTGAATGAAGCGTTTGCACGCCGTTACTTCAAAGGCAAACGCACGGTCGGCAACACCGTCGAGCTGGTTAATGACAGCACAGACGGCACCGATGACCGCCTGTTCAAAACACCGGTTGCTGTTGTAGGCGTAGCCCCGGACGAGACCGGCAGCCTCGGCGAGCAGCCTGACCCCACACTCTTCCTGCCCTACGCGCAGTCTCCCGTAAACGGTCCCATGGACCA
>CAXSFX010000223.1:0-5110 GCA_964236655.1 uncultured Acidobacteriaceae bacterium | reverse complement strand
TTTTAACGACCCGAACCGCACATCCCCCGCAACAAAAATGCCCGGCACACTGGTTTCCAGCAAATACGGATCCCGCTCTTCACTCCAATTGGGCGGCAGCTTGCCATCTTTTCGCAGATCAGGCCCTGCCAGTACAAACCCATGCCCATCGCGCGCAATGCCCGGCGGCAGCCATTCTGTCCTGGGGGCCGCACCGATAAAGATGAACAGAGAAGACGCTTGCCGCTGCGTCACTTCGCCATCCCGCTGTACCGTGATCGACTCCAGCTGCGTTTCACCATGGAGCTCCTGCACTTCAGCTAGAAATTCCACCGAGATATTGGATGTACCAGCTATCTGATCGATTAAGTATTTCGACATGCTTTGCACCAGTGACGGTCCACGCACCAGCATCGTGACCTTGCGGGCAAACTTTGCAAAGTGGATCGCTGCCTGCCCGGCGGAGTTGGCACCGCCCACCAGGAAAATTTCCTCATCGGTACATGCCGAAGCTTCGCTAAGCGTAGCGCCGTAGTACAGACCGGCATTCAGCAGCCTCTCCGCGCCGGGCACTTGCAATCGACGCCAGTGCACTCCAACCGAAATGAGCACGACCCGACAGCTCACGTCGCGCCCATCTCCAAGCGCAACGTGGTGGTACTGATCGCTGGTTGTAATACCTGCCGCGCACTGCGTGATGAACTCCGTACCGAACCGGGTCGCCTGGATTGCCGCGCGGCGAGCCAAGTCTTCGCCGGTGATCCCGGATGGAAAACCGAGGTAATTTTCAATGCGGGAGCTGGACCCGGCCTGCCCGCCGGGAGCTTCCGGTTCCACCAGCAGCGTGTTCAGCCCCTCGGAACTGCCGTAGACAGCAGCTGCCAGTCCCGCCGGGCCGCCCCCGATTACAACCAGGTCATAGTAGTCGCTGCGTGCAGCTGTTTTCAGCCCGACCCGGGTTGCCAGCTGCGATATATCCGGCTGTGACAGCGAAGTTCCATCCGGAAACAGCACAGCCGGCAGCTTGGCATCGCCGATGCCGTACTGCTCCAGCATGGCCGCGGCCTGTTCGGTACGCTCCGGGTCCAGCCACTTGAAAGGAATCTGGTTGCGGCTTAGAAAATCACGAACCTGGTGGTCGCGTGCCGACCAGCGCATACCTACTACCTGCAACCCCTCATACCGGGGTTTGTGCCCGCTGCCCCAGGCTTCCAGCAGGTCGTTCAGCACCGGGTACAACCGCTCTTCAGGCGGGTCCCAGGGCTTGGTGAGGTAGTAGTGAATACGCGCGCTGTTAATGGCCTGGATGGCTGCTTCCGTATCTGTATAAGCGGTCAGCAAGGCTCGCTTCGCATCGGGGTAGATTGCCTGTACTTTTTCAAGCAGCGCCACGCCGGTCATACCCGGCATGCGTTGGTCCGAGACGATCAAGGCAACGGCATCGCCGCGCTTGCTCAGCTGCTCACAAATATCAAGTGCAGCCTGCCCGGAACCTGCCCGCAGAATACGGTATCGCTCCCCATACTCACGCCTCAAATCCTGTACAACAGCTTCCAGAACGCTGATATCGTCGTCAACGGCGAGGATCACTGGCTTTGGCATGGCTATCCGATTGTACAGTTCTAAAATGCATGGCAAATCATGTATAAAATACTTGGTTGATCTTTAGAAAAGTAGATTTTACATTGGACTAAGAAGCAAATAAAAGATTACACAAAGGTTGTAGTAGGAAAAGATTACGAAAATTGTTCTTGCATTGGATTCGAATCAGGGTACTCTGTGGTTACCACCAAGCACAAAGTTTCAAATATAACCAAAGCGGAAGCTGGCGAGACCGGTACCTTTTGGTGAAATTGTTCCAAATTGAAACACTTGCCCTAGATTCTGTGAGCCCACACCTTTCCATGAGGCAACCTTTGCTCAGGAAAGCGTGTCACACCGCGCCGATCTTGAATGATGGTGCGACAGAGTAAGACACTGAGGCCACAAGGATCAAGACAATGAACAAAGTCATACTCGCTGATAACCAGGCCATCTTCAGAACCGGCACCGCCAAAGTCCTCTCCATGGAAGACGATTTCCGCATCATTGCGCAATGCCCGGATGCGGACCGGCTCCAGAATGCACTCGTCACCTTTCGCGGTGTTACTGTACTATTCGGCTCCACGCTCAAGCAAGACCCAAACCAGCTGATGCAGCAAATCTGCTCTCTAGGCAGCCGAGGCATTGCCATCCTTGAGAACGGCGAGGCTCCACAGCCTTACCTGACGGCTCACGTGCACGGGCTCTTCTTCCGGTCTATCACCGGACCTACCCTGGTTGATTGCGTCCGCCGGGTCGGTCGCGGTGAACGCGCGATTCACTCCGCGACAAATACTTCTGCGGTTCCCGATGAGGATTTGGTCGGCGCTCGCGTCCGCGATCGGCTCACTCCCAAGGAGATGAAGATTGTGGCATTGATCGTCCAGGGCTGCAAAAACCGTGAGATCGCACTGCGGCTCGGCACCACCGAACAAGTCATCAAGAACTACCTGCGGGGCGTCTACGACAAGACCGGCGTATCGGACCGGCTGGAGCTGGCGTTGTTCACAATCCATCATCGGTTGCTGGCGGAGGCTGCCGCGGCTGCGGGAAGCCTGATCGCACAGCTAAACTGAAAAGCGGCACCTGTCTCTCAAGTCATCCGTGTACCGGTAAGCGGAACAGGCCCAGCCTGTTCCGCTTTTTCATGCTCTTCCGCAAAGCTGTAACGGATTGGATAGCCAACACTTCTACAACTTCTGTGGGAATACATGGGACACTAAGACAAGACGGGCACGTTTTTGTTTAAAAGCGAATGTCTTTGAACACTTGCTTCTAGTTGGATTTGCTTTCTTTTGCGTTTTTCTGTTTCAGGGCTAGAGACAGCTTTTGCTTGAGGCCAGCAATTATGGCTTCACCCGCTCGGCAATGCTCTTGCCCTGCATAAAGTGCAGCAGGTAATCCGGGCCGCCTGCTTTCGAGTCCGTCCCTGACATGTTGAAGCCTCCGAACGGGTGCGCACCTACCATGGCACCGGTGCACTTGCGGTTCAGGTACAGGTTGCCGACATGAAACTCCTGCCGGGCTCGCCGCAGGTTCTCAGGCGCAGTCGAGTACACCGCGCCGGTCAGGCCGAACTCCGTGCTGTTGGCAAGGCGCAACGCATCGGTAAAGTTTGCAGCGCGCAGAATAGCCAGCACAGGCCCGAAAATTTCCTCCTGCGCCAAACGCGACTCCGGCTGTACATCGGCGATTACGGTCGGCGCGACATAGTACCCGCCCGCTTCGGTTTGTATGGCATTGCCGCCGGCAATCAGGCGACCTTCACTTTTCGCGCCCTCGATATAAGCAAGGATCCGGGTGCGTGCGGCCTCGTTAATCACCGGGCCCATGCGCGGGTTTTCTCGAGGATCGGCGATAGAGATGGCCTCAATGCCGTCACGGATTTTCTCCAGGAACACGTCATAGATCGTGTCTTCAACGATGGCTCGTGAGCAGGCAGAACACTTTTGCCCGCTGAAGCCGAACGCTGACGCCAGCACGCCTTCGACCGCTTCGTTCACGTCGGCATCTGCGGCGACGATGATGGCGTCCTTGCCGCCGAGTTCCAGGATCGTCCGCTTGATCCAGATTTGCCCGGGCCGGGGCTTGGCGGCTTTCTCGTGGATCTCAAGACCGACCGGGCGCGAGCCGGTAAACGCGATAAAGCGTACCTTGGGGTGCTCGATCAAGGCATTGCCGCAGACAGGCCCGTCACCTTGGAGCAGGTTGACCACGCCGGGCGGCATGCCTGCTTCCTCAAGCACGTCGAGAAACCGGGCAGCAATGGTCGGCGCGTCGGGGGAGGGCTTGAGCACAACCGTGTTGCCGGTCACAATGGCTGCAGCCGTCATGCCGGCGGCAATGGCGAGGGGAAAGTTCCACGGCGGGATGACCGCACCCACACCAAGCGCAATGTAGCGAAGCTCGTTATGCTCGCCGGGGTACTGAATGGGTGTTTGGCTACCTGCAAGGCGTAAGGCTTCGCGCGCATAAAAGTCGAGGAAGTCGATGCACTCGGCAACATCCGCGTCCGCCTCGGCCCAGTTCTTGCCGACTTCGTAGGTAAGCCAAGCGCAGAACTCAAACTTGCGATCCTTGATGATTTCCGCAGTGCGCAGCAGCAGGGACACGCGATCTTCAACCGGGGCAAACTGCCAGCCTTCAAAAGCTTTTTGGGCATTCGCTACCGCCGCATTCACTTCCGCAACGCCGGCACTCTGATGAATACCGATTACCTGCGCCGGGAGCGCCGGGTTGCGCGACTCGAACTTGGCAGGCAGGGTAACGCGCTCGCCGCCGCTGACCAGCGGGTACTCGCGGCCAAGCTGGTCACCGACCCAGTTAAGCGCAGCCTGCATGTCGTGGGCGTGCTTGCCGTGCGAGAAATCGGTGAAGGGCTCGTTCAGGAACTTGCCTTGCGGCGTGCGGGGCATAATTTGGGTGGTTTGCGTGGTAGCCATGTTCGGTTTAGTGTACCGCTGCTCTGGAATAAGTTTACGGAGAGGATGCATAGGCAATGCAGTAGGTCTCGTAACCCTATAAGGGCGGGGTATCGGACGCATGGGAAGGCGGAGACGAGTTTCATCACGAGTGCTAAATCTATTGGGAACAAAATGCAGAAGGAATGCGTAACTGGGATGACGCGGGAGGTTTACGGATGCGGAAAGCGGTTGGGATTGCAATGGCTGCGCTACTGCTCACTGGGTGTTCGGTGCGAGTGAACAAGGATGGGAATGGAGAGGAGAAGGACGTGCACCTGGGCGTGCCGTTCGCCCACCTAGACGTGCACAAAAATGCAACGGCCGCGACGTCGCTCGGCTTACCTGTGTACCCGGGCGCGATGCCTGACCCGGACAAGGGTAAAAAAACCGTGGATGTAAACCTAGGTTTTGGCGCATGGAAGGTGCAAGTGCAAGTTGCGCAGTACGTCTCAAGGGATTCGCAGGAGAAAGTAAGCAATTTCTACCGGCAGAAGATGGCGAAGTATGGGGTTGTTCTAGCCTGCCATGGCGACTCACCTATGGGAGAGCCTACGCGGACAGCCGATGGATTAACCTGCCGAGATGAA
>CAXSFX010000222.1:0-5158 GCA_964236655.1 uncultured Acidobacteriaceae bacterium | reverse complement strand
ATAACGCAAGCTACCAATTTACACCCTGTTTATAAAACGTTTTTCACAGGGAATTCCACAGGCCAGGTAATCCGGACGTGATGGATTTGCCGTACTATCTAACGGAAATAAGGCCCTGCATGTGCCGGGCCTTATTTCTATACCTGCGTACTAATGAGCTGCTGCCGGGGGTGCGGTGCGGCGTATCGGGGGAGTCGTGCTGCGCGGCGCTGCTGTGCCGGAGGAGCTTGGTGCCGATGGCGGCGGGGCAGCAATGCCGGATTTTTGGTTGTAGGCAGAGATTACGGCTGCAGTAATGTCAGTACCCTGGGCAGCAAACAGAATCGGGCTGGGTTGCTGCTGTTGCTGCGTACCATCCAGCACCACGGTGTAGCCGTTCTGCTGGGCATAGCTCTGGAGGGAGCCATTTACTTTCTGGGCGACCTGCGCAAAAGTCTGCTGCAACTCCTGTTGGAAGTCATTCTGCGCATCTTCACCGGAACGCTGCAAGGACTTTTCTTTATCGTCGATTGTTTTCAGGCGGCTTGCGCGCTCTGTATCACTCAAGGTCGCACTGCTGCTCTGGAGCGACTTCTTAAGCGTGTCAATTTCGTCGCTCTGCTGCTTCAACTGCGTCTGCTTGGGCTGAAACTTCTTTTGCAATTCTTCCAGGTCACGCTTGCCTTCATTAGTTTCAAACACGGCAGCCTGAAATTCAACAACAGCGACTTTTGAGGGACCGGCGGAGCTTGCAGTAGCAGCGACGGCTGGAGACTCCGCTGCCGGTGTAGGTGCTGCGGACGCAGTGGTCTGCGCTAGAACGGAAGAGCCGAGGAGCCCGGTTGCGAGCAGGCTTGCGAAAGGCAGCGAAAGCTTCATGGGTAAGGTGGAACTCCTTGGGAAATCGATTGGCCGGTAGCGGGTACGGGCGTCATGCAAGCGCCAAGCCGGTAAAACAGGCCGCCGTGTAAATGTCTTGCGCTCCTTAGATTCTATGGCGTGGGTTGCCGAGCGTCAAACGCCGGTAAAGGTTGCCTTGCTTTAGGAACATTGCTTTCTAGGTAACTGGCTGACAATCGGTAACACTCGTTCGTGCAGCCAGGAAAAGCAGATCCCTGGACTCCTCCGGTTTTGCTCTACAGACCTACTCCGCTCAAGGTAGTTTCTCTTTGGTCGGAGTATCTGTAAATGCCATCCTGAGTAGAGCGCAGCGAAGCTCTAGGCCCTGCTGTAAGTGTCATCCCGAGCGAAGTCGAAGAACCCGCTTTAGCTCCGGACTTTACAAACCAACCCGCTCTACCCGCACCGATGTGGAGTAAAAAGTAGGTCCGCCTCCCAAATCCGTCAGCTTCTGCGAGGTAAGCCGGTTCACTCCGGCACCACCTTCGTTTGCCTTGTTCCATCCCATGGTACCGACCACTACACCCGGCTGCACCCTGCTGCTGAGTAGCGCGTGCAATGTCATGGCACCCTGGCCGTTGCGGACGCTCACTCGGTCCCCATCGGCAATGCCGCGTTCGGCAGCGTCCTGGGGATGCATTTCAAGCCTGCCCAGGGTTTCACGCTGCATGTGCCGGTGCGTGGGGTGGTTGGCAAGGCTTGAATTCATGAAGTGGCTGCCCTTGCGCGGCAAAAACTCAAGCATGCCCGGCTCCGCATTGGCGCGTGAGCTTGCCGGTGCGTGGAAGGTGGGCATGGCGTCCAGGCCGCGCACGCGCAGGCTCTCAGAGTAAAACTCCACTTTGCCGGACGGCGTAGGGAAGACACCGTCGCTGTAAGGACGGAACGGCTCGCCGCACTGCTCCGATGGAAAACGCAGCCGCTGCCATCCTCCATGGGTTCGCAGCGTGGCGCGTGTGATGCCGCCCATGTACCCGTCTTCCTCTTCTTCCCCCTCGCGCAGCGCTTGCGCCATCAATGTTTCCGGGTCATCGCGGAAGCACTCTTCGGTGAAACCCATACGTGCGGCGAGCGCGCTAAACAGCTGCACATTGGTGCGCGCCTCACCCAGCGGCGCAATTGCCTGTTCCGAGAGCTGCACGTAGTAGTGGCCGTAAGCGCCCTGTACATCCGTGTGCTCAAGGAAGGTAGTCGCCGGTAGTACGATGTCCGCGTAGTCGCAGGTGTCGGTAAAACTTTGCTCGTGGACCACGGTGAACAAGTCAGTCCGAGCCAAACCTGCAAGCACCTTGCACTGCTCGGGCGCGATCACGGCCGGGTTCGAGTTATAGACAAACAATGCATGGATTGCTGGAATCGTTGGACTTGACGGAACAGGCGAGCCGGTTAGGGCGTCGCCCAGCAAGGTCATATTGACAACGCGCGCCGGGCGGCCAAGCGGGCTTGCATACATCAGGTCGGGTCGCTCCAGCGCATGCTTGCCGAACGAAAACGCGCCGGAGGTTGACAGCTGCAGGCCGCCGCCCAGCACAGCCCAGGCACCGGTAAGCGCGGGCAGCATGGCAATGGCGCGAGCCGCCGCACCGCCGTTTTCTGACCGCTGCACACCGTAATTCATGCGGATCACCGCAGGGCGCGTGGTTGCATACTCGCGGGCGAGCTCCTCAATCACCTGGGCTCCAATGCCGGTCCACAAAGCCGTTTGCGCGGGCGTGTAGGGCCGCACATGCTCGCGCAGTTCGGCGAGGCCCTGCGTGTGGTTTGCAGTCCAGTCACGATCTTCAAGCCCATCGCGGAGAATTACATGCACCAGTCCGAGAGCAAGCGCGGTGTCGGTGCCGGGGTAGGGTGCAAGGTGCCGGTCCGCAAGCCCGGCGGTGCGGGTCCGATAGGGGTCGATGACCACCAGGCGCGCCCCATTGCGGCGCGCCTGCTCAATCTGCGGCCACAAGTGAACATTGTTGCTGTGCACGTTCGCGCCCCAGGCCACGATGAGCCGTGCATGGTGGAAGTGCTCTGTATCCGTGCCCAGCTTGCGGCCATACACCGATAGCAGCGCCTCGCCGCCCGCGCTGGCACAAATAGTACGGTCCAGCTGGGAGGCACCCAGCCGATGGAAAAATCGGCGGTCCATCGACCCGTAGCCCAACGCGCCGATAGTGCCTGCATACGAGTAGGGCAGGATGGACTCGGGGCCATGCTCGGCGGCGATTTTTCTCAACTGCAAAGCGATGATATCGAGCGCTTCGTTCCATCCGATGCGCTCAAATGCCTCACGTTCGCCGCCCGGCGCAAGCGGGCCCTTGGGCACGCCGGGGCGGCGGCGCAGCGGGTACAGCACCCGGTCCGGGGCGTACACATGATCCAGGTACTTGGCGACCTTGCCGCACAGAAAGCCGCGCGTGACCGGATGCGCCGGATCCCCGGCAAGCTCCGTGGCGCGGCCTGATTCTGTGTCGATCGTTACCAGCACTCCGCAGGAGTCCGGGCAGTCGAGCGAGCAGACGGCACGTTTTGTGTGCGTAGTCATACAGTCATCTTAAGACGCATAGACGTACACATTGCGGGCTGCATCCCCGCATCCCATGAACCGAAGCTGCACATAGCAATTGGAGGGCACTAACAATGGTCAAGCAGGCGAGCCATTCCGATCCTGAACACTACACAAAGCCGGAGCTGCGCGACCGCATCAAGGCTGAAATTACAGAGGGCGACAAGGGCGGCAAGCCCGGCCAGTGGAGCGCCCGCAAGGCGCAGATGGTAGCCCACGAATATGAAAAGCAGGGCGGCGGCTACAACCAGGCACCCGATGAGCAGCAGAAAAGCCTGAAGAAGTGGGGTGACGAGCACTGGAAGACCGAGGATGGCGAAAAGGCCGACCGCCCCGGAGGCACCACGCGCTACCTGCCTGAAAAAGCGTGGGAGTCGCTGAGCAAGGAAGAAAAAGCAGCCACCAATCGCAAGAAGCGCGAAGGCTCGGCGCAAGGCAAGCAGTTTGTAGCAAATACAGAGGAAGCAACCGCCGCGACAAAGAGTGCAAAAGCCGGGAAGCCTGCAAAAAAGTCCGCGGCAGGCAGCAAGCCATCATCCGGGGTTAAAAAGGCTGCTGCGCCAAGCAAGACCGGCAGTACAAAGAAAGCTTCTGGCACATCTACAAAAAGCGCTGAAACCAAAACCGCTGCTGCCAAGAGCGAGAGCAAGGCAAAGAGTCCAGCAAAGAAGTCACCTGCTAAAAAAGCATCAAGTTCCAGCAAGCGTAGCTGAGACAGCAAACCGGATCAAGATAGCTATCTCGGAAATAACTGCTTCAGCCCTGCATAGCGGCCTTGAACGCCTTACACTATGCAAGCCTTCTTTCCTTCGCGTATTGGCGGTAAACCGGTTCGGGCGGCCCAGGGTCGCTTGAACGACCCAGGAGCCGCCCGAGGAAAGGAGGACCGGTGATTGAACCAGAGCCAAAAGAGTAATTCTTGGTTCCGGCTGCATATCACTATTGCCATTGATTGGCGGCTAGTGATTGCGGTGGTTCTGTTACTTTGGACTGCGCTGCGGAAGTAGCGTCGAACCTCCCTAGTGGGTAAGCGCCGCTAGGGAACTACTTCTTGTCAATGATGATGCACCTAGAACTGTTCTGAAAGCAAGCCCGACGAGCCACCCCGACATTACCGGTTAACCCCGGCTGGGAGCAAGCCTTCTTTAGCCCATCATCCCCTTCATCCAGGCCGAAGTATTGCCGCGCGGTGCTTTTCCCGCACCTTTCAGTACATCTTCCAGGGTGGTTGTGCCGCGCATGTGCTCCACTTCATCGCCACCGGCAAAAACAGCAAGCCCGCTCTCAAATGCATCGGCCATCTGGACCAGGGCTTGAGCGGCACCCGGCGTGGACCCCAGCTTTTCGTAAGTAGCCTGGCGCTGTTCATGGGGGACCAGTTCCGGTGTAACCGTACGCCCAAGTGTTTTGCTGAGGATGGCCGCGGCATCTTGCATGGAATATTGTTCCGGGCCCTCAAATTCGATGGTGCGCTTGCCGCTCCACTCCTCCATCAGCAGGCGTGCGGCAAGCTTGCCGACATCTTCTGACGCGACGAGTGAAAAAGCGCGGTCGAGTGGGCCGAGGGTAACCGGCAGCTTGCCTGTCTCCTTCGCTTGCGGCATAAGGTTCAAGTAATTCTCCATGAAATTTGCCGCGCGGATAGAAGCAGCTGTTATAGGCAAACTGAAAATTTCCTTTTCCAGGTCATACAGCTTCAGGATGGCTCCCGTGCCCTCTGCAAGTTGC
>CAXSFX010000221.1:0-5189 GCA_964236655.1 uncultured Acidobacteriaceae bacterium | reverse complement strand
GACGCTGTCAACTTCTTGTCAACGCTTGCGGCAGCCTGGTTTGCGCTGATTGTGGGGGGATTGCTTTAACTGTGAAGTCAGTCCACGTAGCTTTTACCGCAAAATCCCCAATCGCCATGCTGTATAACTCAACACCTCATGCGCCACACGGCTCAGCCTGGCCTTGCCGGAAAGCGGCACGTTTTGCTGCCGGGGCGATGTGTACACCACCAAACCCGCCCCCCGGCACAAGGCACGAATCCGAAACAAGTGGGTGCCGTCGCTCACCGCGAGAATGCTGTGCAGGTGGTTCCGGCGGGCAATGGCCGCCAGCCGCGCGGCAGACTCGCGTGTATCCCGGCTTTCCGTTTCGGCGATGATGGCACCCTCCGGTACGCCGCGGGCCAGCAGAAACTCCTCACCCACGCCACCCTCGGAGTGCCGCTCGCCGCTTTCGCCGCCGCCGAGTGTAATCACAAGCGGTGCCAGCTTTTCCCGGTACAGCGCCAAACCGTGCATCAGGCGCGCACGCAGCACCGGCGAGGGACGCCCATCGTACTCAGCCGCGCCAAATACCGCGATCGCATCCGCGGGCTGCGCCTGATCGTGCGTGGCGTAGTAGTGGATGCCGGAGTAGACGTAGGCCACCCATCCGAGCACGGCTGTAGCCACCAGCGCGAGAGCTGCCGTTCGCCCATAAAAGCGCCGGGCGGGTTGCTTTATGGGACCCATGCCCGTCGGTTACCGTCCAAGCGCCAGGGCTATGTCGTAGGTGTCGATCGCACCCTCGCGCAGGATTTGCCAGTGCCCATCGCCGCGCGACAGGTCCACGATGGTCGTGGGCAGGCTGCGCCCGGTGGGGCCGCCGTCCACGATGAGCGGGATGTGCTCACCGATCTGGTCGCGCACACACGCCGCGTGCGTGCACTCAGGCGCGTTGCGCAGGTTGGCGCTGGTCGCGGTAATGGGCAAGCCAAACGCCTCGACAATCGCCCGAGGAATCGCGGCATCCGGGATGCGTAGCGCGACGTTGCCCGTGTTGGCTGTGGAACGCAGCGGCAGCCGCGAGCCTGCGCGCACGATAATGGTCAGCGGTCCGGGCCAGAATTTTTCCGCCAGCTTGTCGAAGTCCGCACCGACATCGCGCGCCAGCTCATACGCCTGCTCTACGCTAGCCACCAGCAGCGATAGCGGCTTGTGCTTGACGCGCGACTTGATCTCGTAAATGCTCTCAACCGCGCGCAGGTTTACCGGGTCCACGGCCAGGCCGTAAAAGGTATCGGTAGGCATGCCGACCACCTGGCCGCTCTGCAAACACTGCACCACATACCGCACGCGATCCGCTTCCGGTTCATCCGGATGGATGCGCATCATTTCTGCTGACACGTTCACTCCACAGGTGGGACAGTCACGTCGGCGGGCGCGGTCAGGCCGCGGGCGGTACAATCGCAACCGTGGAACGGGCGCTCGCAGCACGTACCCGGATTGTACAGAGTCCGGCCAATCGGTGGGTCAAAGCGCTGCGTGCGGCGCTTGCGCAGCCGCCTGCGCTCAGTGCTGAATCGCCTGGACCGGTGGCGCTTGAAGGCTTTCACCTGCTACTGGAAGCAGTGCGAAGCGGGCTTGCACCGGCAGCGATCTTTCTTCGTTCCGGCGAAGAAGGTGACGCCCTGCGCGCGCTTGAAGCGGGATTGAAGCGCATCGGCGCAGACTTGCAACTGCTGAGCGAGACCGAGTTGCTGGTGCTGCCGCCCGCTCTTTTTGCCACGGTTGTAGAGACTGAAACACCCCGGGCCATCACCGCACTTGCGCCTGCTCCTGCGTGGCCGATAGAGGCCTTGCTGCTGGGTGCCGGGATAGCAAAAGCACCGCTGCTGCTGGTGTTTGCAGGCTTGCAGGACCCCGGCAATGTAGGCACGCTGCTGCGCTCGGCGGAGGCCTTCGGCGCGACTGGAGCCATCCTGCTGAGCGGTACGGCTACACCGTGGAGCGGCAAGTGCCTGCGCGCCTCTGCCGGTTCAGCCCTGCGGCTGCCCATGGCCGCCATGCGCCATGCCGGTGAAGCCGGGCTGCTGCTGCGCCGCCATGGCGTGCTCTCGTTTGCGGCGGTTGCAGGCGGAGGCCGTGTACCGGGCGAGCTGCCGTTAGAGGAAGCCTGCGCGCTGTGGATCGGCAATGAAGGTGCGGGGCTTGGCGAGCGGGAGCTTGCCTTGTGCAATGCGCGCGTCACCCTGCCCATGCCCGGTGCGGTCGAGTCGTTGAATGCCGCAGTTGCCGGGAGCCTGCTGCTGTACGAGGCTTCACGCAGGCGGAGTGGGCGGACATGAGCCTCTTCGGCGGCACGCCCGCAGCCTCGGCACGCTCTGCGCCGCTCGCCGAGCGTATGCGTCCCCGCACACTGGACGAGTTTGCGGGCCAGCGCCACCTGCTTTCACCCGGCATGCCGCTGCGCCTACAGATTGAAAGCGATGACGTGGCCTCCATGATCTTTTGGGGACCGCCCGGCGTGGGCAAAACCACGCTGGCCAAGATCATCGCGGGCCTTTCGTCGGCGACCTTTATCGAGTTTTCAGCCGTAATGTCGGGCATCAAGGAGATCAAGGCCGTCATGGTCGAGGCTGAACAGGCAGCGCAGTACGGCTCGCGCACGCTGTTGTTCATTGATGAGATTCACCGCTTCAACAAGGCCCAGCAGGATGCGTTTCTGCCCTACGTCGAGCGCGGCACCATCCGGCTCATCGGCGCGACTACCGAAAACCCCTCGTTTGAGATCAACGCCGCGCTGCTCTCCCGCTGCCGCGTCTACACGCTTGCGGCACTGAGTGAAGATGAGATCGCCGGGCTGCTGGAGCACGCGCTTACAGACCGCGAGCGCGGTTTAGGGCTGCTGGGTGTAACCGCCGAGCGTGAAGCCTTGCTGCGCATCGCCGACTACACCGGCGGTGACGCCCGCAATGCCTTGAACGCGCTCCAGGCGGCGGCACAACTCGCGGCTGTCGCGGCGGGCAAGTGTGTCACGGCAGAGTTGGTTTCGCAGTCGCTTCAAAAGCGCACACTGCTCTATGACAAAAGCGGCGAGGAGCACTACAACCTCATCTCCGCGCTGCACAAGTCCGTGCGCAACTCTGACGCGGATGCCGCGCTGTACTGGCTGGGACGCATGCTTGCCGCTGGGGAAGACGCAGGCTACATCATGCGCCGGGTAGTACGCATGGCGGTTGAAGACATCGGCCTGGCTGCGCCCGAAGCGTTAAACCTGTGCCTCTCCGCACGCGATGCGATGGACTTTCTCGGCTCGCCTGAAGGTGAGCTTGCGCTGGCACAGGCTGTTGTTTATCTCGCTCTCGCGCCAAAATCCAATGCTGTTTACACGGCTTGGAAGGCAGTGCAGGCGGATGTGGAGAGTACACGCGCCCAGCCTGTCCCGCTGCACCTGCGCAATGCGCCTACCAAGCTGATGCGCGAGCTTGATTATGGCAAAGGTTACAAGTACGCGCATGATGAAGAAAACAAAGTCGCCGCCATGGAATGCCTGCCGGAGAACCTGCGCGATCGACGCTACTACACGCCAACTGAGCAAGGGCGGGAGAAGTTGCTGGCACAAAGAATGGAGGAAATCAGGAAATTATGGAAGCAGATGTAATTACCTGTGACTCGGTTTTTTGTGCTTGTTTGCAAAACGCGCAGGATGCGATTAATCAGCAACCTACCAACGCCGACTGCGCCCCTAGCGAACGGATTAAAACTAGATCCCGCGTTGAGTCTTGAACCGTTGCTACAATTGTGATGTAAACACCGTCGATGCAAATGCTGAAACCACCGCGCCTTACAATCATCACAGGGAGCTTTTAACAATGAGACCTATAACAAATATTGTCCCTCCCCTATCAGTCGTAAAAGTGACAACTGATGATCCAGGTTTGAGGAGGCAACAAGGGAGGACTTTTCGGACCGGTTATTACCGGAAGAGCGACGGCCTGGATTGCGTATGGCTGGTTGACGATGAAGGAGACTATGGCCAGACTGCCGACCAAGAGAGCATCAGAAAGCACTTCACTATATTGGAGTTGAGCGAAGAGGAAGACCTCTTCGGGTTAGACCGTCCAGTTATGGGTTCTCGGTAGTTCTTCGGTAGCCCAGTGTGAGGTGCTAAGACCCTTTCCTCAAAAGGGTTCTTCTACGTCTGGCCTATGAACATACTCGCAAGTGAAAGAAGAATGCGAAGCATAACATGTGGTTGTTCAACTAATTGCGACATATTGTCCATTCAATGTCACCGGTGTTATGAAGATTATTGAGTGTTTGAAATTCCAGTGGGTTCCACTCTTGGACGAAGATTATCCAGTGCCGAGTACACGCTCCCGGTCGTCAGCACTTCGGGTAGCAGCTTCGGCGCAGCATCCGGCGCAGCCGGGTAGAGCGCATAGGTAGGAATGCCGCTGCGGCCCAGCGCCGCGAGCGCGTCACCGATGGAAGTATCGTGGCGCGTCCAGTCCGCCTTGAGCAGTACGACGCCGCTCTTGCGCAAACGATCCTGCACATCGGCACGGTCTAGCACCACGCGCTCATTTACCTGGCAGCTCAGGCACCAGCTTGCTGTGAAGTCCACAAACACAGGCTTTCCCTGGGCGCGATAGCTTGCGACCGCATCGGCGGTAAACGGCTTCCAATCGTTACCCCCGGCAGCGACAGCAGGCAAGCCAAGCGGCGCACCGACAGTCTGTACCGCATACACCGGCAGGCCAACGGCTAGCATAAGCACCAGCGTCGCAGCCAGCGTCGCAGGGCGCTTGGCCGGGTAGCGACCCAGCACTGCTCCGGCAATCGCCAGCAGCAGGAACCCGGCGAGCAGCGCGACCAGTGCTGTAACCCCAGCCGCCTGCGTAAATACCCACACCAGCCAGATGACCGTGGCAAAAATTGGAATAGCGATCAGCTGCTTTACCACTTCCATCCACGCACCGGGCCGAGGCAGCAGGCGCGTCCAGCCGGGATTATAGGCCAGCAGCAGGTAGGGCGCGGCCAGGCCAAGCCCAAGCGCGGTAAAGATGGCGAAGCTGACAAATGCCAAGTGCGCCAGCGCATAGCCGATTGCAACGCCCATCAGCGGCGCGGTACAGGGAGTGGCCACCACCATGGCCAGCACGCCCGTAAAGAATGAGCCCGCATAGCCTTGCTTCTGCGCCAGCGAACCGCCCGCGCTCGTCATC
>CAXSFX010000220.1:0-5201 GCA_964236655.1 uncultured Acidobacteriaceae bacterium | reverse complement strand
GCGAAGATAGGCGCGCCGCCATCGAGTTTCGCGAGCTTACTCCCTGGTACCGCATCCGCTTCGCCGACGGACGCAGCTTTGACTACGGCGGTACGGATGCCGAGCTGATCGAGAACGTGCGGCAATTTGCACCGGACGATGTACCCGGCTACAAACGACTGCTTCGGCAAGTCGCAAAAATTTACAAAGTCGGATTTGAGCAGCTTGGTACCGTGCCGTTCCACTCCGCCGGCAAGATGCTGGCCGTGCTGCCGCAAATGATTGCTCTGCGCAGTGATCGCTCCGTGTACAGCTTTGTGAGCCGGTACATTCGTGATGAAGCACTGCGCCGGGTTTTTTCGTTCCAGCCGCTGCTGGTGGGCGGCAATCCGTTCCATACAACTTCCATCTATTCGCTGATCCAGCATCTTGAGCGGAAAGATGGCGTCAGCTTTGCCATGGGCGGCACTGCTGCCCTGGTAGAAGCCATGGTGCAGCTGATGGAACGGCAGGGAATACATTTGCATTTGGGCTGCGGCGTACAGCAGATCCTGGTTAAAAGCGGCAAGCAGCCGCGCGTTGTAGGTGTCATGCTCGACAATGGCGAAAGCATTTCTGCCGACTGCATCGTTGCCAACGCAGATGCGCCCTCGGTGTACCGCAGGCTGCTTGCGCCCCGGCATCGTCGCAAGTGGACCGATGCGCGCATCCGGCGGCAAAAGTTTTCAATGGGACTGTTTGTGTTGTACCTGGGCGTGCGTAGGCAATACCCGGATTTGGCGCACCATACCATCCTGCTGGGTCGCCGCTACAAAGAGCTGCTCGAAGAAATCTTCGACCACAAACTGTTGTCAGAGGACATCAGTTTGTACCTGCACGCGCCCACGCGTACTGATCCGTCACTGGCACCCACAGGCTGTGAAAGTCTGTATGCGCTGGTGCCGGTGCCTAACCTTGAAGTACTGCGGCGCGACCGCGCAATCGATTGGACCGTCGCCGGGCCGAAGCTTGCCGCCCATACTCTTGAAGTGCTTGAAGAAGCACTGTGCCCGGGATTGCGCGAGAACATTGAAACGCAGTTCTACGTTACGCCGGAGCACTTCAGAGATAACTTGCGCACTGAGCACGGTACCGGCTTTTCTATCCAGCCCACACTGATGCAGTCGGCATGGTTCCGGTTCCACAATCGATCTGAGGACGTGCGCGGTTTGTATTTGGTGGGCGCAGGCACGCACCCCGGTGCGGGGCTGCCCGGCGTGCTGTGCTCGGCCAAGGTGCTGGAGCACTACTTTGACGAGATCCGCCAGCCGGAGGCACATGCGTGAGTGACGAGGCGCAACAAGTCATGGCACGCTCAGGCCGTACCTTTCATCTGGCCGCGCGCCTGCTGCCCGCCCGCATGCGACTCCATGCCACGGAGCTTTATGCCTTTTGCCGCTTTGTGGATGACTTGGCCGATGAGGGTGGAGCAGGGAAGGGGGAGCATCTTGCCGCTGTGATTACGGCCATGGAAGCCGATCCCCTTGGGGATGAGGCTGGGGCGCTTGGCTGGCCGGTACAGCTGGAGGCAGAGTACCCCGGCATCAGCAAGATCGCCGTTACGCTTACCCGTGCGCTTGCCGCCGATACCGGCCCACGGCAGATTGCAACCGAGCCTGAGCTGCTGCAGTATGCCTTTGGCGTGGCCGGAACAGTGGGATTGATGATGTGTCGGATTTTGGGTGCGCCACCCGAGGGCGCGCAGGCTGCCTCGCACCTCGGCATCGCCATGCAGCTTACTAATATCGCTCGCGATGTACGTGAAGACCATGAGCGAGCACGCTATTACCTGCCTGCCGCCTGGGTAGCTCCGGAAGCTCTGCAAGCTGCGCTCGACGGCGGCGACCCGCTACCGCTGGTAGCTGCCACCCGGCGCCTGCTGGCGCGTGCCGAGGATTTCTACACGAGCGCGGATGCAGGCATGCACTTCCTCCCCCTGCGAGCGCGGGTCGCCATCCTGGCTGCTGCCGCCTGCTACCGAGAAATCGGCGTAGTCATCGGGCGCAATGTCCCGCTTTCGTGGAGCCGCCGCGCGGTAGTTTCGGGCAGCCGTAAAGCGGTGCTTGTAGCGCGCGCGTGTGCTGCGGCTCGGGGCTACGCCAAACCATTGCGGCAGGTTTCTAAAATGAGCTCCGGAGTGAACCGTGAGGCCTGACACGGAGATTGCAATCCTGGGCGGCGGCTGTGCGGGTTTGAGCCTGGCTACAGCGCTTGGGCTTGCACGTGTACCCGGCCATGTGCTGGTGCTGGAGCCGCGCACAGACTACAAGCGCGACCGCACCTGGTGCTTCTGGGACACGGACGAGCACCCATTCAGCACAGCGATCTCGCACAGGTGGAGCCGCTGGCGCGTAAGCCGTGGTCCGCAGACAGCTTTGCAGGCAAGCGAAAGATATAACTATTGCCATATTGCCGGTGATGACTTTTATTACGCGGCGCTTCGCAATTTGGAAGGCGAGCCCGAGCAGGAACTGTGCCGGGGGGTGACTGTACACTCGGTCGAGCCGCACAACAGCGGATTGCTTTCGGTTGAGACCAGCGTCGGCAGGGTACTGGCCAGGCACGTTTTTGACAGCCGTCCCCAAAAAGCTGGAACCCCTGCGCTGTTGCAGCGTTTTGTGGGCCGGCATGTGCGCACCGCCTTACCCTGCTTTGAAACGAGCGTAGCCGAGCTGATGTCGTTTCTTCCTTCTGACGCTGCGGGCCGAACTCGCTTTATATATGTGCTGCCGTTTTCGCCCACCGAAGCGTTGGTGGAGATGACGTATCTCGATGATCCGCGGCTGCCGCCGCCCGAGTACGAGCGCGACCTCGATGCGTGGCTCGGTGAGCGCACCGGCAATTGGCAGGTGTTGTATACGGAATGCGGCTCGTTGCCGATGGAGCCCGCTCGTAAGGTGCCGCCGGGTCCTAAAGATTTGCACCTCATCGGCATCCCCGCGGGCAGGCTCAAGCCTTCTTCGGGTTACGGCTTTCTGCGCATTCAGCGTCACAGCCGCGTCATCGCCCACGCGCTGCTGCATGGCCAACCGGTGCCCACAGGTGCGGAGCCGAGGCTGTATGGCACACTTGACGCAATCTTTCTGCGCGCGCTGCAGCGGCCCGGCCTGGATGCGAGTGAGCTGTTTCTCAGGATGTTTGCGCGTACCGATCCAGACGCCCTGGTTCGCTTTTTAAGTGAGCGAAGCAGCCCGGCAGAGATGGCACAAGTTGCGTTGTCACTGCCGCTGCTGCCCATGATCCGAGCCGCCCTTGCCTAGCATCGCCACTACCCCGAGCACAATGGCAGCCCTCCCGGCTTCTACACGGAGCGTGCTGCTGCGGGAGCGGTTCCTCCTGTTTGCTGCGGTTGCGGTCGCCTGTTGCACAGCCTCGGCGCATGGCCTGCTGCGCGGACCTGCCCTGCTGCCTCTAGCCCTCGGCGCGATTGCCGTTGCCATGTGGCACGGTGCCTATGACCAGGTGCAGGCGCAGCAGGTACTCGCCCCCTCGCTCGGCAGGCGGTGGGTTCCGGTGTTTCTCTTCGGCTACGCCGCGCTTGGGGGCATTACACTGCTTGGCTGGTACCTGCTTCCGCAGCTGTCGCTTTGGCTTTTTCTCGCATACTCGTCATGGCACTTCGGTACAGAGCCGGAGGAAGTGACACCCCGGCTCCCTTCGGCAATCACGGCGCTTGCATTTGGTGCGGTGCCTATCGTGGCTGCGTGCGTATGGCATGCTTCTACCGTGGAGCCGATCTTTACAGAAATGCTGCGCGGGGCTGCCGCACCGGCGCGCGAGGCAGGCAACCTGACACAGGCACTCGGCCGGCTTTTTCTACCTGTAAGCGCGGTAGCTGCTATCGGCATTGCTGTCGGAGTGCTGGGGCGTCCATGGCAGCAGCGTGTGGAGCTAGGGGGCATCGTCGTGCTTGAGCTTGCGTTGTTCCGCTTCTGCGACCCGCTGCTTGCCTTTGCCGTGTACTTCTGCTGGTGGCATACGCCCGAGCACCTGCTGGCAACCAGCCTGCCTGCCGGGCCGGGTGAAAGCCTTAGCAGCCGCGCCGCGCAAAACCTGCGCGCGGGTTTTGTACCTTGGCTGCTGTCGCTCGCCCTCCTTGGGGCCGCATTTGCGTTTGGGCGGCATCGGGCATTGGCATACGAGGCGGAAATCTTTATCGTGCTTAGCGCCCTTACCGTGCCGCACATGGTGCTCAATGAGCTGCGCCGCGTTCTGCCTGCCGCAAGGCTCGCGGAAAGCTAGTGGCTGCGCCAGGTCTTATCCGGTGCCCAGCAGGTGGTCTCAATTGGGCACTCCACGCAGCGCGGTTTGCGGGCAATGCATATGGCGCGCCCATGCAGGATCAGTTCATGCGAAAACGCGATCCAGCGTTCGCGCGGCACAATGCGCACCAAGTCCTTTTCAATCTTCTTCGGGTCCTCATGCCGGGTAAGCCCGAATCGTCGTGAAATTCGTTGGACGTGCGTGTCCACTACGACGCCCTCTGCCAACCCATAGGCCACACCCAGTACCACGTTTGCGGTTTTGCGGGCGGCACCGGGTACTGTGATAAGTTCCGCAAGTGTACGCGGCACCTCGCCGCCGAACCGCTCCGTAATGGCCTTGCCCGCACCCTGGATGGACTTGGCCTTGCTGCGGAAAAAACCGGCGCTGCGTACCAGCTCTTCAAGCTCCGGCAGTGACGCCTGCCCCATGGCGGCCGGTGTCGGAAAGGTGCGGAACAGATCGGGCGTTACCAGGTTCACGCGCTTGTCAGTACACTGTGCCGACAGGATGGTGGCTACCAGCAGCTCCCATGGGCTGCGATGCACCAGCGCGCACTCGGCGTTAGGTTGCGCCTTTCGCAGCCGGTCGAGCAGGTCCGCAATGCGAGCTGGAGCGAGGTCACGGCGCGGCTTGGGGCTGGGCGGGTCGAGCTTTGTCAGTCCAACAGCGGTAACAACTGCCTTCTTGTGTGTGGCTTTCTTGGTTGGCTTGGGTTTATCCATTACAGTGCGCTTTCGAAAACTGGGAAGTACGGTTGGGTCAGGGGCAGCCATTTTCTCCATGCTAGTGGAGATAGCACTTCACTCCTGCATCGCAAAAGCAATTTCAGTGTAACAGCTTGTGTTACGCTAGAGCGTGATTCGGTCTTTTCAGCATGCAGGTCTTGAGAAGTTCTTCCGGACAGGTTCAAAGGTTGG
>CAXSFX010000219.1:0-5359 GCA_964236655.1 uncultured Acidobacteriaceae bacterium | reverse complement strand
TGTGGGATAGGTAGTCCAATCGCGCAGCAGCGCCTTGGCGGGGTCATTACTGACGACCTGACAGGTAATCATTCCAAGGCGCAAAGATTTTAGAAAGTTCAGCAGGCTCCGTTCAAAAACCTGGCAACTCCCTGCCGACCCTCATGGTCTCAAGCTTCTAGCAAGCAAATGCATGAGGCCTACGCAGTCAAATTCTGTCGTGTAAAGCTTCTATTAAACTTTCTAAACTACTTATGCAAACTATGCAAAAGTACGCAATGTCTCCATAGTTGAAGTTACAAGCAAAAACCCCTAAACGCTAAGTTTTTATAACATCTACCCACATTTTCTATTGATGTATAGAGTTCTTTCTCACCCCTTCACACTCTGCACAATCCCCTTAGCTCGCAACCCCGCCTCAGCCTTCGAAAAGTAGTCCTCAACACTCCCCTGCGTCTGGATCCACTCAATATACCGCCCAATCCCCTGCTCCAGCGTAGTCTGCGGCTCATACCCAACCGTCCGAATCCGGCTGATATCCGAGATCAGCGACCGAATCTCCCCCGGCCGAAACTCCCCCCGCGCCAACGGCTCCATCGCAACCCCAAGCTGCCCCGCGATAATCCCGGCCAGGTCGCGCACGCTCGTCGCCCGCCCGCTCCCCACATTCACCGGCAGCCCGTCCAGCGCATCCGTGGTCGCAACCAGCAGGTTCGCCCGCGCAATATCCTCCACAAAACAAAGATCGCGCGTCTGGCCGCCGTCCTCGTACATCACCGGCGGCTGCCCGTTCAACAGCCGCGTGCAAAAGATCGCAATCACCCCGGTATACGGGTTAAACAACGACTGCCGCGGCCCATACGTGCACGAATATCGCAGCGCCACAGTGGGCGTGCCGGTCTGCTTGCCCCACAGCAGCACCAGCCGCTCCTGGTCCACCTTGGTGAGCGCATACACGGTCTCGCCGCCGCCGGGCGTGGCCTCGGGCGTCGGCACAGACACAGTCGCCTTCCCGCACACCGGGCAATGCACGCTAAAGTCACCCCCCCGCAGCTGCTCCGCCGGGCGCAGCAGCGGCACCACATGCCCATGCTCCGCGCACCGCGCCGCCCCTTCGCTATACACCGCCTGCGAGCTCGCCACCACTACCTTGCGCACCGGCAGCGCATGATCACGAATAATCTCAAGCATCTGCGCCGTGCCAAAGCTGTTCACCAGCACATACTTTGCCATTTCCGGCATATAACCGCCATAGGCCGCCTCGTGGAATACGACATCAATGTCCTCAAGCGCCGCACGCATGGTCGCATAATCCTGCACCTCCCCCAGGCAAAACTCGGCCGCCGGGTTCACCCATTCCGGCTTGCCGTTCTTATGCGTCTGCGGCTCCAGGTTATCCAGGATGCGCACCGTCCACCCCTCGCGCAGCAGCAAATCCACAATGTGCGACCCGATAAGCCCCGCGCCCCCCGTAACCAGGGCGCGCTTCCCATGTAGAGACATTCAGAAATCCTTTCGTGTGTTGAAAGCAGAAGCAAAGTTGGTATTACGTACCGGGATTGTGTCATTCCAATCCCGCGCGTGCAAAATAGGAATCCAAAAATCAGTGCGTACAAAAACCAGTGCGTGCAAAATAGGAATTCAAAAACCGGTGCGTGCAAAAATTAGTATGTACAAAACCGGTGCGTGCAAAAGCGGGGTCATCCTGAGCGCAGCGAAGGATCTGCTTTTGCCTTTAAGCTTGATCCCACTATTTAACAACAAACTCACATCATCCTGAGCAAAGCCGAAGGAGCCGCTTCTACCTTTACCCCGCCTCCTGCTATTACCCCTAAACTCACAGCCCGGCATACCAGTCATAACCAAGCTTGGTCCAATAATCATCCGGCCTATCATCCATATAACCAATTAACCCAACACGCTTGATCTGCTTATACCCATACTTGCCAGGCATATGCAGCCGCAGCGGCGCACCATGGAACTGCGTCAACGGCGCACCCATCATCTCCGTCACCAGCAACGCCTGCGGATTGCGACACACCTTCAAGTCATACCCGGTGTAATAATCCCCATCCGGTGTTTCCATGTACACATACTTCGGCTCCCGCCCGTTCACACGTTCCGGCGGGTAGGCTTCGATAAAGTCCGCCAGCCGAACCCCAGCCCAATGCACAATCTGGCTCCACCCCTCAATACACTTAAACTGCGTCACCAGCTCATGCCGGGGCAGCCGCTTCACATCCTCCATGCGCAGCAACAAGCCCGGCGTACCCGGCGGCAGGGTGCTGTCGCTTTCGCCCGCCTCCCCCATACCGCGCGGCTTGCGACCGGTATGGTTTTCATCCTCCTCAGCCTTGTCCACCATGCCCGCAGGCGCCATCTTTTGTGCAGAGGCCGCAGGGGCAGCCGGATTCGTCTTGCTGTCGTGCCCCGGGTCTTCCATGCTTTTAACGGCAGTGTAGCGGTACTCCCAGGCAGTTACATCCTTCGTAAACTGAAGGCGCTGCGCAGCCCCCTGTACCCCCACAACCTGCAACCGGTAGCTTTCCGGCACCATATCCTTCGTCAACCCATACATTCCGTTCACACGCAGCGTCTCCGCCCGGCTTAACGGGTAGGTCGGTGCAGAATCATCCTCGCCGGTCAGCCCGCGCGATAGGGCGGCATTCGCCTCAAAGGCCCGGCGCAGCAAGCCGGGCTGCATATCCTCTTCCTGTTCCCCATCAAGCCACTTGTAGAAACCGAAACCCGCAACAGCAGCCGCACCGGCCCCCAGGAACGACCTGCGTGTACGCCGCCGCGACTCCGCCAGCACTGCCGCATCCGCTGCCCGGCTCTCCCCAGATGTTTCCAGGCGCTCCGGTTCTGCCGCTACAACCTGTACCGCATCGCTCTCGGTACTCGCAACAGGCTCCACCGTTTGCCGCGCCTCATCCGCAGGCCTGCCCGCTCCTTCCGGTTCTCGGGTCACCGCCTCATCGTCACCGGCCTTTTCAGACCCGCCCTCGGCAGGCTCCCCATCCGGCACTTTCTCAAATTCATTGGGGTCTTCCTGCTCCGGCAACCGCTTTTCAATCAGCCCGGAATTCGTACCCTCACCATTTCCACTCACTTCGCTCATCGCCGACTTCTCCGCTCCGCCTCAATGGAAGGCTCATCCACACGCTTGATCTCGCGCCCGCTCACCATGGACCTGAAGTTGTTCCAGCCCGCCGCCGCCACCTGGTACACATGCAGCCCGAAAAATCCCAGAAAGCCGATCGTAAGCCAAAAATGCAGCCACCGCGCCATCTCGTACCCACCCATCAGCGTCGTCAACCAGTGCGCCGAGGTAGGCTTGTAAATCGCAAGCCCGGTCAACAGCATGCCTGCTCCCATCACCAGCACAGAGCTGTAAGCAATCCTCTGCGCCCCGTTGTACTTCGTCTGGGCTGGCAAGCCCTTTCGGATATGCAAATCCACCAGTGTGACCTGTATCGCCTCGCTGAAGCTGCGCCGCTGCGGAACCATAAACCGCCACTCGCCCGACAATGCAAGAAACAGCACATACAACACTCCATTGAGCCCAAATATCCACATGAAAAAGAAGTGGTATCCCAGCCCCTCGGTTACATGGAACGGCACATCGAGCTTGTCATAAAACCACTGCGGAAAGAACCGAAACAGCGTGAACTGACCTATGCCGATCCGGTACACCCTGTGCGCATACCGGTACGCATTGTCCGAGTCGTTCCAGTAAATCAGCAGCCCGCTCCATATCATGACGAACAACACCGGAAAATTGATCCAGTGCATCCAGCGAGCCGCCAGCAAATGCTTCTTCTCAAGCCGAATACTCGCGGAAGGCACCCCCTCCACAGGAACAGCCTCGTGCTCCTGCTCTGTCCCCGTAGACGGTACCTTCACCGAAGTAATCATCCGCACTTCCCTTCACTCTCTATAAAGCCTACTCCGTTATGTAACTACTGTCAGCTTTAAAGTTTATTGCCCGTTATATTTGGTAAATAGCTTCATAAATAGCTCCGCAGATAATAAGCAGGTTGTTAGATAACTTGTGCTGTAAGGTCATGAATTGCAGCATGTATTTCTTTACCTGGAAAATAAATCCGCAGTCGGCAGCGGCATTCGAGGGCAGCAGATGTCTCCATGCAGAAACGTAAGATTGCCTGCTGCCTTAACCGCGCTTTTGCGACAAGCCCGTGAAAGAAGCCGCTCTGAAAAATCAAATCCCACAACCTGCCGGCTCGGAAAACACTCCGCAATGGTCCCGCATACACGCCGGGGCCGCAGCCCGGCTTCACAAAAATAGAATGGCTTTCACGGAACGGGCACGCGAGCATGGCCGCAATCACCTTGTCCGTATGGTTGGCGAACACGTACTCACGGCACCAGGCATAACGCGACCACCTGTTGAAGACGCTGCCGGATACAAGCGCACCCGCGTCGGGCATCGTTGTATCTCCATCCTCGTCATTCGTTCCCTCTTGAGCCTGACGACTTTACTCGGGCTCAGTCTGCCGAAATAACTTGAATGCAGTGCCGTTTAGGAAATGCACGTTTGCCTCCGCAACACATGCCACCTAAACCCTAATAAATCCATGCCATCCTGACCAAAGCCGAAGGCCCCACTCCACCCCCAAAACACCGGAAGAAACGCCGCAATGTTACTATTAATTGTATGAACGTCGCAATCTCCGTGGTGCGCCCGTTCCACGTCGTGAAGATGGCCAACGCCCTTCGCAGGCACACAGACGGAGTCGGCATCTGGTCCACTGCCCCGCGCCGCTACTTCCACCACCTCGACGCCGCCGTCCAAACCCACGTCGTCCCCGCCCCGGTCGAGATCTTCTCCCGCCTCACAAAGCTCAAGCTCTTTCCCGCCGCCTTCCAGCGCGGCATCGTCTGGTGGGACCGCATGGTAGCCGCCGCCATGCCCCGCACCGATGTCGTCATAGGTTTCGCCACCCAAACCCTGCACACCGGCCAGGCCGCCCACCGCCGCGGTGCCCGTTTCGTGCTTGACCGCGCCTGCCCGTACGTCGACTTCCAGCAAAACCTCGTCCGTGAAGAAGCCGCCAAGGCCGGTGCCGTCTTCACCCCCGAAGACACCTGGTTCCGCGACCGCCAGCTTGCCGAGTACGAGGTAGCCGACATCATCCTCGTGCCCTCCATGTACACCGCCCGCACCTTCCCCGCGCACCTGCAACCCAAGCTGCTGCTTGCCCCGCTGCTTGGCCGCGCCCAGGCCAAGGGCACTATCCGCCTGGAGCGCAACAAGCCCTTTACAGTGGGCGTGCTAGGCGGCCACCCCCTGCGCAAAGGCTACCTGTACCTGCTTGAGGCATGGCGCAAACTTGCCCTGCCCGATGCCCGCCTCCTC
>CAXSFX010000218.1:0-5437 GCA_964236655.1 uncultured Acidobacteriaceae bacterium | reverse complement strand
TCTTACAGGCGGCCCACCGCAAACTCCTGCCTCACCCGGGGACGTCAGGCAGAATGGTGCTTCAGTGAGTGAAGAAGTCTATGTTCCGGCTGACCATAGCTTGGCACAGCAGGCAGAAGCCGCAAACATGCAGCCGCTCGGCCCCGGTGCTATCGCCCATGTTCCCCCAAATGAAGCTGAGGGTTCGGGAAATTCTCAGGACAATACCGCGCGAGTGCAGCAAAGTCTGCAAAGGCTTCGCCATATTCAGGAGCAACAGGGCGCACCGCAGTAGTCAGCGCAAGGTACTTCGGTAAGCAAGTAGCCTGCTTGAAGACACCTGCTTGCGTACACAAGGAGCCTTGCTAAAGGTACGATTTGATGTGCCGGTTCAGGATGATCCTCGCAAGTGGCTTCCTCAGAATGAAGGGCGCGTCAGGAATGATTGCTCGGATGCATGCACCAGGACTTCTAAAATCCCGTTTGTCCCGCTGGGTTCTCCTGCTCACTGTCGCGCTTCTTTGCGATCGCATGGCAAAGACCCACGCGCAAGAGCCACCGGCAAAGCCTGCCGGACAGGTCGGGCAGGTTGCGCCCGACTTGGACCCGACCGTACGGCAGACGCAGCCGAGGCTTGATATAGACCGTGATCCCGTACTTTCACCCGATCCCGATAACAATGCGCTGGCAAACGAAGGAAAAGAGCTTACGAAAGACGCGGTCAGCAATGTTTTTACATTGCGCCAGAACGTCGATGAAGTTCTTCTGCGATGTGCGGTTGTCGATGGCAAAGGGAATTTGGTAGATGGTCTCAAGCAGGGGGATTTTCGTGTCTGGGAGGATGGGGTGCCTCAAACCATTACTTCCTACCAGCATCGGGATCAGCCGGCTTCCATCGGGCTGCTCATCGACAACTCCGGTTCCATGCTGGACAAGCGAGCGGCTGTGGATGCGGCTGCACTTGAGCTGATCAAGGCTTCCAATCCCCAGGATGCAGCCTTTGTCGTGAACTTTTCTGATAAAGCGTACCTTGACCAAGGTTTTACCTCGGATTTGGCTGCCCTCCAAAAAGGACTTGCGCATTCCGACTCCAAGGGGCCGACAGCCATGTACGACGCAGTAGCCGCTTCGGCAAACGAGCTCACCCGACATGCAAAGTGGCCGGAACAAGTGTTGCTCATTATTACGGATGGCAAGGACGATGCCTCACGCTTGACGCTGGAGCAAACAATCCACCGCGTGCAGCAGCTCGGCGGCCCGGTCGTATATGCCATCGGGATGCTGTACGAAGCCGACAGTAAGAAAGAAGCACAACAGGAGCAACAAATTCTAGAGACGCTGGCTGCGGAAACGGGCGGCATCGCCTATTTTCCACGATCGACAGAAGAGGTAAACGGTATTGCCCAGACGGTCGCTCAGGATATCCGCAACCAGTACATTATCGGCTATCACTCCTCGAAGCCATCCGCCGAAGGTGGTTATAGAACAGTGCGCGCTGAAGCGCAGGCAAATGGGTACAACCGTCTGATTGTCAGAACTCGCAAGGGGTACTTGCCCGGTCAGGCGACGCAGGTGCCCCCAGCTGCCAAGGTCAATCCGTCGCAAGCTGCAAAGTAGCGGAGTTCGCTACCAGATTCCTTTGTCGCTCCCGGTGCGTTTTTGTTCTACAAAAGCCACGGTGGCAAGCCAGGGCAGCAAACCAAGCCGGGCGCTGCTTTGGAGCTTTCCCCTGCGCAGCAAACCAGCTATCTGCGACCGGTACAAGCTGACAGATTGCGGAAGAATGGGCACCCGCAGGAAGCTTTTGGCGAAGTAGACGCAGTTGCCGCCGAAGCGCGCCGAGGCTGTTACAGTCTGCGGCAATTGGAGACCGGGATCGTCATATTTACGGAGATAATCTGAAACGATGACAAGGTACGAAGCCACTCCCTCCCAAATGCCGGCGGCTATCGCAGATGTGCGCAGGTCATCGAAGTCGACGATTCCTGAATTGACAAGCGTAGCCGAATCCACGATATCGCACAGTCGAAAGTAGAAGTGCCGGTACATACGCTGGAGCGTGGAAATCATCAGGCGGTCTGAGGCGTGTGGCACTGGAAAGACATAGCCGCCGAGCGCAACTGCGCGGGCACGCTGCGGCAGACGGGAAGCGAGAGTGAGCTGCTCGCCGGTCTGGCCCAGGCGGCCTATGTGGAATTCAACTAATTCGTTCAGACCGGGAATCGCAAAATTCCATTTGTGCGCAAGGCGATCACCCCAGCTTCTCGGTGCCAGCGTGGCTCCAAAGTGTTGCTGCATTATGTCCAGCACGGCCTGGGGTGCGGCATTTGAAAACAGGTCAAGATCGCTGCCGAGATCAGGCCAATGATCGAGTGACTTCATCACGGTGATGTCCAGACCTTTTTCCCCAAACGCGTTACAAATTGCGTGAAGGACCGGCAGCGCCAGCCCAATTCTTTCTATTTCCCCGGCAAGGGCGATCTCTGCCCATTCGGCACGCATGCTGTCTCCAACGGAACGCATCAACGCGAGAAATACCGTAAGCGCCCGCACAATGACGTGGTTGGAATGCGCAAGGGTAACGAGAGCGTCAAAATCTGCCCGGCTGATCTGTGTAAGCCCGAGTTCCCGATTTTCGGCGAGTGCCTCCAGATGTCCATCTTTCTTTAAGGGGAGCAAGAGGCGAGAGAGCGTGAGCATACAGGCATCGGCGGAGCGCTGTGTTTCAGAAGGCATGGCAGACCTGCTACGAATTTGAAATTACGGTTGAGGCTGTGTCGGAGTGTCCGGTGCGGGTGGTGGTACGGCCGGGACTTCGGCACCCGCCCCGCGAGGTACCAGCTCAGGTGCCTGGTCCACAAGACGCTGTGCCTTGCTAAAGCGGTCGAGTTCCATACCCACCTTTGCGGTACTTTCACCGGCTACCGCAGCCAGAGCTTGTCCCTGGGCCGCAGGTCCGGAGGCCAAGCCGACAGGTGCCTGGGCATCTCCGGCGCGGCGAGCCTTGCGATAGTAGAAATCAGCTGTTTCAATGTCGCCATTTCTTTCGGCAACATACCCTAAGTTGTTGAGGGAAAAAGCGCTGGTTGGGTCAAGCGCGTACGCCTGGAGAAAATCCTGCTTCGCAGCTTGCCAATCGTTCCCGTTGACAGCCGTTACTCCGCGGAAGGTGAGCATGGTGGCGCGTGCCTTCTCCGGACCCTGCTCGCGCAGTTGCTCTTCAACCCGCTTGAGACTGCCTGCGGCCAAGTCGCTGATAGGTTTGCCTCGCCAGGATCGCTGCGGAGACACGATGATTACATCCGTGGAGTGGGTCTCGGCAGCCGCTCGGTAGTGCTCTGCCGCACTTTCCAGATCCCCAGTAAGTTCTTCAGCAATGCCGAGGTTGTTCAGTGTAAAAGGGTTATGCGGGTCGAGCAACAGGGCGCGCCCGAGAAGAAGAGTAGCCTCAAAACCGCGATTCTGCGTCAGGAGCTCGATTGCCTGGACGTTCATGCGGTTAAGTTGAAGAGGTGCATCCTTCAAGTCCTGCAAGGCATACAGCATGGGTTTGCCTTTGAGCTGGTCTAGACTGCTGAGCTCGATGACTGCGTCGCAATCCTGCTTTTCGGCCAAAGCATAAAACTTGTTGGCTCGTTCCGCATCCCCTTGCAGCTCAGCGGCGTAGCCCAGATTGTTGAGCGTGAAAGGATCAGATGGATCGAATAGGTATGCCTTGAAGAAGAGAGACTGCGCTTTCTCAATTTGATGTTTGCGAGCAGCTTCCACGCCTTCCCGGTTGAGCTGCTGCACCGGGGTTAGCTTGCTGTATCGAGGTATGGTGATGCGTAGCTCTTTGGCCCGGAGACCTTGAGCACCACAGACCGTGGCTACGCAAAATGATGCAAGTACCGCAAGGGGCAATCGTAACCTTCGTAACATCACACTTCCTGTGCAGGTGCTTTCCGCTGCCATAGAATACAGCTATCTCTACATAAACTTTTAGAAAAGAACCCGCTCGCTAGAGTTCGCGGCTTCCTTAGGTAACCTAGTGATTCCATTTCGAACAACTGTGCTGTGCAGGGCTTTTCCATGGAAACTATGCCTGGCCCAGTGCGTCCTTGCCGCTGTTGTACTTGGCGGTACAGCGCATGCGCAGGACACGGGCGCAGCAGCCGTGACACTGCAACCTGCGAAGCCCTCAGCAGTTCCGCAGCTCCCTCCCGGTCCGCCAGGCAAAGCTACGGTACTTGGCGGCAAGATCGGCAACTTAGACCCGGTCCGAGATCAGTTCACGCTAAAGGTATATGGCGGCTCACCGATCAAGGTTTTCTATGATGCTCGCACGCAGCTCTATCGAGATGGCGTACGCGCCCCTTTGCGCAGCTTGCGGCCGGAGGAACGCGCCTCGGTGGAAACTACTCTCGATGGCACCAGTGTGTTCGCACTCAAGATCCATATGCTTTCCAAAGTGCCGGAAGGCGAATGTCGGGGCCAGATCCTTGCACATGACACTGGCTCAGGGTTACTCGAAGTCCGTTGCGATCTTACCGGGCAGGCTGTCACGTTTGGTGTGCCGGCTGATGTTTCCATCCTTCTTTTGAAACAGGATGGGCATTCTTCCATTCCAGCTGCTTCTGCCGACCTTACAACAAACTCCCTGGTTCTTATTAACTTCAAACCAGGTGACCGGGGCCAGGGTGTAGCTACCAAAGTAGCTATCCTGGCACGGCCCGGATCGTCTTTTGTTTTCACCGGCGATCTGCTCTCGCTAGACCTACCTGCGGGACACATGGTGGTGGCCAATGGAACCGATGGTGTCAGCTACAACATCTCATTCACTCCCGGAAATCTCCTGGGGAGCGGGGAAGTCCAGCAAGGGGTGAATGTTTCGGTCACAGCCAGCTTCAACGGATCGGGTTATGTTGCGAGCAGTATCAAGCGCGACTAGGGACGGTATGGTTCTACCGCCCCTATACTATGGCGCAAAGCTGGCTGGATGGCATGATGAGGTGCTGCTAAACGGTACTTGCGGCGTAGGTGGAATGCTCCAGGGTGCTTGAGTGAAATCAAAGAATTCAAGCAAGTCAGGCTGTGCAGCATCCCGAGCTGTGAGATGGGCATTGGGGCCGATGAATCGGTTCTCGACAAACTTCACAATGGCGGTATGGTCCATGGGTGTGTGTGATACGTAGTGCTTGCGAGTGAACGGTGATATGACCATATTCGGTACTCGAAAACCAAGCTGCGCAGCAAATCCCTGTTTTGTAGCCGCATCCGAAGGATTCGCGCCGGGATCACCGGCGGGCACGTCGCAGTATGTAGTGGGGGTACCGGGCGCGGGCGGCGCACAAGGGTTATAGCCATCCGCATTTACAGCAATGCTGGCAATATCTGTCAAGGGACCCATGGATAAATCTGTCCAGTCATTGGAATGATGCGGTACGGGCGGTACGTGGTCATAAGGACCGCCTGCCTC
>CAXSFX010000217.1:0-5461 GCA_964236655.1 uncultured Acidobacteriaceae bacterium | reverse complement strand
CTAGTTTATCCAATCAAGGTTCCAGATTATGAGAAGTTCTTCCTCTTTAGCGATGATGGCTACTGCTTGTATCGGTTTTGCGCTTCCTTTCGCACTTGCGGCTCAGCAGCCTGTTTTGCTCCATGCCGCGCATACTGAAGCTGTCACTGACGCAGCGCCTGCCATCGTTGCAACGACCGCAACCGCGCCGGTGAAAGAAGCCGCACCTTGGACTGCTCGCTGGCTGGATCTAAAGACGCTTTCGCACAGCGAGCGGTACCGCAATGCGTACGACCAGGGTGGCTTTCATATGTTTGAAGACGGCCAGCAGCGCTCCCTGGTAGAAGGTCGCGTGAAGCTCGACTCCCAAGCTCGCTATACCGTTGGTTTCCGCGCTTCATCCGGCCGCTACTTCAATTGGGCCTATGCGGACTACGCCGGTGAAGGTTTTATGGCGCGCACCCGCGAGTCAGCGTTTTATACGCAGGGTTACAACAATGCCGAAGTTGGGGAGATCATTGCAGCAGTACAAGCCCATCCCGCAGAGATAGCAATGATCTCGGGGCTGCATTCCAATGGCTGGCAGTTCTACATGCGAGAACTGTACTTCAGCGCCACGCCGGTCAAGGCTGTGACCGCTGAGTTCGGTTCATTTGGCTTCGAGCGTGGCCTTTCGACTGAAATCACTACCTTCGATGACGATGGCTACCTGTCAGGAGAAAGAATCCGTATCCATGATGCAAAGCACCTGTTCTTTGACGAGATCGGGTACACAAATGCATTTTTCGGCGACGTCGGAGCGCCGAACTTGTTCACCCGCGGGTCAAGTCTCAAGAACTTCAACTATCGGCAGGTGTTTGCAAAGAAACAACTGAACGAGCGCGTCGGTTTCTCGGGCGAGTACACCTGGCAGGTCGGAACCGATACGCTGCGCGAAGCGGCTGCGGTTAAAACGAGTGAGCTTAAAGTCGTGGACGGCATTCGCTTTGAAGCCTATGAGCGCCTGAACACCACCAACCTTCAAGGGCTAGTCGTTAAGGGTGCTTCAGGTGGAGCCGTATCTTTTGAGAAGAAGCTCGGCACGCATCTCAGCGGCGACATCGGGCTTGCATCCATTGACAAGGACTACTCCCTTTATTATGGCAGTCGCATTTTGCACGCGTACGGCTTCAGTCTGAACGGAGACAGCTATGGTCAAGGCGATCGGGTGTTTAGTCATCTGTCTTACAAGATCAATCCCACTGTGACCGCCTTCGGCTTCTATACGCATGCTTTTGGCGGGCGGGTTTTGAACTTCAACCAGCAAAACCTAAGTGGGGGTTTAAGCTTCGACCTCAAGGCACTTGTCAACACAGAAAAGCGCGTGTTCTAAACTTTGACAATTGTCCACAAACCGGCAAGAAACTTTTGATGAGACGTGTTCTCAGGTGTACGGCGCGTAGCTCTGGAGTATGTATCCGTCAGCAATTTGACGGGCGCGTCGTAGGCTGGGCTGAAGACTTCGTTGAAAGCTTTATGGGCCGGCAGCAACCCGCCGGACGTTGCCGCACGACGATGAGCGGCAGGAAAATGAAACGCGCTTGTGGTCAGCATCCTTAACTCAACATTTTGCGAATCTCGACAAGGTTTTCATGTCGTTAGGCACAGTAGCGTGGAGCTCGTCTTGTGTGCGCCTGCGATCAAACTCGGGATGCGGGCTCTGTTGCATAAATCGGCAAGCGGCCAACTGAAGTCGTTCTCAATGGATTGCCGAACGCCCATACCGATGTACCGAATGGTGTGCTTGCCCGAGCCAATTGATTAGTAGAAGGGCTTATCGCAAAATTAACGTGGTTGGGAGACTATGGACCAGCAACAATTGCGCTTGCGATTCCTTCGCTACCGCTACTCTCCCACGCCAGGTTCATGCTATGCTCCGGTCTCCTAACCCGACTACATCTCAGCAGCTTCCGTCTCTGCTTGCACTGGCCGCGCAGTTGCTCAGGAATGGGCGAACGGCTGAGGCAATTGCGCCGCTGCGCGAAGCAGCACTGCTGCAGCCGTCTAACGCGAGCATCCAGCACGACCTGGGCCTTGCCTGCCTTGAGGTCAACCGCCTACCGGAAGCCGTCGCTGCACTGGAGCTGGCCATCGGCGGCGATCCGCACTACGCGGATGCACATTTCCGACTGGGTATCGCTTTGGAGAAGCTGGGCAACACGAGCGGAGCGATCGCTGCCTACAATCACGCGACAAAGCTGCTTCCTTCGCTGACCGAGGCATGGTTCCGTGCCGGTGCGCTGTTCTACATGCTCGGCGATCGTAATGAGGCGATCTTTTGCTTCCGCCGTGCGGCGGAGACCGGAGGCACGACCAGCTTCGGCCAGCTCGGAAAGGTACGAGCGCTGCTAACTGAGGAGCGCTACAAGGAAGCGGAAGAGGCACAACGAGAGACGCTTGCGCTTGACCCGGCGAACGGCATGGCGCACGATCTGCTGGGCAACCTGCTGACTGAGTTCGGCCGTTTTGACGAAGCCCGCAGCTGCTTTGAGCGGGCAATCGCACTTGCGCCGCTGCTGGCCGGGAGCTACTACGATCTTGTGCGGTGCCGCCCCATTACGAGGGATGATGGTCTGCTTGAAACGATGGAAGCCGCGCTTGCCACGCCCGGCCTGGAAGCGCCGCAACGCCTGCGGTTGCACCTTGCACTCGGCAAAGCGGCAGACGATATCGGCGACTATGCACTGGCCATGCAGCACCTGGATGCCGGAGACGCCGTGCGCCGGAGCTTTACCATGTTCAATTCGACAGCGTTTGATGTTGAAATCGACCGCATGATCGCCCGCTGTACACCTGAAATGATGGCGCGGGCGTCCCAGGTCGGCAGCGAACTCGGCAGCGAACTTGGCAACCGCGATGCAACGCCGATCCTCATCCTCGGCATGCCGCGCTCCGGCACAACGCTGGTCGAACAGATCGTCTCGAACCACCCCCAAGTGGCGGGTGCCGGTGAGTTGCAATTTTGGAACGGGCGAGGGGCAGAGTGGCACAGGGCGGAGTGGCACAGCACCGGCGCGGCGGGAACCGAGGCGACGTATCTGAAGAAGACGGCAGCAGCGTATCTCGATTTGCTGCGCACGATCGCGCCCGCCGCGGCCCGGGTAACCGACAAGATGCCGTTCAACTTTCTCTGGGCCGGGCTGATTCACCTGGCGTTACCGCACGCGACCATCATCCATTGCCGCCGCAACCTGCTCGATACAGCGCTGTCGATTCACCAGACACACTTTCATCCGAGTTTGCCGTTCCCGACCGGAGGGGTGGAGCTGGTCAAATACTTCCGCAGCTACCGGCGACTTATGGATCACTGGCGAAAGGTGCTGCCGGCAGACCGCTTCATCGAGGTTGATTACGAGCAGCTGACCCGCGCACCGGAAGCGGAGATCCGGCGGATCATCGCGGCCTGCGGCCTGGCATGGGACGAGCGGTGCATGCACCCTGAAAGCAACCAGCGCGCTGTCAGGACGCCCAGCAAGTGGCAGGCCCGGCAGCCGATCTATCGCAACTCCGTCGGACGCTGGCGACGCTATGAACCATGGCTAGGTGCCCTCCGTGCGCTCGCCGATGATGGCCCGGAAGAAATGGCCGATCTTGCTTGACTGTAATCGGGCTTGAACGAAATTGTTATGAATTGCTCTGCATAGAGCTATCTCATGACCGGCGCTCCCGGTCACCAAGCTGAATTGAGCTCCCTACTAATCTAGAACGTGCTGTAGTGCCCGCAGAACAGGCCTAAAAATACAGTCACATTTTGTCAGGTAGCGGGATTAAATTTATAAGAAAATTTCGACTTACATTACAGAACTGTCATGTGGCAGTCACGAGTTTGTAAGTAAGCGCCTGCAATACTTAGCGCATTAGAAGGGCTAAGTGCAAATAAGCCTGAAACCTTGACAGCCATTTCGGGCCTCTACAGCTATACACACTCAAAATCATAACTTTTGCTTTCGTCTACCCCAATAACTGAACATCCGGCAGCCGGTAGCGTCACTCGCAACTGTCTGCTTGTCTCTTAACCCCTAGCTAGTGACCGGCGATCGAGATTTCTGTATCGCGGGTCGGCTTTTTTTGAATCGCGTGATCGACAACCGGGGAGAAGCATCCATGTCCAGAAAGTCATACCAAAAAGCAACTCGAAACCGTTCGAGAATCAACCGCCTGCGACCGCTAGCCGGCCTGCTGGCAACAGGTTTGAGCATTCCGGTGTTGGCGCAGTCCGTACCGTTCCCCACCTACACCACCGGCGCGCAGCCGGACGGCTCGTTTGTGGTGAGCAGCGGCCAGATCATCACCCCGGCCGGCAAACAGGTCAACCTTGGCATCCGGGTGCGCGCCAAGGCGGTAGCGGTCAATCCCGTTGCCGGTAACCACACGGCTGCTGTCCTGACCATGGGCGCGATGCAGGCTGTCGAGGTCTTCGACACCCGCACCGGCGATGTCCTGCAGAACTACATCACTTCTGGAAAAGATGCGAGCGGCAGCTACAGCGGCATCGCGTACTCGGCAGACGGCAAGCACTTGGTATTCAGCCAGGACAGCAGCAACGTGACCATCGCGAACGTTTCCGCAGAAGGATTGCTCAGCGACAACACCCAAGTCAGCGTGCCGCCGAACAGCTCCTTCATCCAGTGCTTTCCGAACAGTCCGCCGGCCTCCTATGCCAACCCCTGCGGCTCGTTCTATAGTCCTTCCACCTCGTATCCGGGCGGCGTCGCCTTATCTCCCGATGGCACGAGCGCATATGCCCTGCTGAACCAGAACAACACGCTGGCCAAGATCGACTTGACCGCGAAGACGCCGACGCAAGGTGCGCAAATCCGCGTGGGGAATGCGCCGCATAGCGTAGTGATCAGCCAGGACGGCTCGACCGCTTACATCAGCAATGAGGGCGGACGGGCGGCTACGCAGGCTGACTTCCAGGTCAACTCCGCCGGTACTGAAATCGTTGCCGACCCGGCGATCGGCGCCGCGACTACCGGTACCGTTTCCGTGGTGAACCTGGCTTCGATGAAGGTCACTGCTACTGTATCGACCGGTCTGCACCCGACCGGCATGGCGTTCCACGGCGGTGAACTGCTGGTCGCCAATGCGTACAGCGATACCCTCTCAGTCATCGACACGACTACCAACAAGGTGAAGCGGACGATTCCCATCTCGCTGCCGATCGGCATACCCGGCCAAAGCCAGCCGGCTTATGGCGCAGCTCCGGTCTCAATCGCCGTCAACTCGCAGCTGAACATTGCTTTTGTCGCATGTTACAACGCGAACGCGATTGCAGTTGTCGATCTGAACCCCAGTGCGGCCTACCCGATCCTGGGCGCAATACCGGTGGCGTATGCGCCCGCCTCAATCGTGCTGGACACGGCCAACCAACAACTTGTTGTTGCAAATGACAAGGGCGTAGGCACCCTTTACTCCTTCGAGACCGACCACGGCGTTACCA
>CAXSFX010000216.1:0-5540 GCA_964236655.1 uncultured Acidobacteriaceae bacterium | reverse complement strand
GAGCCGACGCCTGCACCTGAAATTGCCGCACCATGGTGCGCAACATGGTTTCAGGCGAGGTGCGGCGGCTAAATTTGTAGGTAGATGGAAACAGGTAGCCTTCAAGGCTCGCCGCATGCGGGTCCAGTGCGGCTATCAGCGCAGTCTGCGAGTGTGCTGCCTTGAGGAAGCTGTCGCGCGTGCCGAGCCTTGCCGCCTCTACCCGCCCGGCGATATCGAACAGGTTCGCTCCTTCAGGGATGGTGAGCGCAACTGTGTACACATCACCATGGGCAAGTCTCCGGTAGACCTCTGTGAGCCGGACCGGATGATCGAAGCGGTACTCGCCGGCCTTGAGGGAGCCGCCGCCGAGCAGCCGCACAAGCTCAAACCCGTATGCGGATCTTGTAACCCCGGCATGATGCAGCTGTTCAGCGATACCGCGCGTGGAGGTACCCGGGGCAATCTCAACAAAGGTCTCGTGCAAGGGGCCGGTTGCCCGTGTAAATACCCATGCCGCCCATCCCGCAACACCCAGCACTGCGAGCAGCAGCACGGCCAATAACCTGCGCATGGGTCTATTTTAAGCTGTCTTCCCGACGCAGTAGCATTGCACTATGGAGAGCCTGGAGGAAACAGTTTCGGCACCACGACTGCTGGGCCTCGATGTCGGCTCCAAGCGTATCGGTGTGGCCGTGAGTGATGGCTTGGGCCTGACTGCGCAGCCGGTGCTGACCTTATATCGCAAGCGCCCGCGTGAGGACGTCCGTTCGCTGGCTCGCCTGGCACGACGATACGGCTGCTCGGCCATTGTGGTCGGCAACCCTTTGCACATGGACGGCAGCCCGAGCTTGCAAGGGACCAAGGTACAGGCATTGGCCGCAGAGCTGGGCGGGTTTTCAGGACTTCCAATCCACTTGTGGGACGAGCGCCTGACCACACGCGAGGCGCACGCAATGCTTTATGAAGCTGGGCGTCCGAGGCAGGAGCATGGTGCTGTCGTGGACCAGGTAGCTGCCGTGCTCATACTTGAGAGCTTTCTAAATTCGCACCGCGACTTGCATCATCGGAACCGTTTGAATTGTTTGAACCATTTGAACCCTGACGCAGACCGTGACAAGGGACAGGTATAATCACTTTTTCGGGCGTGCAATACCGCCCGTTTCAGTAAACATCAAACCGGAACTCAAACCATGCCTGAACCGATCAACAATTCCATTCCCGATCACATTAAAAAGAAGCTGCTCGATGAAATCCGCCAGCTGGAGCACGAGCTTGCCCATGAGCTGCCGCAGGAGATCAAGAAAGCTGCCTCACTTGGCGACTTGAGCGAAAACGCCGAATACCACATGGCCAAGCAGCGCCAGGTGTTTGTCAATGCGCGGCTGGGCCAAATGAAGAAGCGCATGGGCGAGCTTGCGCTGGTCAACTTTTCAAATATCCCGCACGACAAAGTAGCGTTCGGCTCACGCGTGACCGTATTCGATTCCACCAAGGCTGAAACGATCGAGTATAGGCTAGTCACCAGTGAAGAGTCCGATGTGCAAAAAGGATTGATCTCGACGACCTCGCCTATCGGCAAGGCACTGGTCGGCAAGCAGACCGGGGACATGGCTATCGTGGTCACGCCCAATGGAAATCGTGAGATGGAAGTTCTAAAATTCACAACGATTCACGACATCGTCCAGTAATGTTGTCCCAAACCGCTGGAAGCCAATGAATCTGAGGGAAGCAAATCGCCGTCCGCCCACACCGGAGCGACTGATCATGGCTGACTCTCCACATTCAGCATCGCGCGAAAACACCTGGACCGGGGCTTTCGGTCGTGCCTGTTCCATACTGCTGCAGGCCATTGTCAATGGGTTGGCCCTAACCCGCATTTCGCCCAATGTACTGACTTTCGTCGGGCTGCTCATCAACATCGGCGCAGCACTTTTCTTCGGCTATGCCAACGAGCGCAATTTTGTCCGCATGTTTCTGTATGCGGGCCTGGTCATTATCGGTGCAGGTATCTTCGACATGGTCGATGGCCGCGTCGCACGGCAGACCAACCAGGTGACGGTCTTCGGCGCGTTTTTTGATTCGGTGATCGACCGCTACTCGGATGTTGCGCTGTTCTTCGGTCTACTCGTTTATTACGCACGCGGCAACCGCTTTTTCTATGTAGGACTGGTAGCGTTTGTCATGGTCACCTCACTGCTGGTGAGCTACACTCGCGCTCGCGCTGAGGCGCTGATCGGCAAGTGCAAGGTGGGCTTTATGGAGCGTCCGGAGCGGATTGTGCTGGTTTTGCTGGGTGCCCTGTTTGCGCGCTGGGGCTTGATGGCACCGGTGCTTTGGGTGCTGGCGATTCTATCGACGATTACGGTTATTCACCGCATTGCGTATACATATGAGATGACCAAGACAATGGTTCCCGCACCGCGTACTCGCCGCTGATCCTCTCGTGTCTGCCTCCATCCATTGCCGATCTCATGGCCGATCTATGTCCAAGGCGTTGTCGCATGGAAAAGATGTCATCCTGAAGACAGGGTCATCCTGAGCGAAGCGAAGGATCTGCCTTGCTCGAATTTGCCTGAACTGGAGCCCGCATGCCTCACCCCGCTAAACCGCTTCTGCTAGTACACGGCGGTGCCTGGGCTATTCCGCAGGCCATGCGTGCCGCGCATGAGGCAGGTGTGCGCAACGCGCTTGATGCAGGCTACGCACTGCTAAAAGCCGGTGCGACAGCAATGGATGCGGTGACCGCCGCCATCACCGTGCTTGAAGATGACGAGACATTCGACGCCGGACGGGGCGCGTTCCTGACCCGCGACGGTCGCGTGCAGCTGGATGCTTTGTTGATGGAAGGTGCAAGCCTGCGCGCCGGCGGCGTGGCTTGTGTGGAGCGCCTGCGCAACCCTATTCAGGCGGCTCGCCTGGTGTTGGAACGCAGCCCGCACGTGTACCTTGTGGGGCAAGGCGCGGAAGAGTTTGCCGCATCGCACGGCACATCGTTGATTGATAACAACGAGCTGATAGTGCCGCGCGAGATAGAGAACCTGCGCAAAGCACAAGCCAAGGAGCAAGCCGGCCTACCTGATACCAGCTTTGCCGGTTCCCCCCAAAGCTGGAACAGCCATGACACAGTCGGCGCGGTTGCACTCGACCTGCACGGCAACCTTGCCGCCGGTACATCTACCGGAGGCACCCTCAACAAGACGCCGGGCCGCGTCGGAGATTCTTCCCTGATCGGCTGCGGCTGCTATGCCGACAATGAGAGTGCCGCCGTATCGCTCACCGGCTGGGGCGAACCGATCATGAAGCTGGTACTGGGCAAGTGGGCTGCCGACCGCGTAGAAGCCGGTGCCGCGCCGCATCAGGCTGCAACCGATGCCATCGCGTACCTGTACCGCCGCCTGGGAGGCCATGGCGGTTTGATCTTGATGGACCGTACCGGCCGCGTCGGCATTGCCCACAACACGCCCGGCATGGCCTGGGGCTTTGCAATGCAGGACGGAGTACGGGCCGGTCTCGCGGCTCCGGCAGGCTTTTAAAACCCATGCCTCAGCTTGTATTAGCCTCTGCATCCCCACGCCGCCGTGAGCTGCTGCTTCAGGCCGGCTTTACGTTCGACATACAGGCAACTGAGACTGATGAAACGCCGCTCCCCGGTGAAGACGCTGTAGCGCTTGCCATCCGACTGGCCCGTACCAAGGCGGAGGCCGTCGCGCAAACCATGCCGGATCACGTCATCCTGGGTGCTGACACAGTTGTACTGGCACCCACCGGCGAGCTGCTCGGCAAGCCACAAGACGCGGAGGATGCCACCCGCATGCTGCGGCTGCTCAGCGGCAAAACGCACCAGGTCATTACCGGAGTTTGCGTGTGCGGGCCAGAGCGAACTGAAGTCGCTGCTGCTCTTACCTATGTCACATTCCTTACGATGAGTGAAGCTGAAATTGCCGCATACATCGCTACCGGCGAGCCGATGGGCAAGGCAGGCAGCTATGCCATCCAGGGCCGCGCCGCTCGCTGGGTCCCGCACATTCATGGAGAGTACAGCAATGTTGTCGGCATGCCGCTTGCGCTGGTCACGACCATGCTGGCCGCGATGGGCGTTGCTCCGGACAGCTAGGCAGTCTCGTTCGAACGGAAGCAGCTCCCCCTTTCCTCCCCTAACGATTGAAGCTGCATACAGAACAACAGTTGGCGACCCAGATTCCCTTGCTTCTCATGGACAACCTGTTGCATTTTTGCCACAGTAATCTTCCATAGAGGGCAATTACTCTCACGGCAAGGTAAGAGAATCTGCGACTGAGTGGAGCCATTGCGTTGCCTGAGATCACACGCTTTTCTGATCGCACCTGTTTTGAGCAGACCATCGCTGCCCCGCTTTCCTTTGCAGGCATCGGTCTTCATAGTGGAGCGCCTGTTTCCATGCGGCTGCTTCCTGCCACTGCCGGCTCGGGTGTCGTATTTCGCCGTACCGATCTTGATGATTTTGAAATCCCTGCGACCGGACGCAATGTGGCGCGGGTTTCCTACGCCACCAGCCTCATGCGGCAAGGGGTGCTCATTTCTACAACCGAGCACCTGCTCTCTGCCCTTACCGGGCTCTCCATAGATAACGTCATCATTGAACTTGACAACCTGGAGCTGCCGATTCTTGACGGTTCCGCCTTGCCGTATGTGCAAGCTATTGAGAGTACCGGCTTGCGGCTACAGCGGCGGCGACGGGAGTACCTTCGCATCCTCAAGGCAGTTGAAATCCGCGACGGCGACAAGTTTCTAGCGGTATACCCGGGTGAAGGTTACTCCATCTCCTACGCCATTGACTTCGCCGCACCTATCGGACGCCAACAGCTTTCACTTGACCTGGCATCCGGGTCCTACGGAGAAGCGATTGCCCCGGCACGTACTTTCGGCTTTCGGGAAGACGAGCAGAAGCTGCGCGACATGGGCCTGATTCGCGGCGTATCGGATGAAAGCGCCATCATTGTCGCAAATGGAAGTGTCGTCAATGGTCCACTTCGCTACCCTGACGAATTTGTACGTCATAAGATTCTTGACCTTATCGGCGACCTCGCGCTTGCCGGGCACCAGATTCTGGGCCATGTGGTAGCGGAACGCGCCGGCCACGCCATGCATACCGCGCTGGTTTCGCGCCTGCTTCGTGACCGTTCCACCTGCACGTTGGTGACGCTGACTGCGCAAAGGCTTGAATCTGTAACAGCCTCTGTACTTACCGCGGCGAGCGCGTAAGGTCCCGAGGCTCGTAATGGAGAGCCGTCCTAGAGGAGTACCAAGGTAAATCTATTCTAGATAGGGCATGTCGCAGGGCAAGCGCATTGCGGCCGTCCTAGCTAGACAAACACCAGGCATTGCGGCTTGGTCTGCGTCACCATTGCCGCCCGCGCGCCAAGCCTGCCCGTCTTCGGGTCACGAGGAAATACTTCAATACTGTCCGAGTCTTCATCCGCAGTCAGCAACCAGCGTTCCGTCGGGTCCAGAGTGATATAGCGGGGGGTTTTGCCGGTGATCGGCGTCCGCACCATGTCGTGCAGCTCGCCCGTTTCCGT
>CAXSFX010000215.1:0-5581 GCA_964236655.1 uncultured Acidobacteriaceae bacterium | reverse complement strand
TCGATCAGGTGTTGGCCGAGCTGCCCCAGGTATGCCATGGAAATGGACGTCTGGTTATCCAGCTGAATTTCATTCGAGAAGGTGAACTCCTGGATGTAAGCGGGACGGATATTGTTGTCCCAAGCCCGGTAGGTGCCGATGGATGCATTGGCGTTACCTATCGCTGTCGCAAAGCCTCCCTGAACCGCAAAGGGAGTGCCGGGGGATGTGGGTGTCGGGGTGAGTGCGGTCGCCTCAAACGAGGTCTGGAACGGCGGATTGAAGTTTAGCCGGAGATTGGCTCCGGTACCCTCAAAGTAGTTTGTAATACCGTAACCGCCGCGAAACACAATGCGCTGCTGCGGCTGCCATGAGAAGCCGATGCGCGGCACAAACTGCGTATAGACGGGGTGATAGAGCGCGCGGCTGTCGCCGAAAACAGCTCCCGCGCCTGCCTGCCCGGCAAGGTATACCTGCCCGGTTGCCAGGTCCACATTGGCCTGCTTGTTGTTGACCTCGTAGATAGGCTGGTCATACTCATAACGAAGACCGAGGTTGGCCGTGAACTTCGAGGTCACCTTCCAGTCATCCTGGATAAAACCGGCATCGCGGTACTGGCGCTGGCCCGTACGGCCGACCACGGAGCCGACATTGGCGGAGAACGCCTGGTTTGTTACAAAGTCAGCGCCACCGTAGCCGTTGAAGCGGGTTCCTCCGCTTGTGCCCGAAGTGAAGTTGCCCGAGTAGCCGAAGGTTCCCAGGGCTCCATCATTGCCGGGGTAGAAACTATTCTGCTGGTAACGCAAAATCTCCACACCAAGCTTGAAGGTTTGCTTGCCGCGTTCGATGGTGAAGTCATCGGCATAGGTAAACGTGTTGTCGATAAAGTTTGTAGAAATACCTGAATTGCCGATAGTTGTCGGCGCGTCCGCGGCAGCCGTGCCCCCGCTGAAGCTGCCCGTAGAAGCAAAGTTGAGCGCGGCAAAGCCCGGGTAGACCTGGGCAGCGTTGATACCGAGCAGGTTGTTTCCATTCAGGCCGAAGGCTCCTGTCGGGTCCTGTGGAACGCCCTGGATGAACCGTACCCGCGAGTAGCCGACCCGGACTTCATTGATGATTGCAGGCGAAAAAGTGTGGACGTAATTCAGTGCTATGCCCTTGAAGGGAAATGCATTGCTCGTCGGAAATGTGACAAGGAGCGGAGCTACAGGTTGCGCATCGCTTGCGTCCGACTGCGAGTAGCGCGCAAAGATGTTGTCGCGCGGGCTCAGGGTGTAGTCGATCTTTACGTCGCCTTGGTCATTGCGTATTGTTTGCCGATAATGACCTTGGTAGTTGTTCAGTACGCCCGTGGGATCAAGCGCCAAATTTACCGGATTGTTCGGAAGCGGATAAAGCTCAGGATGGGCAAAAAGGTAGATGGCCGCTGGATTTGTCACTGGAACCTGATTATTTGCATACGGGACCTGCCCTTGCCCCGGTACGTAGTGGAACAGCTGTATGCCATTAGGGTTTGCAACTGTATGTACTAGCAGGGAAGAAAAGTCGCCCTGGCGCTGTGCCGCTGTAAAAACGCCCGCACTCTGATTGCCGCCGCGATGGTAGCGGGAGCCTTCGTAGTCGACAAAAAAGAACAATTTATCGCGCTTGATCGGACCGCTCAGGGTGCCGCCGAAGGTCGTCTGGTTGAAAGGCTGCCGCGCAACGCCGCTCAGGTTGTTAGGCCATGAATTTGCGTTCAGATTTTCATTTTGCAGGTATCCATATGCCTGGCCGTGCAGGTGGTTGGTGCCGCTCTGCGTTACCAGCAGGACGTCGCCGCCGTTGGCGTTGCCGTACTCGGCGTCCGCATTGGACGTAATGACAGTAAGGTTGCCGATGGACTCGGGAGCCGGGTTATAGCCGATCGTGTTGTTCAGCGTCTCGTTGATCTCGACGCCGTCAAGCAGGTAATTGTTCGTCTGGTTGCGGTTGCCGTTCACGGCTACCTGGCCGCTCTGGTTTGTATCCCGCTCAATACCGTTGGCGCCGGTGAAACCTTGCGGCGACGTGGCAACCGCGCCGGGCACGAACTGCGTAATGGATGAAAAATTGCGGCCGTTTAACGGCAGGTTCTCGATCGTGCTTGCTGTGAAAGTGGTTGCTACCGTGGAATTATCAGAGTCAAGAATCGGCTGCAAGTCCGAGTTCACCTTGACTTGGGTCGCATCCGACCCGACCGTCAGCTTCACATTGACCTTGGCTGCCTGGTCCACCTCAAGGGTGATAGGCCCAACCTTTTGCTGACCGAAACCGGGCTGGTCGATGCTGACGATGTATTGGCCGATTTGCAGGAAGCGAATGTTGTAGTCGCCCGCGCCATTGGTTGTAGTAGGCGTGGCCACCCCGGTGGCTACGTTGGTGGCTATGACTTTCGCGTTAGGCACCACAGCCCCGGCCTGGTCGGTCACAGTGCCGTTGATGGAGCCGGTGATGGTTTGTGCCCCGCCGGGAACAACTGCGGCAAGGGTGATCGCGGCTAACGTCAACCGGCGTTGTGAGAGGGAATTGCGCATTGTGGAGTCTCCGAAAGTGGTGTTTTTTAGGTTGCGCCTCTTGGCTGGGCGCTAAGAATGATCATTTGGAGCAAAGATGAACAGCGAAAGCTTGTTGCAAGCAACAATAAAGTCAAGTCATGTGAAATACAAAGAAAATCTCATTTTTGGTTTTTTGATAAAAGCAGCTATTTGCCCGGCGCAAAGTGGAAGGCGGCTGACCTTCTGAACAGCGCACTTGTACATGCGTCCGCTGAAACCCTGTAGCATGCTCCGCAGACGCAAGTTTGGCTCAATTTGCTATTAGGCAACAGGGTGCGGAACATGGATATAGAAGCGTATGCAGCTCCGGGCACCGGGATGACCGAGCAGCCACGAAATGGCCGCCTGCTTTCCGTCGATTTGTTGCGGGGACTCACGATCGGCTTCATGATCCTAGTGAACGACCCCGGCGATAGCCGCGTGGGGTTCCCGGCACTCGAACATGCCGACTGGAACGGTTTTACGCCCACGGATCTTGTGTTCCCCACATTTCTGTTCCTGGTGGGCGTATCCATGGTGCTGTCGTATGCCCGGCGTGAAGCATCCGGTCAGTCGCGCGCTAACTTCCTGCGACATGCTTTGCAACGGGCGTTGCTGCTCTTTGCCATAGGTTTTATGCTGAGCGGGTTCCCGTTATTTCCCTGGCACACTATCCGCATCTACGGCGTGCTGCAGCGCATTGCGCTGTGCTTTGGCGCAGGCAGCATTTTGCTGGCCGTTACACATGACGGACGCAGCCGAGTGTGGACTTTACTTGCAGCACTTGGCGGCTGCCTGCTGGGCTACTGGCTGCTGCTGCGCTTTGTGCCTGTGCCCGGCCATGGCCTGCCTCTGCGCGACGTACCGCTGCTGGACAAGGACAACAATCTGGTAGCGTGGCTGGACCGCAAGCTGCTGCCGGGCCGCCTGTATGAGGGCACGCGCGACCCGGAAGGGCTGCTGAGTACCATACCCGCTGTCAGCACGCTGATCCTGGGAATGCTGGCAGGCATCTGGCTGCGTACCGGCGCTTCCTTGCGGCGCAAAGCTGCAGGGTTGCTGGTTGCGGGTTTAATCTTGCTGCTGCTGGGCGGCTGGTGGAATCTTGCGTTCCCCATCAACAAGAAGATGTGGACCAGCTCCTACGTGCTGTGGGCAGGCGGCTGGTCGTTGCTGCTGCTCGCGCTGTTCTTCTGGCTGTGCGAGGTGCGCGGGCTGCGCGGACGAGGCTGGACGCCGCTGCTGATATTCGGCCGCAATGCCATCACCAGTTATGTATTTGCCGAGCTCCTTGCAGGGGCCTGCATGCTGCTCAAATTCCGTCGCCAGCCTTTAGGGCAGTATGCCTATAGGCACTGGTTTGCAGGGGTGGGATCGCCTGCTGTGGGCTCGCTGCTGTACTCGCTCGCGTTCGTGGCTGTGTGTTGGGTGCCTATGCTGGTGTTGTACCGACGGCGCATATTTTTGAAGTTGTAAAGAGCTTTACCGCAGCAGCAAAGCGGAGCTTACCCGAGCCTCACGAGCCTGGGGCCCGGGTGCTACCCTCGGGCTAGCGACTCCATGACTTCCAACAAATCAGCTCCGTCCCCAAGCAGCACCCTAAGCCCTGAACTTCAAGCGCGCTCCGGCATCGGCGAGGTCGGGGGTGAGCCCGTCGGTCATAAGCCTTCGCAGCCGCAAGCCCGTTCTTCGCGCTTCATCCGCGCCTGCCTGCGCCGCCCGGTTGACCGTACGCCGGTCTGGTTCCTGCGGCAGGCGGGCCGCTATATGGCCGAGTACCAGGCAGTGCGCAAGCACCACTCGCTGCTTGAGATCTGCAAGCAGCCCGCGCTCGCCGCCGAAGTCACCATCACCGCTGCTGAAAAGCTGGGCGTGGATGCAGCCATCATCTTTGCCGATCTGCTGCTGCCGTTTGAGTGCATGGGGCTGCCGTTTGAATTTCTTGCAGGCGAGGGGCCGGTGGTGCACCACCCCATGCGCAGCCTTGAAGCTGTAGAAGCCCTGCGAACAGACCGTGCCGACGAGCTGGGCTATGTTGCCGAGGCGATTCGCACCGTGGCCGCCCACTTTGAGCATCGGACGCATGACGATACTGACGACGCGCTGGGCATCATCGGCTTCTGCGGCGCGCCGTTTACCCTGGCCAGCTACATGATCGAGGGCTGCGGCTCGCGCCAGTACATCCACACCAAAAGCATGATGTACCGCGACCCCGCGGCCTGGCAGCTGCTGCTTGAAAAGCTGGTGACCGTGCTGCGCGCCTACGCACAGCAGCAAGTTGATGCCGGAGCCGACGTGATCCAGATTTTCGACTCCTGGGCAGGCGCGCTGGCCCCCGCCGACTACCGCGAGTTTGTACTCCCCATCACGCGCGAACTGGTGCGCGCCGTGCAGGCCATGGGCGTGCCGGTCATCTACTTCGGCGTGGACACGGCAACACTGCTGCCAGCCATGCGCGAGACCGGCGCGGACGTGCTCGGCCTGGACTGGCGAACGCCGCTCGCCAAGGCATGGAACGAGCTCGACTACAGCTGCGCCGTGCAAGGCAATCTCGATCCCATCACCCTGTTTGCCGAGCCTGAACTGATCGACCGCCGTGTGGCCGCCATTCTGGCTGAGGCCGATGGCCGCGCAGGCCACATCTTCAACCTCGGTCACGGCATTGTGCCCGGTACGCCGGTCGAGCATGTGCAGCATGTGGTCCGCACCGTCCGGCAACTTTCACAACGATAAAACTCTCACCATGCCAAGGAGCGCACCCCATGCCTGAGCTGCCCAAAGCAAAACGCGCCGTACTGCTGCTGGCCCATGGCACACCGGACGAGCTGGCCGACATCCCCAAGTACCTGAGCAATGTGGTGAGCGGCCGCCCCATGCCTGACTCTGTTATAGAGGAGATCACGCACCGCTACGGCCTGATCGGCAAAAGCCCGCTCACCGCGCTCACGCTTGAGCAGGGTCGCTTGCTGAGCGAGGCACTCGGCGTTCCGGTCTACGTGGGCATGCGCAACTGGAAGCCCTACATTGTGGACGTCGTCAAGCAGATG
>CAXSFX010000214.1:0-5621 GCA_964236655.1 uncultured Acidobacteriaceae bacterium | reverse complement strand
GGCCCGCACCCAGGTTGAAGCGTTCGTCAGGCTCTTCAAGCACCAGCGCGTCTTCTGTGTGATCGGTATCGAGCAGGTGCCGGTAGAGCTGAAATTGCCGCTTTTGCTCCTCATCTTCCACTGTGTAAAAGAGCGTCCGGTTGTCTGCCGCCCAGACGAGGGAGCCTACGCGCTCGACCTGACCGTGTAGCAGATCGCCTGTTTGTAAATCCTTGATGTGCAGCGTGTACTGACGAAAGCCGGTTGTATCGGTTGAGTAGGCCAACAGGTTGCCGTCGTCCGAGATATCCATGCCGCCGATGGACATAAAGTTCTGCCCGGCGGCGAGTGCTTCCACATCGAGAATGACCTCTTCGGCTGCCGCTTCAAACGCTTCGCGCGTGCCGCGCTTGCGGCAGTACACCGGGTACTGCGAGCCCTCGGTGGTGCGCGCGTAGTACCAGTACTCGCCTTCCTGCGTGGGCACGCTGACATCGGTCTGCTTGATGTGCGATAGCAGTTCAGCGTACAGCGTTTGCTGCAGCGGCTGGGTCCCTTCCATGCTGCTGTCGGTGTAGGCGTTTTCGTCTCGCAGGTAGGTGAGCACCTCCTCACTTTCCTTGTCCCGCAGCCAGGAGTATTCATCGTGCAGTGTGTAGCCGTGCATGGCTGTGGTTTTCAGTTCCTTGCGTGCGATGGGCGGTGTGGCGGGAAAGCTCATGGTTCCAGAATACCGTCGTCTTGTGCCGGTGCATGGCGAGCAATGCGGAGCGGCTTTTTAGCGCCTTACGTAGCAGGCCCCCGCATACACTCAGCGGCTGATACCGGAGGATGTGCGGCAAACATAATTCACATTCTGCTGTACAGAACTCCGTAGCAGAAACCGGAACGGCGTCCGCTGGGTAGCGGACGCCGTTCCTGAAGGTAATGCGCTGTAGTGGTGCTACATACCGCTGGTCGACACGTTGTGCGCCTGTGCGATCTGCTGAATCTTCTGCATGTGATCATCAATGATGGGCTGCCCCTGCGTGGCGGCCGCTTTCTCATCTGCCAGCTGCCCGGCACTTTCCTCGGTTTTGAAAGCTTTCTCTGTTTGCTGGTGGTCCATCAACTGCGCCTTGATGTAAGCCTGGTCAAAGGCGTCACCGCTCAAGCCCTGCAGCTTTTTGTATTCGGTCTTATGCAGCTTGCTCACCAGGTCAGTCGGCGGTGTTACGCCGGCTTCCGCCGCTACCGGCTTCATCTGCTCCATCAATTTAGTGTGATCGTCGATCATCTGCTGGGCATACTGCTTTACATCAGCGCTGTTGCTCTTCTGCAAAGCAAGCTGGCTGGTCTTGATCTCAAACAAGCTGCCATCACTCGCAGCCTTCAGAAACATCTTGTCCTGCGTGGATGCCTGGCCCGGCATATTCATCCCCGACATAGAACCTGATGTGCCGGCACCCGGGGCAGTCTGTGTTTGGCTGCCGGTGCCCGTCTGCGCAAGTGCGGTGCCCAGGCTCAGCACCAGAACCATACCTGCTGATGCAAATCCCCGATTGGTTGTATTTCGCATTCTTGTTCTCCTTGATAGCTTAATAAATGGTTGGCGGCGTATTTATGCCTTTATTGCCACACTCAGTAAGGAGCAGGAAAGGGACATTGCGTTGCCCGCCGTCAACGGAGAACGTTTCTACACTTCTTCAGCAGCGTGCTTGCTTACCGCCTCGTAACAGCGATCCGCGGATCCCCTCAAAAGTCCAAGGCAACCTCCTAGAAGTATTCTGAGAGCATGAGTGCTTCAGAAAAGACACAGCACGCGCCGCCGGTCGCGCAAGCTCCGAGGACAACACGGCTGCACGGCTACTCGCTCCAAAGCGCGGCAATGTAGGGTAAAGGCATGATCGACATGCATTTGGAGAAGATCAAGTCGCGCAGGCGCACAATGTGACTCAAAGCTAGACACTGCGCAGGTATGCAGCCATGAAGCGCCTACTTACGGGGGCGCTTTTATGTCCAGGTTGAAGCCGCCCTCCGTACAATAGGGATGGATGTTGCGCTTACGCCTTCTCGCCATGCTGTTTACCCTGCTACCTGTTGCCTCCTTGTGCCATGCACAGGCGGTAAAGGACCTGCCGCGACCTACGGATTTCGTCAGTGATGACGGGCATGTACTCTCGGGCGGGACCATTCAGCATATTGACCAGCTTTGCGGCGCACTCCAGCAGCAGGCACATGCGCAGATGGCAATCGTAACTGTACAAAATACAGATGGCGAAGCTATCGCCGACTATGCCGTGCAGCTTGAAGATGCATGGAAGGTAGGGGCCAAGGGCACGGATCGCGGCGTAATCGTGCTGGTTTCAATCGGCGACCGGAAGTTGTTTATCTCTACCGGCTATGGGCTTGAAGGTGTGATCACCGATGCCAAGGCGGGCGTGATAGCGCGGGAGATGGAGCAGTACCTGCGCGTAAGCCAGAATGATGAAGGCGTGACGCTGGGCGCGGAGCAGGTAGCCGGGTTGATCGCCGGGGATGCGGGTGTATCGCTTAGCGAGCCGCGCGCGCAGCTTGCGCCTATCAACCGCCCTGCGCAACTTGCGCCGGGGCAGTTGCTGGTGATGATCGGCATCTTTATCTTTTTGTTCTTTCTGGCGGCGCGCACAGGCATGTTGCCGTTTCTGCTGGGCATCTTCTTTAGCGGCGGTTTCGGTGGGGGCGGCGGTGGCAGGGGGCGGGATGACGATGACAATGGCGGGGATGGATTTTCCGGCTTCGGCGGCGGCGGTACGGGCGGCGGCGGGGCCGGTGGAAGTTATTAGGAAAAGGGAGCAAGCATGAAACGTGGAACGATTGTCGGTTTGGGACTGGTTGCGGTACTGGTTCTTATTTTTATGAACTATGTCGGTGCCAAGAACACCATGGTGAGCAAGCACAATGAGGTGCAGGCGCAATTCGCGCAGATTGATACGCAGCTGCAGCGGCGCGCAGACCTCATCCCGAACCTGGTAAACACCGTAAAGGGCTATGCCAAGCATGAGGAGACGGTGTTCGGCGATATTGCGAACGCGCGTGCCGGATTGCTGAACGCGCAGGACCCGGCAAGCAAGATCAAGGCAAATGGGCAGCTCGACGGCGCGATCGGCCGCTTGCTGGCATTGAGCGAGAGCTACCCGGACTTGAAGGCGAATCAGAACTTTCTGGAGCTGCAGGATCAGCTTGAGGGCACGGAGAATCGGATTTCTGTTGAGCGTCGGCGTTACAACCTGGCTGTGCAGGATTACAACACGTACATTCAGCAGTTTCCGGCGAGCGTGTGGGCCGGGATGGCCGGGTTTCATACGGATAATAACTACTTCCAGGCAGACCAGGGTGCAAAGACTGCGCCGACCGTCAATTTTTAAGAGCAAAGCAAAAGCAGATCCTTCGGCTTCGCTCAGGATGACACCGGTTGGATTAGGTAGCGGTATGGATCAGGGTTAGCAGTATGGATCGGGGTTAGCAATATGGATCGTGGCAGCAACATGGCTACTACCCTGACCGAAATCCTTTGAAGTCAAGCCCGGCATTATGTGCCGGGCTTTAACTTGCTTCGCGCATGGCCAGCTGCTCGGCCAACGCAAGATCCTGCTTGATAAACTCATAGAGAACGCGCTTGGTATCGCCCTCAGCGCGTAGTACGGCAGAGGGATGAATTGTCGCAATCACGCGGGGTGCGTAGGGTGATTCCACCACCTTGCCGCGATCTTTCATCAGCGCGAACTTGGCCCCCAGCAGGGACTTGGCAGCGGTAGCACCCAGGCAGACCACGATCTTCGGCTTGACAGCGTCAAGCTCCGCCAGCAGCCAGGGGCGGCAGGCGGTCACCTCGCTCAGCTTGGGCGACTCGTGGATGCGGCGGCTGCCGCGCTGCACAAACTTGAAGTGTTTGACGGCGTTGGTGACGTACATTTCCGCGCGGTTGAAGCCCAGCTCTTCGATGATCTGGTCAAGCACGCGGCCTGCGGGACCAATAAACGGCAGGCCGCGCTTGTCTTCCTCATCACCGGGCTGCTCACCTACCAGCATCAACGGCGCATGCTCAAGGCCCACGCCGAACACGATTTGGGTAGCCGGTTTGTACAGCTCGCAGCCTTCGCAGCGTGGCGCGGCATCGCGCAATACAGGGAGTGTGTGGTCCAAGGGCACGTAGGTGTTGCTAAGCAGCGACTGCTGTTGTTCCATCATGGTTCCCACGCGGCGGTCCGCGTCGTTGAGCAACTGTGGAAGGATGTTGAGCTCGGGAAGTTCAGCCCAGTAGCGTACCGGCATTTCAGCCTTCATGGCGCGCGTGTTGAGCCGCGCCGGGTTGAAGATGGAGCCGTAGTAGGAGCGCCACATGCTTTCAAGCTCGTCGGGTGGTGGGGCTTGTGAGCGCGGCACGCCTGGCCCCCAGGTAACACGATGCGTTTCCGGGTCCCAGCTAGCCGAGGCATAGCTTGTCAGGATGGTCCAGCGCATGATGGCGAAGCGCTCGGCAAAGAAGGGAACTGCCAGGGCAAGAATGCGGTGGTCAGGCCGGTACCAGGCGATGTAGTGTTCGGTTCCCGCGTCTTCCACCATGCGGAAGCGCAGAAAGGCGTGCATCTTGTGCAGGTCGCGGCGTACCTGGTGGTCCATGCGGCGCATGCGGGCTATGTCTTCGTCGAGCTCATCGGCCATGAGCGTGCGTTGCACTTGCAGACGCCACAGCACGCGGTAGAGCAGCTGCCAGCGCTCCGGGTCGTTGTGGCAAGCTACGATCTCCGCGAGGTCGAGAAAGGCTTTCGGAACAGACGGTTTTGTGACTGCATGGGAAGGGTCAGGCTGCAGCGGCGGTGCGAAACCGAGCGTCAGCGCAATGTCATCTTCCTCGCTGATGAGTTCGACCTGATCGGGGGCGATACCCTCGCGCAATAGCAAGCGCGCCTGCTCGCGCCACGCGGCAAACTCGGGCTCTATGCGAATGCGGGAAGCGAGGCTGAGCATTACAGCTGGCCCGTGCTTGCCATGGCTGCTGCGTCGAACAGCTGCATCTGCGCGGGGATGATCATCTGTGACGGCAGTGCGAGCGAGTCGAGCGCTGCGGTCGGTGTCAGGTGATCCGTTGTGGTGACAAAGGGCGATACCGTCTTGATGCGCACATTGAGCTTGCGCAGATCGTCGAGCGACAGCGGGTGGTATGCGCGGATGCGCAGGATGCGTTCGACATTGCAGTAGCCGATGCCCGGCACACGCAGCAGCACCTCGCGCGTGGAATGGTTTACATCCACAGGGAAGAACTCGCGGTGCGCAAGCGCCCAGGTCAGCTTGGGGTCCTGCGTCAGGTCGAGGTTGGGCTGGTCAGGCGTAGTCAGCTCTTCACCCTTGAAACCGTAATAGCGCATGAGCCAGTCGGCCTGGTATAGGCGGTGTTCGCGCACCATAGGCGCAGCTTTGAGCGGCAGGCGCGCGTCACCCTGCGGAAACGGGCTGAAGCCGGAGTAGTAAATCCGGCGCAGGTCGTAGGTGCCGTACAGGTGCGAGGCTGTCGCCAGGATTTGTTTGTCAGTGGAAGGGGTCGCGCCCACTACTAGCTGTGTGCTTTGACCTGCCGGGGCGAACTTGCGAGCCGTGCGGGTGTGTCTGCGATCAGCATTTTT
>CAXSFX010000213.1:0-5626 GCA_964236655.1 uncultured Acidobacteriaceae bacterium | reverse complement strand
GGTAATCGGCGCAGGGGGCGGGGGAGGCTGGGTGCTGACAAAGCTGTTGGGCGCGTCTCGTGTATTGAGTACAGGTTCCGGAGCAAACGTAGTGTTTCGCATATGGCGGCTTAGGGCCTCCTGGGCGATCATGTCCTGATCGCCCAGGGTTACGGAGAAGCTGATTTCACCCTCACCGCGCTGGACGCGCAGGGTGATGGATTCCCCGGCAGAGCACTCGCGGAGCCGCTTGCGCAGCATATCCAAGCCGTCTACGGGCTGGCCGTTGAATTCGATGAGGATGTCATGGGGGCGAAGCCCGGCTGTCCATGCCGGGGCGTCGCGGTCTACTGTCACGATCATGGCCCCGGTGGCGTTGCGCCCGCTCAGGCGGGTGGACTCGGCTGCATCGAGGTCGCGCAGGCTTACGCCGAGGTAGCCAAGCCGTTGGCCGGGGCGCGCGGGGGCGGGCAGGCGGTCGCTCTCCTGACTTCCTGACCGGCTACCCAGAAAACCGGAGCGGTGCGGGCCGGCAGCGTGGGCAGGTCCGGTCCAAAGCAGCATTGTCAGCATACCGACGGCACCGGCTCGCCGGCCCCCGCTCAGGAAGTGAGCAGTAGCCGGTGAGAGTGCGACTGTTGAGACCATGCCGGGGGTGGTGGTCAAAGTTGTGATCTCCCAATCTATGACTGCCTGAAGGGGCAGCTCGATGCATCGTGCACCTGACAGTAAGACGGATGTGGGGCACGGCTTGAAAGCGAGCCGAGTCTTTGCAGCGGGTACAGTTCCGCTACTCTGCAACTTCTGTGTAGGTTTACTGTATCTGGGGAACGGACTTCAATGCCGCTAAAGAGGCCGAGCGGATGGTCGGGTCACCGTCGCGCAAAGCCACCGCGTGCAGAACCTGCCGAACACTGGAGTCAATCCCGACCGGCTGCAGCAGCCGTACGGCCTCGATGCGGACCGAACCGCTGGAGTCATTCATCAGTGCTCCGAGTACGGCATCGCGCACCTGGGTGTCCTCGGCGATAAAAGGCTGCAGTCCGGCCATGGCTTCGCGCCGTACTTCGGGCGTTCCATCCGTGTTGAGTGCGTGCAGCAGGGCATTGCGTACGGGGTCGCCGCCGCAAGCCGCGGAGCCGAAGCAACCGCCGCCGAGGAGGCTGACCGAGGCATTGCGGACTTGCGGCGTGGTTCCATTTTCTGTCGCGGCCATCAGAAGCTCGCGGATGGATGGATCGCTCGGCGGGGCAGCCAGCATATCCGGAACCAGCCGGTCGTAGCGTATTTCCACCATGCCGGTGGCATCATCACGAGTGATGGAGCTGACATCCGCAACAACGGAAGGCGCTTCCGGCGCGGGAGGTGCCAGCAGCAGCGTGGTTTGCTCTGCCGTATGCACGGAGTGGCCGGCCCGGTAGCCGCCATAGCCGCCCGCAACCAGCCCCACCATCAGCAGAGCTGAAGACAGCAGCGGAGCCGCCCGCAACCGCCCCCCGGTAAAGGCAAGCTGTTGGGTCAACCGGGCCCACAAACCGGCCTGCTCGCTTGAGTCAAGCGTAGCGTCAAGCTGCATGCGAGCCCGTGCCAACAGGGTAGGTGAGGGCTCGAGACCTGCGTCATGGCCTAGGGCGCAGAAAAATGCTGTAGTTGCCGCCATTTCCACCTGGCAGGACCGGCAGGCCGCCAGGTGCTCGGCCAGTGCGTTTTCTTCAGGTTGCAGGGAGGCTTCAGGCGAAGCTGCATGCAGATGGGCGTCGTCCGGCCTGGAGGGCACCGGTATTTGCCGTGAGGACTTCCAGGCAGCCTCGTCTTCCACTGCTGTTTCCGACTCAGTTTCTATGGAGGGCAGAGAGGAGAGCCAGGATAGCTCCGTGTCTTTATTGTCTTTATTGTCTTTATCTAAAAAGTCGGCGTCAGAGGACCTGATGGCGGCCAGCGCGATCGCACGCTGAGCCCGCTCGCAGGTCATGCCCACGGTAATAGGTTGATGCTTCACTCTTGCTCTCCAAAAGGTCTACTGCCGTGCGCCGCCGTTGTGCCACGGCTGGCGCTTGCCATACATGCTGCGAAGAAGTTCAGCCGTGTACCTCGGCAAGACGCAGACGCAGCTTGCGAGTTGCCCGGAAGAGTGTGTTCTTAGCAGTTTCCTCGGTGGTTTGAAGCATTTCGCCGATGGCTCGCAGCTTCAATCCCTGGTAGTGCTTCAATTCAAATACCATACGCTCGCGGGGGGTCAGCCGACCCAGCGCTTCCTGAATTTTTCCACCCAGCAGCTTGCGCTCCAGTTCGCGCGCGGGATTTGCGCCGGAACGATCGTCGGAGACATTGCCGAGCAGGTCCAGCTCCTCGCCGCGTCCGTCTATCACTACAGCCTGCTCTTCGCGGCGCGACTTGCGGCGGCGCAGGTGATCCAGACACAGGTTGGTCGCAATGCGATAGATCCACGTGTAGAAGGAGCACTCAAAACGGAAGTTGCCCAGGTAACGGTAGGCTTTTAGAAAAGCTTCCTGGTGGATATCCTGCGCATCCTGCTCAGAACCGGTGAGGCGTAGGGCGATGCGTAGAACTGCCTGATCGTACCGGCGCACGAGTGCGTCGAAGGCGGCACGGGAGCCGGCCTGCGCTTCACGAATCAGCAGCATTTCGGCTGCTCGACCGGCTTCATCGGCCAGTGCTTCCGCGGGCGTCCTGGTGCCGGTACGGGCCGCTGCGCGCGATTGTGGAACCGCAACCGTACCGAGGTTCAAAGTGTTTGCAGCAGACATGGAGCGGCCTCCGTTGCCGGCATCGGGAGCCGACGGGAACAAACTTAAAATGGTAAGACGTTTAAGCAAACCCGAAGTGAGCGAAGAAGTCTCTCGAAAGACGTACATGAGGTTGTGAATCGCTACCTTCAGACACGGTCGAGCGAGCCTTCGGTCATAAACCGCTCCGCGGCTTGCATGGCGCAACCCTGGCCGCACAGGTGGTACATGTCAGGATTTCGGCTATCGGGGCGCGACCAGCGCATCAGGGTAAAGCGCTGATCGCGCGGGTCGGTGCCGCCGTTTTCCTCAAAGCAGGGCACGGCACCCACGGCGGCCATCCACCAGTGATTTGCCTCACCCTTGCTCTTGCCGCAGATATCGCATGTAAATGTTACATCCCAAACCATAAAACCTCGCGGCAATCAGGTAGGACATACAGTAACGTCATTCTGTGTGGAACGCATTAAGATAGTGAAAAGCTTTAACACTAGAGTTTGAGAGAGGGAATACGGCTTGGCGGAAGAATCAGAGCTTGTACTGCATTGCCCCACATGCTATTCAACCAAGTTTCAGCTCTCCAGGGTACGTCCTGGAGATCGCCTGCAAATGCTTTTTTTCAAATATCCGGTCCGCTGCCGCAAATGCAATGCACGTGTGTACGCCAGCCGAGCCTATGCCGCGTACCTGCGCAAGCTGGGTAAAGAGTCTCCGATGGAAGGGCACAAGGAATCTGAAGCGGAATAATCTACGACTGATTCGTAATGCGGAAAGAAGCCGCGCTGCCAAATTGGTCGGGACGGGCAGATTTGAACTGCCGACCCCTCAAACCCCAAGCGAGTGCTCTACCAGGCTGAGCCACGTCCCGACAGGGGCTTCTTCCAGCCCCGAGTGTACCAGAGCCGAACGTCGGCGGGTACTACTTGGCGGGCGGAACGTAGTCCTGCGGCAGGCTGGAGCCTTCACCGAAGAAGTAGTGCTCCATCTGCTCAACCAGAAATTCCTGTGCCTGTGGCGTCCAAGGCTGCAAACGGTACTCATTCAGCAGCATTTTCTGGTGCTCGACCCACTCGCCCCATGCCTTTTTTGAGACGTTGTTATAAATCTTGTGGCCGAAATCGCTGTCAAATGGCGTCTCATCGAGCCCTGCCATTTCCTGCTTGTAGCGCGCGCAAAAAACCATGTGTGCCATTGTGCCTGTATATTTCCTCGGCTCTATTGTAAGCGGGGGAAGCGGCAGAAGCGATGAGTCTTCGGCGGGTCAGGCCTTTGCGGGAGGCCACCAGTCCCGCACCGTCACAAAGCGGTAATTGGCGGCGGCTCCGCGCTCCAGCAGGAAGCCCAGCGCCATTACGGAGCGACCGCGTTCCATATTGATTCGCTTGGGGCCTCCGTCGTGGAGCAGGATGGTCGAACCCCGGCCTGCCTTGCGGTTTTTGCGGATGCCGCGCTCGACGGCTTTCATAATCTGCTTCGGTGGGCGGTCGGGACGCCAGTCAAAGCCCATGCTGTTCCACATTACAGTTTTGAGGCCAAGCTCACGCGCGGCATGCAGTACGGCGGGGCGGCGTGCGCCGTAGGGAGGCCGGAAGTAGTGCACCGGGAAGCCGAGTATGTCTTCAAGCAAGGCGTTACAATCAGCGATTTCGCCGCGGATTGCCTCCTTGTTGAGGTAGAGCAGGTTGCGGTGCGACAACGAGTGATTGCCGATAACGTGGCCGGCCTCGCTCACCATGCGTACCAGCCACGGCAGCTGGCGGGCGTAGGTGCCTACAAAAAAGAAGGTCGCCTTGACCTGGGCTGCTTCCAGTTTTTCCAGGATTTCCTGGGTGTAGCGGTCGTTTGGCCCATCGTCAAAAGTCAACGCCAGTTCGCGCCCATTGGGCCCATGAACCAGCGTTTCACCCCATATCTGCGACGTACACCACTGCGAACGGAACCAGCCGCCTGCCAGTGCCGCAACCCCGACGCTCCCTCCGGCAACATCCGCTACCCAGTCCATGAGCCATAGTGTACCTTTGCCCCAATCCAGAAAAATACAAATAGTGCTTCCACTTCTTTGCATCTTCGCTTATTATTCGCCCATGGCAGTGCAGGAGCCGGATGCGAGGTTTACGACATCCAAAACTCTCAGCAGCGCCAAAAGAAAGCGAGCACCCCTCCTTTGCGAAAGCGCTTTATGCAGGACCAGGAAACGCCCATGCTGTTTACCTCTGAAACTGAGCGCAAGGCACCGGTACGTGCGCCTGCCGCAATGCCTGTTCCCTCGGCGGCATTAGGGAATACGACCATGTTTCCCAAAGCTCAGCGTCCACTCCGCATTGCTGTGGAGGGTCCGCTGCGCGTCGGCAAATCGACCCTGGCGCGGCTGCTGGCGGATCGCATGGGAGCAGCCTGTGTCTCCGAGCCGGACGAAAACCCGTTTTTGCCGCGCTTCTACGCAGGTGAGCCCGGCATGGCGTTTTCCGCCCAGATGTGGTTTCTGCGCGAGCGGCTTGCCCAGTTACAGGCGGCTGCCTTGCTGCGGGGGCCGGTGGTAGCCGACTACATCCTGGAGAAAGACAAGCTGTTCGCGTTTCTGAACCTGTCGGACGCGGAGCTCCCGATTTACAAGGATTTCTATGGGGCCAACCAGGTAGCTTTTCGGCCGGACCTGGTGGTGTACCTGCAGGCCAAGCCGGCCATCCTGGTGGAGCGGCGTCGGCGCAAGGCGCTACCCGAAGAGGGGCGGATAAGCGATGCCTATACCGAACAGATATGCGAGGCGTACCAGCACTACTTCTCGCGCTATACCGCCAGCAGGCTGCTGGTGGTCGATACTTCGGCCATCGATTTTGTCCATAGCGAGCGTGAGCGCGAACTGTTGCTCGACCGCATCCTGGCCCCGGTGCACGGCCGGG
>CAXSFX010000212.1:0-5631 GCA_964236655.1 uncultured Acidobacteriaceae bacterium | reverse complement strand
CCGGCCTGACAGTTGCCCCCTCAGGAAATATCTACATCAGTGATTCCAATTATGCAGTCATTCGTAAGGTTACAGTCTCGACAGGAATTATCCCTACATACGCAGGGAGCAATTCAACCCATGCAACCTTCGCGGGCGGCTACAACGGAGATGGGAGGCAAGCCACAAGCGCTTTTCTTCATGGCCCAAGTGGTATTTATGTGACAAACTCATCCCTTTATATTGCCGACTTGGCGAACCATCGGGTGCGGATGGTCAATTCATCGGGAATCATATCAACTGTAGCTGGAAATGGAACTCAGGGGAACATCGGTGACGGTGGGTTGGCAACAAGTGCAGAATTGGCCAGTCCTACTGGTGTATCACTGGATTCACTTGGTAATATTTACATTACCGATCAAGGAGTAAATGGATCAAATTCTGATGTGCGCAAGATCACCGTCTCCACGGGAAATATAAGCACATACGCTGGTGGAAACAGCGTTGGTTCAAATGGAGATGGAGGACTAGCCACAAGCGCCGCCTTAAATGTGCCTAAAAACCTTACACTCGATTCGTCGGGAAATTTATACATTGCTGACACGTACAACCAGAAGATACGTGAAGTTTCAGTCTCGAATTTTTATATAACTACCATCGCGGGAAACGGGACCCAGGGATTTTACGGCGATGGCGGTGCGGCCGTTAATGCTGTAATGAATTTGCCTTATGCGGTCGCGATCGATGGCTCAGGGAATCTCTACATCGCAGATCAAGTGAATGCCCGTATAAGAAAGATTCATTAGCCATCGGAATTAAAATGTGGGCTAGTTAGTCCACATTTTAACGCACCTTAACTGATCGAAAGCGAGAGGATGGCACGGCTTTATGTCGCCATCCTCTGCCAATCAAATCGTGATGAGTTCCAGCTGCTTTTGCTGAAGGCTGCTAATTCAAGCAGTGTTGTCAGCGGTGTCAGACGTACTGCCTCCGTACAGAATATCCAAGCTAGTAAGGCTCTGGTCGATTGCAACGCCAGATTTCGCATCGAGCAAACTTGAGATTATGTTGAAGAGGGGGTTGCTTGAGGTTGCAGGAACCCCATGCTGATCCGCTCCTGCATTGTCTGCAGCGTACAGGGCAAGATCGTTGATTTGCTGGATTCGAGTTTGAGCTGAGGAAGAAGGTGTATTTGTAGCATATTCGGCAAGGCCATTTATTGTGACGGCGCTAGCCTCCGCTCTAGCGCCTGCGGCGCTATAGCCATGTGTGGATAGAAAGTCGCTGATATTTGCGGTGCCTTCTACCACAAGGCCAGCTTCACCTGCCGTGTCCCCTCTACTTATAGCCGTGGATATACCGCCCGCCACATTGTCAGGTGCATCGAGCTTTGCTGCGGCGAGAACCGACTCTGCCTCCTTGCGATTTCCTGAAGCGGCCACAGTCTTTAAGTTGGCGAGCTCCGTCAGGTACTTGGCAGATGGGGCAGTGTAGGAGCTGTCGTACACGTTCGAATTTGGCAGGCTCTTGGTGTACGTATCAATCGCACTCCCAACACCGGCAAGGTTGTTGTAGTCCAGTATGTTCGCATTGAGAACCGAGAAAAGACTATTGGCATTCGATGCTTGTACTGTGGCCGCATCTCCACTCAAAGCAAAGTCGATGGTGTCTGTGCTTAGCGATACTGAGTTTGAAGCTGTTGCGTTTAGACGACTCTGCGCGCCTGTTGCATAGTTCCCGCTGCTGCCTAATCCTGAAATGCTTGTCATGGAGGTACTCCTTCTACGTGTTGCGGCTATGGTTCGGACCGGCTAATTCTGTGGCGCACTCTCAATTCCTTCTATTCCCACAATTTTTGCTCCTTCGGTGACATCTACTAGTAGTTTGTGTAGCACGTCACAGACCATTCCCCTATCGGTTCCGTAAAACTTGAAATTCTTCCTTCTATGAAGAGAAACACTGCGAATTTATAGCGTTTGGTAAAAATGAGCGTAGAGGTCGACTTGAGCAGTAGCCACTACATAGAAGCGGCGTACTACATCTTGCCTAGTCTTTAGGCAAGACTTGCCTAGGAACCCGGCAAGATTTGCCTAGTACGATCTCTAGTCTGATACTGGCTGCTGCGTATCTTGTCCCAAGAGGCAATCTCTGGGCACCTGTTCTTGCTCACGGCTTAAACGATGTATTCGCCGTGGTATTCACGTACTTCGTGGGCTAGCTCAGTAGGCTCGGACTCGTTGCATAGCCGATTTGTGTCGTCCTTCCGGGAACTACATGTGCACATCTCGGCGGCCTCACGATGCACAGCGGACAACCTGGGCAAGTGCGGTTCGCTAAAGTTTTCACTACATAGACTTTCCCCCGTTCTTCCTTGCCGGTCTCTCGCCGCACTAGCGTACGGTTTCGACGTTTGGTGCAGTGACCCTATGAGGATGCAATAGCCGCCGCCTGCTTTCAGCTCGCTCTGCGGCGCGATGTAGTTGACGATTGTGGCAAGCAGGGCACTATCGGGCTTGTAGACCTTCATGCCCCGGCCGGAGTAGAAATTGGCCAGGTCGGGACCAAATTGCTCCTCCCAACGGCCATCCGTGTTTTGCCGCAGCAGAAATGTGCCCAGGATGCGGCAACGCAGTCCGGCATACCGTAGTAAGTTCAGCGTGTATTGGTCAAGCGTCGCTCGATCGTCCCATTGTTCGCTCCGGTCGGCAACCCGCTTGGCTGCCTCAAAGCGATTCCGGTCCGTATCACTATGATCCGGTAACTGTAACGGACCGAGTACACGCAGCAGCAGAAACGAAGTGTCTTCAAGCGCGGGGTTGGGTGTTGAACCTGGTTCGACACGCGTGGCAATCAGAAAACAGCCAAGCGGTAGCCCGCCGACATCTTGCAGCAGCTTGTCATGGACCACAATCATGGCTTCACTGTAATCAAGCTTGAGGTGGTCGCCGACTTGCCGCTCGCGGTGGAGATGGCCGGCAAATCGCCTTGCCTCTTCACCAGCCAAGTCTGTCTCAAGCGAAAGCTGCTCACGAGATAGGAAGTTGTTCATGGGACCGCCGGGGCTGATTTTTCTTACTTTCTGGTGGTTGCATCATAAATGGTGCAAGCTGGCCTAGACGGCCGAATTGTAAAACGATGTGCGAATCTACCGCACTAGCGTTGTACTTGGCCCAAAACCTCTGCACGGTCACTACTTTCAAAGCCGCTCTACAATCAGGACTTGAGTACACGATTAGGGTCCGATGCGTATGCTTTTTCCTTGCGTAAGCGTCTGCTGCTTGCTATTCTGCCGCGCCTTGCCGCATTGTTCATCGCGCTCATTGGCAGTACCTTGCGCTTCCGCGTCATAGCCGAGCAGGGTGCAGTTCCCGCACCATTGCCTGCACGCGGTATCTACTGCTTCTGGCACGGGTGCACCTTTAGCGCGGGATGGTACTTTCGTCGTTATAACGCATGCATTCTCATCAGCCGGTCGTTTGATGGGGAGCTGATTGCGCGCACGTTGGGGCGGCTCGGCTTCCGCAGTGTGCGCGGGTCGAATTCACGCGGTGCGGTTGCGGGGTTGCTGGCGCTCCGGGCGGAAATTGCCCACGGTGGGCTGGCCATCTTTACCGCCGATGGTCCGCGCGGGCCTGCATTTCAAGCAAAGCTCGGGCCTGTCAAGCTGGCGCAGCGCACGGGCGAACCCATCGGCTGCTTCCACCTGCACCCTCAGAAAGCCTGGGTGCTGCGGTCCTGGGACCGATTTGCTATTCCCAAGCCGTTTTCACAAGTGGTTGTGAGCTGGGCTCGCAGCGTCCCTTCGCCTGCTCCCGGAGCTACCTCGGAGGAGTTGGAGCATGTTCGAAGTAATCTGGATGCTGCGCTGGAACGCGCACGGGCGCAAGCAATGCGGTATTTTGAGCGAAACGACTTATGAGCCAAGGCATGTGGGACCTTAAAAAACTCATGTTCGCCGTGCAGGGCAGTCTGTGCTTTTACTGCTGGAAACCTATGTCTGCCGACCCGTTGCATAAAGCCGCAGGCCATTACGCGACCAAGGATCACCTGATGCCGATAAGCCAGGGCGGCCCGGCGGACTGGACCAACACCGTGCTGGCCTGCCTGACCTGCAACCGGGCTAAGGGTAATCGTCTGCCTACTGAGGCCGAGCAGGCCCGGCACGGCCACATCCATGCCTTGTTCAACGAGCGCGTGGAGATTCGCAGGGCTGAGATCGCGGCGAAGGAAGCCGTGAAAACGTCCAGTAGTGAAGTCGCGCAACCTGAGAGCGAGCTCAAGCTTGACCGGGCCGCAGATGATTCCTCGCAAGCAGCCCTGAATGCCTGACGCGCCCATGCTTGTCCACGATTACGACTTCGACCTGCCGTCGGAGCTCATCGCGCAGCAGCCGCCTCCTGAACGCTCCGGCGCGCGCATGCTGGTGCTCGGCTGCACGTCCGGTGCAATCGCGGACAAGCGATTTACCGACCTGCCCAACCTGTTGCAGGCCGGTGACCTGCTGGTGCTGAACAATAGCCGGGTGTTGCCGGCACGGCTGTTTGCGCGAAGGCCTCATGCTAAAGCGCAAGCGGGGCAGGCACCGGCAAGGATTGAGGTGCTGCTGACCGAAGAGCGCACGCCCGGCGAGTGGAGCGCGCTGGTAAAGCCCGGTCGCAAGGTGCAGGTTGGCGAGCGGCTGGTGTTTCCGGCTGAAGGTGAGGCTGTGCTCCATGCCGAGGTGACGGCGCGCGGTGAGTTCGGCGAACGTACGCTGCGCTTTGCGCCGGTGCCCGATTTTTACGCGGCATTGGACACTCTCGGCCAGGTGCCGCTACCGCCGTACATCCACCGCGAGCAAAGCATAAGCACCGCCGAAGACAAGGCTCGTTACCAGACGGTGTACGCGGAACAGCGCGGGGCTGGGGGTGGTTCCGTGGCGGCACCGACTGCGGGGCTGCACTTTACACCTGAAATCCTGGCTGCGATTGAGGCGCATGGGGTTGAAATCGCATACGTCACCCTGCATGTGGGCCTGGGCACATTTCAGCCGGTGCGGGTGGAGCAGGTGGCTAATATCAAGCTGCACAGCGAACGCTACACATTGCCGGAGGCAACTGCCGTGGCTGTGAACCGGGCCTTGGCGGGGGGCCGCAGGGTGATTGCCGCCGGCACCACCACGGTGCGCACGCTGGAGCATTGCGCGCTTGTTGCCGCGGGCAAGGCGCTGGAAGCTCACTCCGGTGCAACCAGCATTTTCCTATCACCAGGGTACAAGTTTCGCGTCGTAGGCGGCCTGCTTACCAACTTCCACCTGCCGCAAAGCACGCTGCTGATGCTTGTTTCTGCCTTTGCCGGGTACGAGCATGTAATGGCCGCTTACCGCCATGCGGTCGCTGCCCGCTACCGCTTCTTTTCGTACGGGGACTGCATGCTGATCCTGTAGGGGCGTCGCGGCGGTAAACTTGCTCCGTGAGCACGCCCGTCCAAACCAAGCCGCCCATCTTCCTGCTCGACACCATGTCGTTCATCTTTCGCGCCTACCACGTCATGCAGCGGCAGCGGCCCATGTCCACGCGCACCGGCGTGCCTACTGCTGCTACCTACGTCTTCGTCAACATGATCAACAAGCTGCGCCGCGACTTTGCACCGGAGTATTTCGCGGCGGTGTTC
>CAXSFX010000211.1:0-5638 GCA_964236655.1 uncultured Acidobacteriaceae bacterium | reverse complement strand
GATGGATTAACATGCCGAGACGAAGGGAAGGCTGGTCCTGTTCAGTATCAAAGTAGCGATAGTGGACTGGAGCTGAAAGCAGGTTCGCGGGCCAGCCAGCATATCGTGGCGTTCAAGGAGAATGAACAGCCTGGGACCTACTTCGCGTTGGTGGCGCTGGAACTGCCAAGAAAAGACGAAGGCGTGAAAGGCGAGGATTGATGCTTGCCGGTGGGCAACCGGCTTAGGTTTTAAGTGGCTGAACTTTGGAGAGATGGAGTACTAGCAGGTGGGGTGGCTAGTTTGAGGACAAGTTGTTCCAGCACCAAACGCTTGTCAACCGGGCTGGAGCGGACATCCGCATCAGCTTTAGCGACCAACTGAATAGCAGCCATCAGCTCGCCGGGCGAGCGGTAGCGGCGGGCCTGCTTGATAACATCATCCGCCGCGAACGGGGGCAGGCGAAAGCCGGGCCACAGCGCACCCCAGATGGCGCGGCTGTCGCGGACGTTCTTTTCAAGAACCACCAGCATCTGCCGGAAGGTACGCGCAAGCATATAAAGGTGGCCGATGGCGGCATCCTCACCCCCGTCGCTGGCGTGCAGCAAACCGTCGAGCAGCAGCAGCGCGGCCACGCGGTCGCGGCGAGAGATAGCGTCGGTAAGCTCATAGAGTGAGCGCTGTTTCGCTCCAAGCACCATGATTTCTACGTCAGAATGGGTAATAGCCATGCGCCCGGTGGTATAAAGCAGCAGTTTTTCCCACTCATTCGCAATCAGGAGCATGTCAGCTGCGAGCGCATCCGCAAGCTCGCGGGCGGCGTCCGGATCAAGCTGCTTGCCGGCGCGTTGCGCTTCGGCGTTAAGCCAGCGAACGGCATCATCTTCATCGGCACGGGCCAGCTCGACGGTGCCGCACCACTCACCAAGTGTCTCGCGGATGCGCTCGTACTTCGTTTTATCGTCCATATCCATGCGGCGCACGTCAGCGGGAATGCGGATGTGATCGGCGACAAACAGAAGCAGGGCTTTCGGATTGGGTGAACGGAAGTAGGCCTCAAGGGCAGCGAACTCGTCTTTTTTAGCGCCTCGACCATACAGCGCCTTGAGCCCGCGCACAAAGAAAAGCTGAAACGGAGCCATGAGCGAGGGCGTCTGCGCCATGTCGAGCACTTCAAAGATGCTCGTCTCGGCGAGATCAAGGTCATGCAGGCAAAAGTCGCCGAGGTCCTGGGGAACGTAGTGCGCAATCAGCGCGCAGCGGCAGCGATCGTAGTGGAAGGCTTCGTCGCCCAAAAAGACATAGCCGGGCCGTAGCTTGCCGCTTTGAACTTCGGCGAGGAAGCGCTCTGTCGAAGCGAACCCGGAACCCACGGCTAGAAGCTCTCCGTAACGTCAGCGACAAGGTTCTGGGCAAAGTCCCGCGAGAGACGCGCGAGGGCGGCAGGATCTTCCTGGATGAACGAAACTAGGTCCTGCGTGGACTCATACTGCTGGCGGAAGATGTAGCCCTTGTTCTGGTACAGCATGCGTCCGTCCTTGTCCTCCAGGCGCACACTTGCCGTCACCGTCACCTCGTAACTTGAAGACTGGTTTGTTGTCGAATCATAAGTCAGCGCGTAGACAGAGAAGCCGGTGATGTCCCCGTGGAGCACGGCGTCGGCGTCACCCGGGTTGTCGGTGGTCGTTGTTTTGAAAGCCGTTCGGCTCTGAAATTCCTTGAGCACAGCTTGCGTCATGGTCTGCTCCAGGTGATAGGCCTGGGTATGATTTTTGAAGATAGGAATATCAAGGACGTGGGCGGTCGCGGGCAGGTGCGTGGGCGCGCCTACGGTGCGGTAACCGCAGCCGGCAAGGGGCAGCAGAGCCGCCGAGCAAACCAGGATTGCGAGTCGATGAAGAGAGTAATGCCTCATGCGCAGCTTATTGTCGCAGAGATGCCCTTGAACGGAGTGGGACTGAAAGCACTTGAGCACTTAACATGGTGCAATTTTTCTTTGAGGGGCAGCTTAAGCAGTACTTGAAGGCTTGGGGAGGCGATCTCGCATTGCAATCAGCTGTGCTGAAGTGGACCTTTTCATCGTTACAGCGTCTAACAATTTTACGGTCGGCATCTTGCAGCCTTCTCGGCGTTTGGGCTATGTTACATAATGCGCACGCACTGCAGGGAGAACCATGGCTCTTGAAACTGAATTAGCGACATACCAAGCTCATTTGCCGGAGCTGCTTGTAAATTCCGGAAAATTTGTCCTCATTCATGGTAATCAGGTGGAAGACATTTTTAGCAGCTATAACGATGCGCTTAAGGCCGGGTATCAACGCTTCCAACTGGAGCCGTTTCTCGTGAAGCAGGTCGCAGCTGTGGAACAGGTGCTTTGTGTCACACGCCAGATTCGTGCCGCTGAAGTAGCTGTTTAGGTGCCTCATTTCACCTCAACACTAACAAATGGATCTCCTATAATCGATATCATAGTTGGTGCGAGTGCACCTCGATTTGCCGCTCTTCAAAAGGCTGGTCTTACAGCCCCTTCTCCGCAGACGGTTCGTGGGCTCATCGATACAGGTGCCAGCTGTACCTGTATCGATCCACAGGTATTCTCCACACTCGGCTTGCAACCCACCGGCAGCGCTCCGGTATTTACTCCAAGCACAGGAGCAGTTGCTGTACAGCAAGCACTCTATGATGTAAGTGTGATGATTTCCAACGGTAATCGTTCATCCCTGATTATCCCGAGCTTGCCCGTTCTGGAAAGTGAATTGCTTCTGGGCCAAGGGTTCCATGTTTTAGTGGGACGCGATATTTTAAGTCAGTGCATCCTGATCTATGACGGCTCATCCGGACTATTTACCCTTTCCTACTGACATACTATTTGCGCGTGGATGCCGCTGATAAACTCAGCCCATATGACCTCCTTCCCTGTAGAGCTGGCACCTTCCATTCTTTCCGCAGATTTTGCGCGACTTGCCGACGAAGTCGCGGCGGCGGAGCGCGGCGGCGGCACCATAATTCATGTTGATGTGATGGATGGCCACTTTGTACCGAATATCACCCTGGGGCCGCCCGTGGTGAAGTCGCTTCGCAAGCACACGGACCTGCCGCTGGACTGTCACCTGATGATCGAGAACCCTGACAACTTTATCCCGGCCTTTGCCGAGGCAGGCGCGAACTGGGTCAGCGTGCACTATGAGGCTTGCCGGCATCTCCACCGCACCATTGAGCTGATCCGACAGCACAATATGGAGCCCGGCGTGGTGCTCAACCCGGCAACACCTGTAGATTTGCTGATCCCGGTGCTGCCGCTGCTGCACCATGTGCTCATCATGAGCGTAAATCCGGGCTTCGGCGGGCAGAAGTTCATTCCCTACTCGCTCGACAAGCTGCGGCAACTGCGTACCTTACGCGATGAGCACAAGCTGCGATTTCGGATCGAGGTGGACGGCGGCGTGAGCCATGACACGATTGCCTCGGTTGTGGAGGCTGGAGCAGAGCTGTTAGTGGCAGGTTCGGCTGTGTTTGGCAAGGGTGAAGCGGAGCGGGATGGTCGCGCATTATTTGAGGCGGCGCAACAAGCGCAGCGGCAGGCGCGGGAACAGTTTGCCTGAGCTTGCCAAGTGTTGTTGTGCTGGATGATGATTGCGCCATGAAAAGCCGCGGGCTTCTTATCTTCAGGATCGCTGTCGCGATCACCCTCTGCATCGCTTGTGTAGCGGCAGCTTTGAGCGTTCATAGTGCGTCAGCCGACGCCCCTGTATGGACAGCTTTCAAAATGCTTTTCAGCGTGCTGTGGATCAGCCAGGCATACTTCCTGCTGAGGCAGCTCAAGCTCAGGATGTAGACTGGAGCGGCGACAGATTGCGCTGCCGGCACGACAAAGAGCCTGGTAGGGACTAGCATTGGCTTAGCGCGATCAGGAAGACAAATTCGGGTCAGGAACTGCCGTGTACGTTTCCGCAGACAAGCCCCGCTCCCACTGAGGTTCCAAATGGTATTTTTTCGGCGCACTGCGCCCCTTCTGGCTCTTGGCCTTTGCTTTGTTCTCATCCCGGCAAGCCAGGGGCTCGGCAAAAAAAAGCAGAAAAAGAACGTTGACCTGAGCGCCTCCCCTGCCACAGAGGCCAATGCCAAGCAGCCTGATAAAGAGCTGTATGACAAGGCCCAGGCAGCCATGAAAAAGGGTCGCTACGACATCGCTCGGCTTGACCTGCAAACCCTGCTGAACACCTACCCGGACACCGAGTTTGCTATGCGCGCCAAGCTGGCCGTAGGCGACACCTGGTTCAAGGAGGGCGGCACCGCGGCGCTTGCGCAAGCGGAGCAGGAGTTCAAAGATTTCATCACCTTCTTCCCCAACACGCCTGAAGCAGCCGAGGCGCAGATGAAGGTCGGCGACATCTACTTCTCGCAGATGGACAAGCCGGATCGTGATCCGCAGAACGCCGAGCATGCCGAGGACGCTTACCGGCAGATGATGCAGCAGTTCCCAGACTCGCAACTGGTGCCGCGCGCCAAGCAGCGGCTGCGCGAAGTGCAGGAAGTGCTGGCCGAGCGGCAGTTTGAAGTAGGCGAGTTCTATGCGACGCATGAGAACTGGGCCGCCTCCATTGCACGCCTGCAAACCGTGGCCGACAACTACCCCCTATTTTCGCACTCTGACCAGACGCTGATCACCATCGGCGATGCCTACGCGCAGGAAGCGACGCAGGTTGGAAACATCCCCACGCAGCAGCTGCCGCAGAAGGCAAAAACCGAATTGGTGAAAGCGTATAACGACCGCGCCGCGCAGGCATGGGAGCGCGTGGTGACTCGCTACCCCATGGCCGCGCACGTTGAGGACGCAAAGGACCGCCTGATTGCTGCCGGGCGCACGATGCCTGAGCCGAACGCCGCGCAAATGGCAGAGAGTGAAGCCGAGGAAGGCAGCCGCGCCCCCATCAAGTTGAAAGATCGTGCGCTGCTGCTGGTTCAGCATGGACCTTCCGTGGTGAACAGCGTGCGTGTAGGCGAGCCCACCATGGCGGATGCCCCGGCTACCCTGGCACCGGTGGTACAGAAGCAGTCTGAGAATGATTTTGCACTTGCCATGAAGGGCGAGCCTATCCCCGTAGGACCGGCTCCGGGCGCGGTTCCGACTGCGGAGTCTGCTGCCGTAGCACCGGCGGCACCGGTTGAGGCCGGGAACTCACAACCGGCAATCAGTATTGAGAATGTGCCGGACAGCTCCGGCGGCAACCAGGTCGGTGTGGACGTAGTAAACGCGCCTACCAGTGGAGCAGTCGCGCCGGGGCCGAACGAGGCAGCGCCTGCCAGCTCTGACATTGCACCGGTACAGAACGTGGCGGCTCCGGGCTCAAGCGGCGTGCCGGAGAGCAATCGCAACCTGGTAACTACCCCGCCCAGCGGTTCTACCGTGGGCGCACCGCTGGCTACCGGTGCCGCGGCTGCACCGGCTAATCCGAATGCCGTCTATGGCCTGACAGCACCGCTGGGGCCGAACACACCGGCCCCATTGCCGCCGATTGACAAGCCTGCCGTGGCACCGGACCAGATTAACGATGTAAAGAGCACCGGGCAGCCGCAAGTGGCTACCGGTACCAGTGCCGGTAAACCGACCAAGAAGAACCCCAAGCCCTCATTTAGCAGTGGAGACGAAAGCTCAAGC
>CAXSFX010000210.1:0-5660 GCA_964236655.1 uncultured Acidobacteriaceae bacterium | reverse complement strand
AGCTTTCAGGTCTTCCTTGACGGGTACACCGCCGTCTTTCTCAAGCTGCAAACCATGTGAGAAGCCGGTGGCAGGATGCACGCCCACGGCCACAATCACCAGGTCAGCCGGCAGGCTCTCGCCGCTTTTCAGCGTCACCGCTCCAGGCGTAATCTCACGTGCCTCCGCACCCAGTTTCAGCGTGACGCCGTTTGCCTGGTGCAACGCCACGATTGTCTGTGCAGGAGCCTCACCGAACTTCTGGCTGAACGGCTGCGGTGAGCGGCACACCAGCGTCGCCTGCAAACCGCGCGCGGTTAGCGCGGAGGCCGCCTCAAACGCGATAAAGCTGTCACCGATCAGCACCACCCACTTGCCTTTCGGCTCATCCCCGATCACCGCCCCAATGGCTTCCACATCCGCAACGTGGCGTATGGAATGCACATGCGGCAAGTCCTCACCTGGGATGCCTAGCTTGCTGGGAACCCCTCCGACAGCCAGCAGCGCGGCGTCAAACTGGATTGTCTGCCCGTCATCAGTCGTCAGCGTACCCGCATTGCCGTCCAGCGTAGCGACGCTTGCCTGCACCCGCTCCACATTCAGCTTGACCTTGTCGTCCGTGCTCCACAAGGGCAGGGTGTCGAGCGGCTTTTTACCGGCCAGCGCCATCTTGCTCAGGTTGGTGCGGTCCAGGGGTTCGGTCGTTACTGGATCGAGCATGCTGATGCGCCCGCCGAACCCGCCCTGCCGCAACGCGCACACTGCTGCCGTCGCCGCTGCGCCGCTGCCGATGGTCACCACATGCCGATTTGCGCCGGTTACAGTCGCAGGCGCGTTGTCGTCGTAGTTTGCCGGCGAGGGCGCATTCAACGCCACCGAATCGACTGAAATTGAATCGCCATCACGCTGCACCGTGTAGTGCTTGAGCGAGCGCAGCGGCGGCGGCTCGATCAGCGTGCCCGGCGCACCGCTCGCAAGCTCAAACGTACCCATGTGCCATGGGCAAATCAGGCGACCATCGCACACCGCACCCTTCTCCAGCGGAGCCCCGGCGTGTGGGCACTTGGCCTCAACCGCGTACAGGCTGCCGTCCTGGGTGTGCACCAGCAGGATTTCCGTTTCGCCTACTTTGACTGCCTTCTTCGTACCCGCAGGCAGCTCTGCTGCCGTTACAACCTTTGTAAGTGCCATATATGCTCTTAGCCGTGGGATGCGCCATAAGCCATGCCCGCACTCCGATACGATACGGGTGTGGATGCAGAACAGTTTCGCGCGCTGGTAAAGGCTGTTGTGGAAGATGGGCACACGCTTGCCCGCGCTGAGGCCCGCGCGGTGCTCACCCTGCTGCTGGGGAGTGCAGGCACCCTCGAAAGCAGCTTGCCGGACGCGCTCGCTCTGCCGCTTGCTGCACTGCTGGCAGCCATGGCCCAGCGGGGCGAAACGGCTGAAGAACTCTGCGGCTTTGCCGAAGCCATGCGCGAGGCCGCCGTGCCCATTCCGCTCACAAACGCCGAGCGCGCCCGGCTGGTCGATACCTGCGGCACCGGCGGCGACGGTCTCGATACCTTCAACATCTCTACCGCCGCCGCGCTGGTCGCAGCCGGTGCCGGGGCTTCCATTGCGAAACACGGCAACCGCGCCATCACCTCCCGCTGCGGCTCGGCAGACGTGCTGGAGGCGCTCGGCATACCCATCCACCTGTCCCCGCAAGCCGCCGCCGAGTGCCTGCGGCAAACCGGCTTCGTCTTTATGCTGGCAGCCGACCTGCACCCGGCCATGCGCCGCGTAGGTCCGGTACGCCGCGCGCTGCCGTTCCGTACGATCTTTAACCTGCTGGGCCCACTGGCAAACCCGGCTGGAGCCTCCGCACAAGTAATCGGCGTCTATGCGGAAGAACGCATCCCGGTAGTGGCCGAGGCGCTGCGCATGTTGGGTACCCGACATGCCTGGGTAGTGCACGGGCAAGTCGCGGGCTCGGCAAAAGGGCCTGCTAAAGGATTGGATGAACTCACCATTACCGGCCCCAGCATGTATGCGGAAGTAACCGGCAATCATGTCCAGACAAAAACAATTGTCCCGGAAACGCTTGGCCTGCACCGTGCCAAGCTGGACGAGCTGCGCGGCGGCACTACCGCTCAGGAGAACGCGGCAATAATCGACACAATCCTGACCGGCGAGGACCGGAGCGCCCGGCGCGACATCGTTCTGCTGAACGCAGGTGCGGCGCTGGTGGTGGCAGGGATTGCGCCTTCGCTGGAAGAAGGGCTTGCACAAGCCACGAATGCCATAGATAGTAGCCGTGCAGCACAAGTACTGGCGCGGCTACGTGCTTTTCAAAGTGGAGACACTGAATGAAGATAGGCTCAGTTGCACGTACGTACTCCGTTCTGCTAGGAATCTCAACAATCATTCTCCAGCCGGCAAACCTGCACGCACAACAAATTCAGGTGAGCGGAGCCAACCGCACCATTTCCATCACAACTACTGAAGAGGCCACACGGCGCGCCGATACAGCTGTTGTGCACATCGGCTTCCAGATCTACGCATCGTCATCCACGCAGGTAAATACCCAGGCGGGTACGGCGTCAAAGGCAATCACGGCAGCACTGGCGCAGGCCGGTGTAGCAAAAAACGCCATTGAGAGCGAATCACAAAGTACGAGTCAGACGCAGGAGTACCAAAACACCGATCTGACTCCATATGAACGTGCCGGGCGCAAATTTCAGGCACAGCAGAGCTGGACTGTGCACACAAGCGCGGATGGGGCATCGCAGGTGCTGGCCTCAGCTGTTGCGGCAGGCGCAAACGAGAGTGGAGCTATTGACTGGTTAATTGCGGATGAGGCATCACTGAGCGCCGAGGCAGCAGGCAAAGCCTTGAAGCACGCGCAAGCCATTGCGGAGCAAATGGCATCAGGTCTTGGCGCAAAGCTTGGTCCACTGGTATTTGCCAGCAACGAGGCGCAATCTTTGCAGAATCGGGCAATCAATGGTCGTTCTTTAAATGCTCCAGCTGCACCTAGTGCTAATGCCGCTGAACAGAGAATATTGGTCCTCAACACCCCTATGGTCCGCCGCTCCGCCACGGTTTCAGCCGTCTTCTCCCTCCAATAACGCCCCGCAAACGCCCACCCTGCGACCTCCTGCCCCCCTGCGCATCAGAACCAGTGAAGCAGCACACAGGAGACGCACCCAAGCATGCCCCGTTATGGCTACCGAGAGCTGGAACCGACGCGCGAAGCGAAAGAAGTTTTTGAGCGCTGGCTCGAGTTTCTGGACCGCGAGATCGGCAAACACAAAAAGCCCGCGCTGCGCGAGGAGCTGGTGCTTGACAACCTGCACCAGATGCAGCTCGGCTCGCCCAAGGGCGGCCGGCTCAACTTCAACCTCAATAGCGAGCTGGCCTACAACGTGCTCCAGCTATCGCTCGACCCTAAAAACATCACGCTTGAAGCCGAATACTACGGCGACATCAATGAGGAAAAATACGCCTCCATCAAGCCGCTTATTTACTTCTGGCAAATGTTCGACCGCACGCCGGTGGGCCTTAACCACTGGCTGGGCTTTCGCTTCCGCGCCATGCTGGGCAAGCACATCTTCAAGCACATCGGCAACAACGTAAAAATCTTCCACGGCGTCGAGTTCTCCTTCGGTTACAACCTGACCATTGAAGATGATTGCGTGATCCACCGCTACGCCATCCTCGATGACCGCGGCGAAATCATCATCAAGAAGGGCACCTCCATCTCGGACTTCGCTGCCGTCTATTCGCACGCGCACGACCCGGTCGACAGCTCGCTGGTCGAGAACCGCAAGACGGAGATCGGCCCCGGCGCACGCCTCACGTATCACACAGCCATCATGGCCGGCGTCAATGTGGGCGAGGACGCAACCATCGGTGCCATGGGCGTGGCTACGCATACGGTTGAAGATCACTCCATCGTCGGCGGCATCCCGGCCAGGGAAATCAAGAAGAAAGACCAGGCTAGACGTTTTGAAAGCGCTGACGACCATCAAGACACTCAACAAGAAGACACCCATGCCAGGCACTGACCGTGGGCAGCTGCAAGTTCTTAATTTGCAACGCAAGCTGAGCCTGTTTCAAGACCAGTGGTCCCCGCGTGTAGTGGGTGAGTTCAACGACAACCAGCTCAAACTCACCAAGCTCCAGGGCGACTTCATCTGGCACAGCCACGCGGAAGCCGATGAAGTCTTTTTCGTAATCGCCGGTGAATTTTCTATGGACTTTCGTGATCGCACCGTGACTGTGCGTGCCGGGGAGTTACTTGTGGTTCCACGGAACGTCGAACATAAGCCGCGTGCAGAGCGCGAATGCCACATCTTGCTCATTGAACCGCGTGGGATTGTGAACACCGGCAGCGCAGGCGGCGAGCGCACCGCGCCCAATGACGTCTGGGTCTAAGCACACCATGCTAGCATCACTCTGCCCCATATGAGTCAGCAAGAAATCGTTCTCAAAATCTTCCAGTTTGTTCTGCTCCTGTTCTCACTCTCGCTCCACGAGGCAGCGCACGCCTGGACCGCATCGCGCCTGGGCGACCAGACCGCGCGCATGCTGGGCCGCGTCACGCTCAACCCAGCCAAGCACATTGACCCGGTCGGCACCATTCTGCTGCCGCTGGCCATGCTGTTTCTGGGCCCTTACGGCGGACGCTTCCTGATCGGCTGGGCGCGCCCCACCCCGGTCAACACACGCAACTTTCGCAACTATGTGCGCGGCGACGTGCTTACCACGCTTGCCGGCCCTGTCAGCAACCTGCTTATATCACTGGTCTGCGTCATCGTGCTCATCGTGCTGGCGAAAACCTCACCGGACGCATCAGTGCTGGTAAAGGGTCTGGTATACGGCGGCTTTGACCCAAGTTTGATCCAGGCCGCCCCTGCCTTATTTCCGGCAGTGCTGCTGCTGTACATGGCACTGACTTTGAACCTGTTTCTGGCCTTCTTCAACCTGCTGCCGCTGCCGCCGCTTGACGGCTCCCACCTCATCCGCCACCTGCTGCCCACCCGCATGCTCCAGGTCTACGACCAGCTCGGCATCATCAGCCTCATCCTGATGTTCATCTTCGGCGGTCGACTGGTAAACCTGTTTGTCGGCCCGGTGCTGGAGGTCGTCAACCGCATTCTGCTGTCGGCATAGCGCTCGGTCAGCATCGGAACTTCTCACAATACTCTCGGCGACAAAGTCATCGTGAGCAATGGCATCGCTCCCTACGAAGGGGTCATTGTGAGCAATGGCATCGCTCCACATAAAGGGGTCATCCTGAGTGAAGCGAAGGATCTGCTTTCGCCGTGTCTCCCACCCTGATCCCGCCAAATGACCCGCATCCCGCAAACTCCCTCGTACAATAAGGCTTCAACTCCAGCCACATGAGGTCCCGTGCCCGACTCCGCTCCCACAACTGACTCGACGCCATCCGCCCCCCCGCCGCGCCGCGTACTCAGCGGCATGCGCCCCACCGGCAAGCTGCACCTGGGCAACTATATGGGTGCGCTGCACAACTGGGTCCGGCTGCAGGATGAGTATGAGTGCTTCTTCTTCATAGCGAACGTGCATGCGTTGACAACTGACTACGCAGACCCAAGCGGCATTTCAAAGTTTACGCGCGAAGTCGCAATTGACTGGCTGGCAGCGGGATTAGCACCCAATAAGTGCACAAT
>CAXSFX010000209.1:0-5667 GCA_964236655.1 uncultured Acidobacteriaceae bacterium | reverse complement strand
TGAAGCCCCGGTGAACGGCGGCCGTAACTATAACGGTCCTAAGGTAGCGAAATTCCTTGTCGGGTAAGTTCCGACCTGCACGAATGGAGTAACGATCGTACGACTGTCTTAACGAGTTGCTCGGCGAACTTGTAGTACCGGTGAAGATGCCGGTTACCCGCAGCTAGACGGAAAGACCCCGTGCACCTTTACTACACCTTAACTATGAATTATGACCCTTGCTGCGCAGGATAGGTGGGAGGCTTTGAAACCAGGCTTTTGGGTTTGGTGGAGCCAACGGTGAGATACCACCCTGTGAGCGTTGTGATTCTAACCTGCTCCCGTGATCCGGGAGAGGAACATAGTTAGGCGGGTAGTTTGACTGGGGCGGTCGCCTCCTAAATTGTAACGGAGGCGCGCGAAGCTATTCTCAGACTGTTTGGAAATCAGTCGTCGAGTGCAAAAGCATAAGAATGGTTAACTGTGAGACCTACAAGTCGAGCAGATGCGAAAGCAGGCTTTAGTGATCCGGTGGTTCTGTATGGAAGGGCCATCGCTCAACGGATAAAAGGTACGCCGGGGATAACAGGCTGATCGAAGCCAAGAGTTCATATCGACGCTTCGGTTTGGCACCTCGATGTCGGCTCATCGCATCCTGGAGCTGTAGAAGGTTCCAAGGGTTAGGCTGTTCGCCTATTAAAGCGGTACGTGAGCTGGGTTCAGAACGTCGCGAGACAGTTCGGTCCCTATCTGCTGTGGGCGTAGGAGATTTGAGGAGGGCTGTCCTTAGTACGAGAGGACCGGGATGGACGAACCTCTTGTGTTCCAGTTGTCCTGCCAAGGGCACGGCTGGGTAGCGAAGTTCGGTTGTGATAACCGCTGAATGCATATAAGCGGGAAGCACGCTCCAAGATGAGATCTCCCTGAAGGGTCCAGGAAGACCACCTGGTTGATAGGCTGGAGGTGGAAACGCAGTAATGTGTGTAGCTGACCAGTACTAATCGCCCGTTCGGCTTGTCCATAGAATTAATTCTGTGCAGTTCGTATCACATGCACCGATGGACATTCAACAAGCCTTGTAACAGGAATTACGCAGCACACCCAATCGATTTCGTTGTGAGACATTTAGGCAGCACTATGAGAAATACATAGTGCCCAATCGGTTTAAAAACCATTGCGAATATGCCTACAAGTTTACCGGTGACCATACTGCAAGGGTTCCACCCGTTCCCATCCCGAACACGGAAGTTAAGCCTTGCTGGGCCGATGGTACTGCACGCGCAGGTGTGTGGGAGATTAGGAGATCGCCGGTAATAATTAATGAAGGGCCCGCTAACGCGGGCCTTTTCTCGTGAAAGCATCTCAATAGTGAAAAATGCCCAAAGCCGTAAAGTGATTCTGGAAATTTCTCTTTTTGGTATCCTGCTTTCCAATGCCGTGAACCAATCATCAGCCGCCTCGGCATCTTCAGGAAAGTCGCCGGTTGTAGCGCAATGTAAGGATGTTTTCCTCCGTGCCTCCTACCTGGCAGAAGAAACATCCGGCCAAGGTGCGGGCTTTCTACTTACTATTCAGAACAATACAAGTCATTCTATTGAAGTTGCCGATCCAATCCCTCTTAGCGTTCATTGGTATGCACTTTCCAATGGACACTGGCTTTGGCGTGCTTCCAGCGGCTCCGGCGGAAGCCTGGTCAATGCATTGCATGAGAGTGGCCCACTCTTTGCTGCACAAGTACCCGTAAACATTCATCTTTCCATCCCGGAGCATAAAGCATATACGTGGACTACTTTCAACGCGCAAACCCCGGCACTCTCTTATCGACCCGGCTGCGAACACTGCACGTACAAACAGGAAGAACAGTATCGGGCAGTCCTCGCCTATGCATCTTTGCCTACCGCTACAAGCAGCCCGGCATCAACATTTCTCCAATGCGGCCTTCGTAGTCAGCCTGTTGTCATGCCTCCACTGTCAAATTCGGTGACACCCCGCAACTCCACAAGCCATTGAGCGTCTGTATCAACGTAGTAGGAGGATATATGAACTTCGTAATTCGCACGCTCGCCCTCAGTGGCGCACTTTGCCTGGCTCTCAGCACGGCCGCTACTCTCTCCGCTCAGGACAGTAGTTCAAACAGCTCACAGCAGACAAGTCAACAAGAAGGCGGGTTTCACCATGGGCCACCATCGCCTGAGCAGGAGCTGGCGCACATGACCAAGGCGCTTGACCTGACCAGCGATCAGCAAACGCAGCTCAAACCGATTCTCCAGAACCGTCGTGACCAACTGCAGCAACTTCGGCAAGACTCCAGCACTCCGCGACCTGAAAAATACGCAAAGATGAAGGCCATGGATGAGGAATCAAACAGCAAGGTAGAAGCTATATTGAATCCTGAGCAGAAGACGAAGTATGAAAGCATGATCGCCAAACGTCGGCAGCAACGTGAAGAGTCGCACGAGCAGCATGGAGCCGGCCAAGCCCAGCCTCAGTGACTCCGCAGCGTACAGAAGGCACTTTCCGCCTTCTGTACGCGCCTACTTCACAGGCTTATCCTGGACGTCGGCTGTAGTGTGGAAGCGTCTGTACTGGTCATCAGCGGTTTCAATTCTGACGTGGTAGCCAAGAAAAAGCGCCGCCTTAGCCTCAATGTGTACTGCAGTACCGGTAGGCAGCCAAACCTCATTGTTGATCAGCTTTTGCTCAAAAATAAGACTGGAACCTTTGCCAAGTGAAACAAGTCCAAGCTCGACGCTCATCGGACTATCGAGAGAGGCCTGAACACGGCGCACCTGCTGATCTTTTTCATCAATCCAAATAGTGCCGGAAAGGTGTTTGGAGGCGTCTTCGGGGAGCCCATGGGTTTGCGCTTTCGGGTCGCCCGCAAAATCGACAGCAATCATAGGACGATTGTCGTAGGGTACACGCCGCTCATTGGTAAAGTGCTCCATGCTCAGTATGCGAGCGATGTGAATCTGGTGATGAGCGTTGAGCGGCTCACCGGGAGGCGTTTGTTGTGCCAGCTCCACATTACGGCGAACATGATCGTTTTCCTTGGCTTCGTCTCCACCCTTCAACTCAGAGCCGTCCTTCCGCATAAGCCGGTGGATAGGATGACCATTGACGTAGAAAACATTGAATTCGCGCCGTTCTTCTTTCTTTATGCCGCCCTTGCCATCCAGAAAGCGCGTCACCTGGATTTCTCGAAAGGTATAGTTCTCCCTGGTTTTATCTACCTGGTGCTGGTTGGCTTCCACATTATGAATCAGATCGCCGATTGAAGGCAGTGCCTGGCCTATCGCCTGCAATGGAAGTAGCAGTAAAGAAGCAAGCAGAAAGTGAGCACTCCAGTCAAGAAATTCCATAGGTACCCTGATGAACGGTAAGTACTGCATCGAAACAGTCGCAAAAGCGGAGGGCATGCGCTATGATTCAGCCGAACGCTTGCGTAGCTTATGATTCTTACACTCTTCTCTTTTGGACTTTCCTGGGCGATCTATGCCCTCACCTTTTTTCTTCTAGCCACTCATCTTTCCGGCTTCCATAGTCCCTACTTGCAGTCCACGTTCTCCATCGGCTTCTTGGTAGGCTTTTTGAATGCTCTCATCATCAAAATGGCTCGCGTCATGGATTTCGAGATCCCGATGGGCTTGCTTTATGCTTTGATTCTAGTTCTCGATTACCTGCTGATCCAAGCTACCAGCAATGCTGAAATCGGCTACTACGTCACAGGTCATAAGAGTGCACTCATTGCTTCAGTGAGCCTTGCCGTGGTTGCCTTCATCACAGAGTTTGTCAAGGAAAAGTTTCGGGCAGACATCCGGTAATCCTTCCCTAAAAGAAGAAGCTCGCCTGAAAGCGAGCTTCTTTCACACTAAATTCTGCTCTACTTGCCATTCAACTTTTGGGTAGCAATCTCGCCTGCTGCCGTAGTTTTGTCACTGTCTTTAACTTTTGCATACAGAATTCGAGCGTCCTGTGGATTGGTACTTTCTTCAGACGCCGCAAGTGCCAGGCGAGCCGCATTAGCGGAAACAATCATTGTCGGATGATCAATGATTCCCCGGTAAAGGGTTGCAGCCTGCGTTTGCCGGCCGGAGTTGCTATACAAACTTGCCAAAGCCATTTTTGCCAATGCGGAGAGCCCGGCATCATGATTATTTGAGGCTTGTATCAAGTTGGTTTCTGCGCTTGCCGTGTTTCCCATGTCTTCCGCTGTAAGCCCGGCAAAATAGCGCGCGTTGGCACCTGCCTTGAAGAGGCCATATCGGTTTGCTACATCCAGAAACAAAGGATTGGCATCCTTTGCGCGGGCTGCCGTAGAAGGGTACATCTTCACGTTCGGAATGGGAGGCTGGCCCGCCTGTTGAACGGGTGAATCATAGATGTCCATGGCGTTGCTGAAAGCCACACGCGCCTGCTGCGACCGGTTGCTAACCCAGATGGCTCCCGCGATGGCAATAAACAGTAGAGCGACAATGACAACGGAGAGCCGGATCGCTAAAGTTTTGTTCTGCTCCAGCCATGTAGATGGCACAGAGCTTACGCGAGTAAAGCTGCCCGGACTGCCGGGTAATCTTGTTTGAATGTCCACGGAGAGTTCCTGAACCTTATGACAGGGGATTGTATGCAGGAGCGCACTCAACCCGCGCTTTGCAGTCTCAAGTTTAGCAGGGCATATAGAGGGGGCAAGCACACAGCCGTAATTCATGCTGCCTGGTCTTGTTGCCTAAATAGCGTTCCAGATGCCCCACCCCTGATTTTTAGACGTAGGGCTCCTAGAAACTTGCAATCCCAAGCTCATCCTAAGCAAGACTAAAATTTAAGCCGCGCGCGATGGCCCTTCCAGCTCACCGTTTTCAATCTTTTCCTGACAGGAGATGCAGTTTGGTGTCCATGGCACGGCTTCCAGGCGCTTTTCCCCGATGACATTGCCGCACTGCTGGCATTCTCCAAAGCTGCCATCCTCTACCCGGTACATAGCCGCACGCACCAGTGTAAGCTGGCTATGCCCTTGCGTCCCTTGCAGAAATAACAGTTCCTTCTGGTAGGACTGCACAGCGTGGTCAGCCGCATCCTGAAGATCATCCGTATTGCTTTGGCGACCCTCCTTGACGGCGGAAAGCATGGATCGCTCCAACAGTGCTTGCTGGGCTTGTAGCTTCTGTTGAAAGCGCTTAAGGGATTCCTGGGAACGGGCTGTCACGTGGTTGCTCCTGTTGACAATCAATTGGCCTATGTGTTGGTCGCTTATTGGACGCACGGAGGGCGAAATAATATGTTTGCCCTTGTGTCATTTTTTCCAGGCTGCAACAGAAGCTTGCAGTCGCACAAACATGCCGGTACGCTTGCGATATGTATGACGACTTTCATGTTTCTGATCACTGGACTGACGAGGACCTGCACTGTCGCTGGAAGGCCATCGTCATGGCTATCGCCACGCGGCACGCCGATGCTGTTGATGTACGCTTCGACGTGAATGGGCGAGGGATCTGGATTGCCATGCCGTTCAACGCCTGGGTGGACTATAAACAGCGTACCGGCTTTGTCATCACTGATTGGCTTGCCGCACAAATTGCCGGCCGTTACCTGAAGCAGTCCATCGAGAACGGTTACAACAACGGGCGCGAGATGTACACCATGGCTACCGATGAAGTGCTGTCCAATCTGGACGCTGTGCTGAGGGAAGTA
>CAXSFX010000208.1:0-5672 GCA_964236655.1 uncultured Acidobacteriaceae bacterium | reverse complement strand
CGTACATGTACCAGGTTTCCGTGTCCATGTGCCAGGTCGGGCTGAACTTGTGATACCAGGTTTCAAAGTAGCTTTGTAGATTGTTGTAGGCATAGTTGCCTTTGTTGAAGGAGTTTGCGCAAGTGTAGGACGCATCTCCACCCTTGCTCCAGGTGTAATCCACGCACACAGTGCCGGTCAGTTGTGCGTCCGGCGTCCACGGCGCGACATCGTTGCCGCCGGACAAGCCGGTTTGCAGCAGCCAGTGGTCGGACAATTTGAAGCTGGCCACGATGCCGGTCTGCGTGTACGGGTCGATCGTGTACAGCAGCGAGTGCGAGTAGGTGTAGTTATTCGGTGCGAGCTGCGCTTCAATATCCGGCAGGGAAATATAGCGGCCTACGCGGATATTCGTGCCGCCCTTGGCGACATGCGGGAGGTAGACATCGACGTAAAACATCACCGGGTCGTACCCGTACTCATGATTCCTGGCCAGCAGCTGCTGCGAGAAAATGCCCTTGGTGGTTGTGTATCGGTAGTCCTGGCCCCAGATCTGAGCGATACGGAAACCTACATCGACATGATCTTTTTGAACGCTATTCGGCAGGCGCTCGATATACAGGACTTCTTGGTCCGGAATAATGCGATTGGGATTGTAGTAGTAGGCAGCGGGCGAGTTCGCGCCGTCTCCCTTGTTCGAAGTACTGACATTGAAGCCGCCATTGAACCAACCGTAGATTTTTGTCCGGCTCTTGTTCTTGTTAATGGCTTCCATCAAGGGGTAGGTCTGCGTATCGGGTGCGCCGATGGTCGGTGTGCCGCCCACGGAGTAATCCGAGCCGGGGAACGGAGGTGAGTCCAAGGGTCCCGCGTAGCCCCTGCGCTCCGGAGCCGCAGCTGCATCCGCACTGGCACTGACAGTTGGGTGCCAGTCTTCCTTGTAGGCATCAGCAAGCCGTACAAAGAAGTTGTGGTACGTCGGAATAGCCCTGTCAACCGCTGCCGGACTTGCCGCAGTGGGCGTCGTATTGTGTTCCTGTTGCTGCGCAAGCAACGCAGGTGAAAGCAGAAGAGAAGTAAAACAAAGTGCGGAGAGGCGCATGTCGAGAGAAACCTTTCTCGACCATGTGAAATCCCGCGCCCATAGGAAGTCCGTAGGAAAGATGTAAGGATTTTGTAAGCCGGCGAACAGTGCTACTCGCCTGCTTCGCCTTTCGGGTGAAAGCGGTACCCGATCCATGGTTCACTTTCAATGTAGCGGCGGCCTGAACCATCATCAAGTTTCTTGCGAAGTTGGGCAATCAGCACCCGCAGGTACTCCGGCTGATCGATGCCTGCCGGACCCCACACATGCTTCAGCAACGCCTTATGCGTGAGTACACGCAAGGGGTTGCGCAGGAAAAACAGCAGCAGTGCAAACTCCTTGGGTGTAAGGTGCAGCGGCTCTCCACGCACGGTCAGGTTATGCGCTTCGGCGTCGATAAAGAAGTCGCCGAGTGCAAGCTGCGGCGGCTCAGGCGCGCTGGCAGCTTTGCGCAGGTTGGCGCGAACGCGGGCCAGCAGCTCCGGCATGCTGAATGGTTTGGTGATGTAATCATCCGCGCCGGAGTCGAGCGCGGCTACTTTTTGCCGCTCGGTTTCACGCACGGAGAGCACCAGGATGGGCGTGTCCGAGATGCGGCGGATTTCGCGCGTGAACTCGATGCCGTCCATCTCCGGCATGCCCAGGTCGGTGATGATAAGGTCCGGCGCAGCTTCCTCGAATAGTGCCAGCGCCTGTACGCCGTCATGCGCGACAACGACCTCGTACCCGCTACTTTGCAGCGAGGTGCGCAGCACACGGGTGATCTGCCGCTCGTCGTCTACAACAAGAATGCGCATGCACATGACGCCGGCGGTAGACTGCTTGGGTGCAAAGCCTGCCGGCACAAACCTTTCCCGCACAGTCACGCCCAGCCCAGGAGGTGCGGCGTTGGGCTGTTGCGATGGTGTCGCTTGGAGCCATTGTAAGCGTGTACCGGTGGCTTGACCCGGCCAACCGCACGACAATCGCGCTGACACTGCTGCTGTTGGTACTGCTGCTGGCACGGTGGGGCTTGCGCTATGCGGTCGTAACCTCGCTTGCGGCTACAGTCTGCTACAACTTTTACTTTCTGCCGCCGGTGGGCACGCTCACCATTGCCGATCCGCAGAATTGGCTGACGCTGTTCGCGTTTTTGGTCACCTCGGTCCTTGGCAGTCGTCTGGCGCAGCAGGCGCGAGGCGAGGCTGAGCAGGCCCGTGCCCGCCAGGGGGAGTTGGAGCTGCTGTACCGGCTAAGCCGGGAGCTGCTGCAGGCTGAAGATGTAGCGCAGCTGCAAGCCATGATCGCCCCGGCCATAAAGCGTGTGACGGCGGCACTGGCAGTAGAGCTGTTGATGATCGATGGAAAAACCCTGGGGATCGGTGAACATTTCACAGGGGCAGAGTACGGGCAAGCTCGAAGTCTGCTGGAAGCCTTGCCGTCAACAACAGAGTGGATGACAGTTGAGGTACGGGCCGTGCCGCTGCGCGCCGGGGTGCGCCCGCGCGGACTGCTATTGTTGCGTGGGGCAAATATGCGACTCTCCCCGGAGACACTGGATGCCATGGGGGGCCTGGTTTCAATCTCACTGGACCGCGCGCAGGCTCTCGAAGAGGTGACCCGAGCCCGCGCCGCGCAGGAGAGTGAGCGAATGCGCACGGTGATGATCGATGCACTGACGCACGAGCTGCGCACCCCGTTGACAGCGATCAAGGCGGCGGCCACCACGCTGCTGACAGGCTCGCTTGACGCCCAGGATCAGCGGGAACTGCTGGAGGTGATCGACGAGGAGGCGGACCGTCTGAACCGACTGGTGGCGCGTGCGGTTGAAGTGACACAGCTCGAAGCGCGCGATGCGCAAATGGTGTTTTTACCCGTCGCGCCGGCACGTATTGCCGACGAGGCGTTGGAGCAGAGCGCAGTTGCGCTGGGGCGGCACGCAATCCATGTGGACGTACGGGAAGACTTGCCCCGTGTGCCGGGTGACGCTGTTTATCTGGCAAAGGTGCTGCAAAATCTGCTTGAGAATGCAGCCAAGTACTCGCGCACCGGTACTGACATTCGGCTTGCCGCATATGAGGAGAGAGGGAGTCTTGTGTTTACCGTCCATGACGCCGGTGTGGGCATCGATGCGTCAGAAATCGCGCTGATTTTCGACCGTTTCTATCGCGCAAAGACGCAAAGCGACACCGTACCGGGCACCGGCATGGGGCTAGCCATTAGCCGCGCCATCGCTGAAGCGCATGGCGGCTTGCTTGCCGTGGAAAGTGAACCGGGTGTGGGGTCTGTCTTCCGGCTGACGCTGCCGCTAGTGGGTGCCGTTAACCGGCTCGACGCGGCTGGGTAGCGTGCTAGCATCCGTTGCATGATCCCTCGCAGCGCGTTGCTCGCAGCTTCTGTTTCTCTCTGCCTCTCGCTCCATGCGCAAGCCGCGCCACAGGCATCTACCGTGCTGCACGCGGCGCACCTGCTTGATGTACGCGCAGGTACGCTTGTCTCGCCGGGTGAGGTGCTGGTGCAGGGCGAGCGCATTGTTGCAGCAGGGGTAAGCGTGCCGCGGCCTGCGGGTGCTGCAGTCATCGATCTTGGGGGAGCTACGCTGATGCCGGGCTTGATCGACGCGCATGTGCATCTATTTCTGCATCCTGGGGCAGAGGATTCGCAAACCGTGGTCGAGTCGGTGCCGGAGCGCGTGATTCTGGCGGAGCTGGCCGCGCGCGATGACGTGATGGCAGGCTTTACTGCGGAGCGCGACATGGGTACCGAGGGTGCCGGGTCTGCCGATACGGCTGTACGGAATGCCATCAACGCGGGCTTGATCCCGGGCCCGCGCATGCGCATGAGCGGCAACGCGATCAGCATTATCGGCGGGCATGAGGATGCGATTCACTACAACCCGGCAGAGCATATTTCGTCGAACGCGGATTACGCCGACTCTGCGGACGAACTGGTCCACGTGATGCGGCGGCAGCTCAAGGAAGGTGCGGACTTCACCAAGATTTACCAGACAGGTGAAGATCGCGTGGTGGATGGCAAGCTGGTGACTCCGTACCAGTACACCGAGGCCCAGCTTGCGGCGGCAGTCGCCGAAGCCGACCGGCAGGGAACGCGCGTGGGTGTGCACTGCACCGGCGAGCCTGGTGCCGGGTACGCGGTGCAAGCTGGCGTTGTCTCTATCGACCACGCCTACCAGCTCAGCCCGGAGACCATGCGATTGATGAAGGAGAAGCAGGTGTACGCGGTGCCGACCTTCGCTATCAGCGAATACTTTGCCGAGCACGCGACGACACAGGAGGCCGGGGCGCATGACCGGGCGTTGCAGACGCTGCATGCTGCGGAGTTCAAAAAGCAGCTTGCAGCCGGGGTGCCCATGGCGGTCGGCTCCGATGTGGGCCCGTTTCCCCATGGAACGCAGGCGCGTGAGCTGGAACTGATGGTCGAGTACGGCATGCCCGCGCCCGAGGTGCTGCGGGCCGACCTGCTGCACGGCGCCCGGCTGCTGGGCTGGGAAGGGCAGCTGGGTGAGCTGAAGCCGGGCATGTACGCGGACGTGATCGCGGTACAAGGCGACCCGCTGCGAGATATCACCGTGTTGCGGAAGGTAGCGTTTGTGATGAAAGGCGGCGCGATTGTGCGTCCAATTTCGAAGGAAGATGGGGTAGGAAAGTGAAAGCTGCTTTGCTGGGAGCCATGACAGTTTTGGGAGTGCTGAGTGCGCAAGCGCAACAAGCGCCGCACAAATGGGCACTGGTGCTACATGGGGGTGCGGGCGTTATCGAACGCTCCTCCATGACGCCTGAAGCCGAGCGCGAGTATCGCGCCGGGTTGACTGAAGCCATCACTGCGGCGGGCGCGGTACTGGATAAGGGCGGTTCCGCTGTGGACGCGGTGCAGGCAGCCATCGAGTTGATGGAGGACAACCCGCTGTTCAACGCCGGGCGCGGTGCCGTGTTCGCGGCTGACGGCACCAACCAGCTGGATGCGGCCATCATGGATGGCGCGAGCCTGAAAGCCGGTGCGGTGGCTGACGTACAGCGCACCCGGCACCCGATTTCGCTGGCCCGCGCGGTTATGGACAAGAGCCAGAATGTGATGATGATCGGCGCGGGTGCCGATGCCTTTGCTGCTCATGTTGGGCTGGAGCAAGTGCCACCATCGTTCTTCTTTACAGAGCGTCGCTGGCAGGCGCTTGAAACGGAGCTGAAGAGCAAAGGCCTACCGGTTCCGCCGCGCCCGGCGGGTGCGCCCCCAGCCAAAACACTCTCCTTTTTTGAGCAGCCGGACGCGCACAAGTACGGCACGGTGGGCGTGGCTGCGCTTGATGAGCATGGCAACATCGCGGCAGGTACCTCTACAGGTGGGGTGACCGCCAAGCAGTGGAATCGTGTAGGTGACTCGCCTGTAATAGGTGCCGGAACCTATGCCTCGAATGCTTCCTGCGCGGTCTCGGCAACGGGCACCGGTGAGTATTTCCTCCGGCTTACCGTGGCACGGACCATCTGCGCGCTGGTCCAGTACAAAGGCATGCCGCTACAACAGGCGGCAGATGAAGTGGTCCAAAAGGAGCTGCCCGCGATCCATGGGGACGGCGGTGTGATTGCGATTACGCCAGACGGCCAGCTGGCCTGGA
>CAXSFX010000207.1:0-5744 GCA_964236655.1 uncultured Acidobacteriaceae bacterium | reverse complement strand
TGCACTGACCAACTCCGATCGCTTTCGCGCAGGCATCTCGGTGGCACCGGTTACGGATTTCCGCGACTACGACTCCATCTACACGGAGCGCTACTTGGGATTGCCGGGGAATGAACCTGCCGTATATGCGTCTGCCGCTGTGCAGGGGACGGCGGCAAAGCTCCATGGCCACTTGCTGATTGCGCAGGGAACCGGCGATGACAACGTGCATCCCGAAAACACAATGCAGTTTGTGCAGAAGCTGATCGATAACGACAAGCCCTATGACCTGCAGCTGTACCCGCGTAAAACGCACTCCATTGCCGGAAAAGAAGCGCGTACGCAGTTATATGAGCGTATGCTGGCGCACTGGGAACGCTACCTGATGCCGGTCGCCGATCCGGGGGAGTAGGGGCAGCGTACAACAGAGCCCCCGCCGCCAAAGCCTGGGGCTTTATAAAAAGCTGTTTCAGCTAAGGTGACCATGGTGTAGCTTGTGCTTCGTTCAAGGCTGATCAGGCGAACGGCTTTGGCCGATACGAAGAACATGTTTTTGTTTCCCTCAAAGGCCCTTGCTCGGCTGCGATTGGCTGCGCTGTCCGGGGCCGGCAATTCCTACATTGCCATGCTTACGGCGACGGGCACCGGCGCGCTGCTGTTTACGCTTACAGCAGGCTTCTTTGTGTACAGCAACACGCAAAGCCTTGTTGCCGCCAAGGACTGGGTAGAGCATACGCAGGAGGTGCTGACCTCGCTGCAAACCGCATCTCTGCTGGTGGATCGCATCGAGTTCAGCGAACGCCTGTATGCATTGAACAAGGACGAAAATCAACTCAACACAGCCCATGTGAGCGCTATAGGCCTTGAAGCAGTAGCGCTGCGCCTGCACCTGCTGGTCAGCGACAATCCAGGGCAGACTCGTAACTCGCAAACTCTGACAGCATGTGCGGGAAGCGTCGCCCAGGATGTTTCCAAGCCTGAACAACTCGTCGCTTCGCCGATCCGTGAGTTTTTCAGCTGTCATGAATCTATCAGCCTGATGGCGGAGCAGGAACGCGGTTTGCTGAAGCAGCGAACTGCAAAATCGCAGCGCAGTTCGCTGCTCTCACTCACCACGGAGTGCGCTTTCGTCGGCCTTTCGCTGCTCACATTGGTAGTGCTCTTTGCCTTTCTGTTGCGTGACGCGGTACTGCGGCGCAGCGCTGCCAAACGTACGGGGGACATGAATGAAAACCTTGCTGCCAGCGTCCAGGCATTGGAGGAGCGCATCACCGACGCCCGCCTGCTGAGTTTCTGTCGCGATGAGCTGCAGTTGTGTACAGATGTACAGCAGGTGTACCGCGCCGCCGCGGTTGGCCTGGATCGCCTGCTGCCTGGATCGAGCGGTTCACTTTGCATCCTGAATCACTCACATAACCTGCTTGAGGCGGTCTCCATCTGGGGCATTCACACGTCAGTGCAGGCGGACACCTTTGCACCGGAGACCTGCTGCGGGCTGCGCCTGGGACAGCTGCGCTGGCGTCGCACAGGAATTTCCGAGATCGACTGTACGCACTTCAGCGCGGAACCGCCGGAGCTCTACCTTTGTGTTCCGCTTGTCGCGCAAGGAGAGACGCTGGGCATAGTGTCGATTGAGTGCAACCGGCCGGAAGCATATGCGCTGTTGCAGCGGCGCATGGATGGCATGTTGCAACTGCTGCAGCTTACCGGCATGGCTGTAGCGGCACTGAACCTGCGAGCCCGGCTTGAGAACCAGTCCGTCCGTGACCCTCTTACCGGCTTGTTCAATCGCTACTTCATGGAGATTGTGCTGGCACGTGAGCTGGCGCGCGCCAACCGTCAGGAAAGCTCGGTAGCTATGCTGATGCTGGATGTGGATCACTTCAAACGCTTCAACGACGCCTATGGCCATGGTGCCGGCGACGCGATGCTGCGGAGTATCGGGGAGGCCTTTCGCGCCAGCGTCCGTACCGAAGACACGATTTGCCGCTACGGCGGAGAAGAGTTCGCCATCATCCTGCCGGGGGCCACGCCGCAGATTGCCGCGATGTGTGCTGAACGAATTCGGGTTGCCGTCACTGAGCTTCACCTTCCAATTGATACGGCCCCAGGGGCAAAGGCCAGCGTTTCTATCGGTGTCGCTCTCTACCCGGCAGACGCAGCCAATGGGGAGACCTTGCTGCGAAAGGCGGATCAGGCGCTTTATCAAGCCAAGCACAATGGCCGCAACCAGGTCTGTGCGGCATCCACGCACACGGTCAACCCTCAATCAGAGCGGCCGTTGGATACCCGGACCGCTCTCCTGTTGATGGAAGTACCCGAGGGAGCCGCCATGGCAGAAGCGTAGACCTTTCCCCGGAATGGCGGCGTAGAAGGGTCTCGCAGCAGCGGGATGCATTTGCCTTTGACCTTGACCGGAAACTTCGGCTTCGATGACCGCCGCGTGTCATTGAAAAAGTGTTTCCATGCCCCGGCTATTGAAAGCAAGCGGCTGGGGCTGTTTACTCATGGGCCGGGTGTGCCGGGCGCATATCTCCAAGCCGCTAAAAACGGCGCGATGGCACGTGAAGAGACTGCATCCCAAAACTTGCCATGATTCCCCAACCGCGACAGTCAATGGACTTGCAGCTTCGCCGCTTTCTCGATGAACAGGCCGCCGCGTCAACCGGGCCGGCTCGATCTCCATGGGATGCGCGAGCCCGCATGCTGCAGGCATTGGAAAGCCGCTCCATTCCAGGTTTGCCGAATGGTGTCCAAACAGCGGATCACCTTGTTACAAGCGGTGACACTGCTCTTCGTGTTCGCGTGTACACACCGCCACTGCGCGGAGCGACTCCGCTTCCGGTACTGGTCTACCTGCACGGCGGAGGCTGGATCGCCGGTTCTATCGAAACGCACGATCCATTCTGCCGTCTCCTGGCTCCGCTTGCCGGAGTCAGTATTGTGTCCGTCGATTACCGGCTTGCCCCGGAGTCGCCCTACCCGGCTGCACTCGAAGACACTGAAGCCGCAGTCACCTGGACCACCCGGAATGCCAGGAGTTGGGGCGGCGACCCAACCTTGCTCGCCCTGGGTGGCGACAGCTCCGGCGGCAATCTGGCTGCGGTGGTCGCCAATCATTTCGCACTGCGGCGGGATGGCCCGCAACTGCGTGCGCTTTTACTGCTTTACCCGGTCACGGACCACTACAACAGTGCCGCCCATGTCTCATGGTACGAAAACGCTACCGGCTGCGGACTTGAAGCCGCCACCATGCGCTGGTACTGGGACTTGTACACAGCAGGAGCACCACCGGAAGACGCGTCCCTTTCCCCTTTGCGTATGCCCGGCGTCCTGAACCTGCCGCCTGCCTTGATCGCAACTGCTGAGTACGATGTGCTGCGGGATGAAGGCATTGCCTACGCTCGCAAACTGGAGCAGGCCGGTATTGCAGTCACCCACCTGCACTCGCCTGATATGCACCACAACTTCCCGGTGGGTCCCGCTACGGTAGCGCGTTTCTCGCAGAGCGACCGCACCCTGGGGCAGATCGCCGCCTGGCTGCGCGGGCGCTTTGCCGCCGGAGTTTGAGTCCGTTACTTTGTCCCCGCGCAGCAAAACTACAGATCCCCCTAGTGCAATTTGCTGAGTCGCTGAGTAAGTGTGAGACATAAAAGGGCTATAAGCATGGAGAGAATCAGCCAGAATATCGCGGTTGAACTTCCATCATGCAAAATCGGGACCCGCAAACCTTGCCAGGATAAATCTCCAGGTGCCTGACTGTTGTTTGCGCGGACACCGGCTACGCAAACAGCGATAAGCATCGCAATTACCGCCAAGTATGCAGCAAATCCGGGCAGAGCGCGTACCAAGGGAAACGCGATTGCCGGGGAAGCGGATGCCTCACTCTGAACAGCGGACATGACAGAGGCTGTAAACCCGGAAGATGGGAGAATGCTGTCGCTCGCTGTACTCAGAGCCGAGTCGAACTCTGCGCTTGTAAATCGGCTCATCGTACCCCTTTCGTTAGCGAAGCGGCTGCATCCACAATTTTCGATGCGCTGCGAGCTTGAGAAAACTTCCTGCGCAGCAGCTCCCGGCCGCGAAAGAGCCGCGCTTTGACAGTTCCTTCCGGTATGTCGAGAGTCAAGGCAGCGGCAGGTACGTCCTGCTCGTGGAAGTAGTAAACGGTAATGGCATCGCGGTATTTCTCAGGCAGCGCAAGCACCGCGCGCCGAATAGTTGCGGACTGGTCAGCTTCCTCCAGACTATCGGAGATGCGCGGCGCAGCCGGCTCCACGATGTCATCGAGCGAGAGCATGGCGGCTGGAATGCGCTTCAGTTCAGACCGGTACACGTTAGCCGCAAGTGCGAAAAGCCAGGTTGAGAAAGCAGCTTCGCGCCGCCACTGACCCAGGTTACGGTAGGCGCGTAGAAAGGCTTCCTGCGCCATTTCCTCAGCACGGCCGCGATCGCGGCAGAAGCGCCACGCCAAATTGACGAGCGGACCTTGCCACCGGCGCACAATCTGCTCAAACGCAGCCGTGTCTCCGGCAAGCACGCGATCGACATTTACCCGGTCTTCATGCTCCGCGCTTCCGCTCACGTTTCCACGTCCTGCCTGTAGGACAGGACATAACCAGGCACGGTTTCATTATCTCTACCAGGTTGTTCCTGAAAGTTGTTCCTGAAAGTTGTTCCTGGAAGTTGTTCCGGAAAGAATTTGAAACCGTAAAGATCGGGAGCCAGTCGTACCGGGTGAAGCGGCCGGTAGCAGCTTGCATATGGACGCAGGAGGCAGTCACCATGGGATTATTTTCAACGCCATTTTCCGTATTCTTCTTTTTAAGTGCTGCATCTGTCGCATTGTTTTCGTTTGCGGCAGTAGCTTCGTGGTCTAACGCGCGCCGTAGGGAGCGTGAAAGCTATTACAAGAATGAAATGCTCAAAAAAATCTCGGAGACGCAGGGTGCCGGCACCGGTGCTGCCCTGGCTCTACTGCGTGAAGAAAACCGGCTTGCCGCGATGCGCAGGCAGGCGTCGCTGCGTATAGGCGGCCTTGTCACGGCTTCGATTGGATTGGCGCTGATGATTTTTCTGCGAGCGCTGATTCGCTCCGAACCCGTATTTCTCTGTGGACTTATCCCGCTGCTGCCCGGTTTAGCGCTGTTCGCCGGTTCCTATATGTCCACAGGGCAACCTGCTGCGGAACCGATTCCATAATTCGGCTGCCCGTACATCACCGGCTTTGGTAACTTTTAGCCTGCTTCGCCCCAGTAGGTGGATCCGCCGCCGGGCAGCGCTTTACACCGTAAAAATGTACCCCTGGGTACCTGGCCCATACTGTCTCCCGCTGGTGGAGAAAGCATGCACCAGCAAGCCCCGGGGGCCATCCAGTTAGAAGTTCTGGGCTGCCGCCTGCACCACTGCGTCGATGACAGCTCGCGCACCCGCGCCGGGATGGTCATTGCAAAGGATCGAGAACACAAGCAGCCTGCCGCTGTCAGCCGTCAAGAAACCGCTCAGCGCGTCAACCTCACCCAGGGTGCCGGTTTTTGCCTGCACGCGGCCACGCAGCGTGGGCAGGCGCCCTGCGATGGTCCCATCCACCCCGGCAATAGGCAGGGAGCTGCGCAGCAACGCCCCCCAGGGCTGCGTCACGCTGTAGCGCAGCAGCGTGGTAAGCGCACGCGGTGTGACCTGGTCTTTCGTCGACAAGCCGGACCCGTCATAGAGCAGAAAATCATCTGCGAGCACCTTGGCCTGCGTGGTTGCAAACGCTCGCA
>CAXSFX010000206.1:0-5760 GCA_964236655.1 uncultured Acidobacteriaceae bacterium | reverse complement strand
ACCTGTACTCAATACACGAGACGCGCCCAACAGCTTTGTCAGCACCCAGCCTCCTCCGCCCCCCGCGCCGATCACTGCTCCGCGCGGCGTTGCCTCTACCCTGCTTGACGCACTGATGCCGAGCGGCACCTACACCGGCCTTGAAGTGGACCCCCTATCGCCGCAGCTGGCGTCTTTCTTCGGCGTACATGCCCGGGGCGGCCTTCTGGTAACAGCAGTCAGCGCAAACTCCCCTGCCGCCGAAGCCGGACTCACCGCGGGCGACGTCATCGTGCGCGCCCGCAGTACCCCGGTATCTTCCCGAGGCGATCTGGCCCACTCTCTACATGAAGTCAAGGAAGGTGCCGTGCCGCTGGCCGTACTCCGCAACCACCAGGAACTGACAGTAAACCTGCTGCCGAGAAAACGCAGAAAGCTGTAAGCCTACGGCGCTGACATTTTCCCTACCGGTTCCCCTTCCGTGCCCGGAGCGGCCAGGATTGCCGACATCAGCCCCGGGAAGCGTCTTTGAAGATCGTCAAGGCGCAAAGCATTCCGATGGCTGTTGCCGACGATATACACCCGAAGCAACCCTGCCTGGATCAGCGTCTTGAAATGGTGCGACATGCTCGATTTCGGCCGTCCCAGGTACAAGGCACTGCATGGCAGGTCCCCCTCCGCGAAAAGCATGCGCACCAACTCCAGCCGTACCGGATCGCTAAGCGCGTGGAGCACCCGCGATAACTCCAAATCCTCGGTTCGGGGATGCTGCACAGCCTTCATATTGACATCGTAGACGAAAGCTTTTAGGCTTTTTTTGTTCGACATTATTCGAACATTGTTTCTCTGAGCCAATCTTGTGGAACGCTCAGCGAATGAACTGGAGATGCAAATGAAGGCTTGGGAACTGGTTGGTTTCGGTAACGACGGCTTGCGCATGGCAGAGAAAGCCGCACCGTCGCCGGGTAATTGCGAAATTCTGGTGCAAGTGAGCGCGGTATCGCTGAACTTCCGAGACAAGCTCCTTCGAGACGGCGCTTACAACCCCGACTTGCGCTTTCCCATGATCCAGGGAAGTGACGCGGTGGGCATTGTCATGGAAACGGGTAAGGACGTGACCCAGGTCAAACGCGGTGACCGCATCCTTACCAACTTTGCCACGCGTTGGCTTGGCGGTCCGCCCTCCCTGGCGGAATCGAACTATACGTTGGGCAATCTCATCTCGGGCGCGCTCGCCGAGCAGATCGTGCTTGACGAGAACATTGCAGTACATGCGCCCCAGTACCTGTCCGACATTGAAGCGGCGACTCTTCCATGCGCTGCCGTTACCGCCTGGTACTCCATGGTAGAAAAGGCAGGGCTTGCCGCCGGGCAAACCGTGGTGGTGCAGGGTACCGGGGGCGTCTCCCTGTTTGCGCTGCAGATAGCCGCCGCACTCGGCGCACAAGTCATCGTGACCTCAAGCAGTGACGCAAAGATTGCCCGGGCCAAGGAGTTGGGCGCTGCCCACGGCATCAACTACGCACGGCAGCCCGATTGGGAAAAGAGCGTCCTGGAGATCACAAACGGCAAGGGCGCTGATGTCATCGTGGAGGTCGCCGGAGGAGAAAACCTCCGACACTCGCTGGAAGCGGGGAAGATAGGCGGCTATATCGCCTTGCTCGGCTTTCTCGATGGCATTACCTCCTCCATTCCACTCTTCCCTTTTGTAGTCAAGCAGCTAACCGTGCACGGAAGCTCGGCAGGCTCACGAGCTTCATTTGAAGCAATGCTCCGTGCATTTGAAACATGGCAAATCCACCCCGTCGTGGATACGGTCTACGGCTTCAAGGATTTACCCGCTGCCTATGACCATCTTGCGCGCGGAGCTTTCGGAAAAATCGTTGTGGACTTAGGCTCCTGACTCCCCGGCACATACTGGAGAAACATATGGCACAGGTATATATCAGTACCGTTGTAGCGGCAGCGCCGGAAAAAGTTTGGGCGCTGGTCAGGGACTTCAACGCCCTTCCGCAATGGTTTCCATTCATCGCAGCCAGCCGGTTGAACGAGGGCGATACGCCTGGAACAATCGGGGCGGAACGCACCATGGAAGCCCGCAACGGCTCAATTGTGAGGGAACGGCTGCTGGAACTTTCCGATTCCGAGATGCGCCTCAGCTTCCATACATTTGCCGGTGCCGAACTTACCCTTAATTACATCGGGCATATGCACGTACGACCCGTCCCGCGCGGCGGCGGGTCTTTTTTTGAGTTTCGCGGAGTTTTCGACGCAGCGCACGGCGACATTGAAAAAGCAGGCGACTGGCTGCTGCACGAAATCTTTGAACCGGTTCTGGCCCGGTTTGAAGATCTGTTCCGGCATGCGTCCTAACCGCGGCTCACAGGCTATACGTTTGGAGGGTTCATGAGCACCGAGCAGTCCGTTCCCCGGCAAACTTCTATCCTCGTCCTGGGTGCGGGCGAGCTGGGCATGGCCGTTCTACGCAGCCTTGCCGGGCAGGCTGCCTCGCTGCCCCCCTTGGCACTCTCCGTTCTCCTTCGCCCCCAAACAGAAGGCAGCCTGAATCCGGACAAGCAACAAACGCTCGACGACCTGCACGCTCTCGGTATAGACATGGTCTTCGGCGATCTCGCTTCCAACTCCGAAGAAGAACTCACGCGGATTTTTAAGCGTTTCGACACGGTAATCGGCTGCACGGGCTTCGTGGCGGGCAGCAGCATCCAGCGCAAGCTTGCCCACGCCGTACTTGCCGCCGGGGTCGGGCGCTACTTCCCCTGGCAGTTCGGCGTCGACTACGACGTGATCGGCAGGGGCAGCGCACAAGACCTGTTTGACGAGCAGCTGGATGTACGTGATCTTCTGCGCTCGCAGGAGCGGACCGAGTGGGTCATTATCTCCACCGGTATGTTTACAAGCTTCCTGTTTGAGCCGTCGTTCGGCGTCGTAGACCTGGAGCAGAACACGGTGCACGCCCTGGGAAGCTGGGAAAATGCCGTCACCGTGACAACACCCGAAGACATCGGAATGCTGACAGCGCAAATTGTTGTAGCCGAGCCGAAAATCGTGAATCGGGTCGTCTACACGGCCGGAGACACTGTGACCTACACGCAGGTAGCCGACATCCTGGATCGCGTTCTCCGGCGGCAGCTGCACCGGGAAGTATGGACGGTTGCCCACTTGCGCGAGGAGCTGGCACGCGCCCCAGGAGACTCGCTCAGGAAATATAGAGTTGTCTTTGCCGAAGGCAAGGGTGTGGCCTGGCCGATGGAGCAAACCTTCAGCGCAGCCCGGCAAATTTCAGTTATCGGTGTCGAGCGTTGGGTACAAGAAAATCTCACGGTGAAATCAGGGCGAGACCGGTCTGTGTTGAAATAAGAAGGATGGCTACACAGGCACTAATTGAACCCGGCACAGGCTTTCGTACCGGCAGCATTCCGCGCCCGCGTCACCCGTTGCGCCGCCGCTTCAAGCTCATCACCCGCCGCATGCGTGAGCTGTGGACCGTCGGTTACGCCTTGCTCTCGACCCGCCACCCCGTCATGGCGCAGATTGTTCCGGCGCGCTTCTGCAATCTAAGCTGCACCTATTGCAACGAGTACGACAAGGTCTCCGAGCCTGTACCGGTCACAGAAATGCTGCGCCGCATCGACGCGCTCGCCCGCCTCGGTACCTCCATCATCACCATTTCAGGCGGCGAACCGCTCACCCACCCCGACCTCGATCAGGTCATTGCCCGCATCCGCCATCACGGCCGCATCGCCGGCATCATCACCAACGGCTACCTGCTGATGCCCGACCGGATCGAGCGACTGAACCGCGCCGGACTCGACCACATGCAGATCTCAATCGACAACGTGATGCCCGATGAGACCAGTAAAAAAAGCCTCAAGGTTCTCGACCGCAAACTTGAAATGCTGCGTGAGTACGCCGACTTCCATGTCAACATCAACTCTGTGGTAGGCGGAGGCATCACCAACCCGCAGGACGCAATCACTGTGGGCCGCCGTGCCATCGAGCTCGGCTTTACCTCAACCATCGGCATCATCCATGATGGCGGCGGCCAGCTCAAGCCTCTCGGCGGCGAAGAGCGGCGCGTATGGGCCGAAATGCGCGGCTGGCGCAAGACCAACTACTCCAAGTTCAACAAGTTTCAGGAAGCCATTGCCAACGCCGAGCCCAACGACTGGCGCTGCCGTGCCGGTGCCCGCTACCTCTACGTGTGCGAAGAAGGCCTGGTGCACTACTGCTCACAAAAGCGCGGCAACCCCGGCGTGCCCGTCGCCCAGTACGGCAAAGCCGATCTACGCCGCGAGTTCACCCACGCCAAAAGCTGCGCCCCGCACTGCACGGTCTCCTGCGTCCACCAAATCTCATACATCGATCACTGGCGCGCTCCCCAAACCGGTCGAGTCGCCCCCGGCTCCGCTGAAGGTCTGGTCAACATCGAGCTCTAAGCGCCACCCGGTAAAGCAAAGTAAACATTTAGCCGCTATAAAAGAAACTTATACCGCCCATCAGGCTTTAGCGTAGCCCTCCATAAATCAGTATCTCCATGTTAGGCTTGCCCCAATGCTCGTTTTTCACGTGAGCTTGAACTGAAATGCACCCCGACATGCAGCATTTCAGCTAGCCTGAACAGGCTTCATCAAGACTTGAAGCGCAGCCGAAGCCAGCCCGCGCAATGACCCACAGCAAACTTTAGGAGACCTTACCCATGAAGCCGGTCCGCTTCTTCCGCAATTCTTTACCGCAGCATTCCATACTGGTACTTGCCGCCGGTTCCTTATTGACCGCCAATGTTTATGCACAAGTCGACACAGGCCAGATTTCAGGTACCGTCACTGATCCTTCGGGCGCAGTCATGGGCAGAGCGCAAATCACAGAGCGCAACACTGGCACCAACGCGACGCGAACCATAATGAGTGGCACAAACGGCAGCTATACTTTCGCGGATCTTCCGGCTGCTACTTATGAAATCACAGTGACTGTGCCGGGCTTTGAGACCTACACGCAGCAGGCTGAAGTCACGGTAGGCGGCCACCCGACTCTTGATGTGAAGTTGACCGTAGGTCAAGGTGCCGAGAAGGTCACAGTAACAGCAGCCTCTGGCGGAGCGGAAGTAAATACTGATAACCAGGAGATCTCGCAAATCGTAGGTCAGGAACAGGTTGCGCAGTTACCTTCATTAACACGCAATCCTTACGACTTTGTAGCTATTGCGGGAAATATCAGCAATGGTGATGGTGCTCAGGGGCACTCTCAAAATAGTGTTGCGCGCGGCGTCGGTTTTCAATTAAACGGTCAACGCTCCTCGGGCACGGAGATCCTGCTCGATGGAGTCGAGAATATCTATGTATTTAGTGATTCTGTAGGCCAGCCTGTACCGCTTGATTCTATTCAAGAGTATCGGGTAACTACGAGCAACTTTACCGCTCAGTATGGGCGCGCCTCCGGTGGTGTTGTCAACGTCATCACCAAAGCTGGCACCAACGGCTTTCATGGAAGCGCCTGGGAGTTCAATCGGCTCGCAGCCTATACCTCAAACACTTATGACAACAATGCCAGGGGTATTGCCAAGGGTAATTACACTCGCAACCAGTTCGGTTTCGCCATTGGTGGTCCTATTGTCAAAGATAAGTTGTTCTTTTTCGAAAGCACCGAATGGCTGCGTGTCCGCTCTTCAGCTAATTTGAACTCTATCGTGGCTGATCCTGCATTTATTGCTGCCAGCTCACCCGCCACTCAAGCATATTTCGCGGCTTACGGTCAAAATCCAAC
>CAXSFX010000205.1:0-5798 GCA_964236655.1 uncultured Acidobacteriaceae bacterium | reverse complement strand
ACAGGAATGATGGAAAAAACCGCTGACTGTGCTGCATTTCAAGAACGGCTACCCCAATTGTTCGGAGCAGAAACCGACTTCAGCCGAGAGCCGCACCTGGAATCCTGCGAGAACTGCGCTGAACTGGTGCGCGACCTTGAGTACATTGCGCAGCAGGCCAAGCTGCTGATGCCGATCCATGACCCCTCGCCCGCTGTGTGGGAGAACATCAAGACCGCCCTCAATACGACTGACTCCAAACGCTAGCATGCCGTACCGGCGGGTGGTGCTTACCGGCTTCATGGGGGCAGGTAAAACTACCGTGGGCCGCTTGCTCGCTTCCCTGCTGGGCAAGCGGTTTTTCGATACAGATGCCCTGTTAGTTGCAAGGCTTGGCGAGAGTATTGTGGAGCTGTTCGCACAGCTGGGTGAGCCTCTGTTTCGTGAGCATGAAGCCACCTTGATTGCCGACCTGCTCAATACAGAGAGCGCGGTAATTGCCCTGGGTGGGGGTGCGCTGGAGCATGCGGCTACTCGCACTTTGCTGAAGGCAGATATGGGCACATTGCTGGTGTACCTGCAAACTCCGCTTGCGGTTTCGCTTGCTCGCTGCGCTGCGGAGCCGAATGCCGCTGTCCGACCTGTTTTGCGCGATCAGGAATCGTTGGAGTTGCGCTTCACCCGGCGCAAGCCATTCTATGAAGCTGCTGACCTTATCCTCCCTACAGAAGGGCAGACGCCTGAGTCGCTAGCAGCAGGGATCGCTGCCAGGGTACGCGGCAGAGAGCAGCCTTGACGACGCAAACAGTGGGACCGCCGCAAACCCTTTGTCTCAACAGCCCACTGCTACGATAGAAGAGTGAGAGCAGACTTTGCCATTGCCGCGGCAGTATGTTTCAACATCGCGGCCTTTTCAGCGGCATCGCGCCAGGCTCAGCCGTGACGCCGACCGCAGCGGCAAGCAAACATGAGTCCGCAGTGATTCCACAAGCCAATGGCCCTTTAGTGACTGCTCCTGAGCCTCTGCGTGCGGGGCAAACCGCCTCCCGTATCAACGACTACGCCGCACTTTTCAAGTTGCGCGTAACTGCGATGATCGTACTGACAGCATGGGCAGGCTTTTACCTTGGCTCCTTGCGGTCGGGTGTCAGCAGCATGCAGCCGGGTTTAATTGCCGTGCTGCTCGGTATTGGCCTGGTGAGCGCGGGTGCGGCGGCGCTGAATGAAGCCATGGAGGCCGGCTCCGACGCCCGCATGATCCGCACCGCGCGGCGGCCTATGGCTACGGGTCGCATCAGCCGTGTCCATGGCGTCGGGTTGGCGCTTGCCGTTACCGCCGCCGGAACAGCCCTGCTGCTACGCGAAGCGAACGCCTGGAGCGCCGCACTGACTTTGCTGACTGCCGCCACCTACGTTCTGGTCTATACCCCGCTCAAGCGCGTCACTACCTTTGCTACCTTTATCGGCGCATTCCCCGGTGCCATGCCTCCGCTGCTTGGCTGGGTAGCTGCCCGTGGGCACATCGAGTGGCCGGCAGTAGCGCTGTTTGCCCTACTGTTTGTTTGGCAGTTTCCCCACTTCATGGCAATTGCCTGGATGTACCGCGAAGATTATGGCCGTGCCGGTATTCGGATGCTGCCGACGGTGGAGCCTGACGGTGTTTCAACAGTGCGCCAAGCTATCAGCTATGCCGTGCTCATGGTTCCTGTAAGCCTGGTGCCGGTGTACCTCGGTATGGCAGGACGCATCTACGGTGTCGCGGCGTTCGTACTTTCGCTCATCTATCTCATCTATACATTGCGGTTCCGGCGCATTGTCACAGCAAGCTCCAAGGCAGAAAGCAAGATGTACGCGCGCGACTTGCTACAGGTCAGCGTGATCTATCTTCCGCTGCTGCTATTGGTGCTGATGCTGGACGCACGCAGCCGCTGAACGGGGAGTCGCATGGCAACAGCTCTGGCTTCACAACATACCTCCAGCACACAAACAGCTGCTGAGCCCATGCCTATTGAGCTCACCGGCTTGACGCATCACTACGGTGCTCGTAAGGCACTCGATGCGCTTACCTTCAGCGTGCAGCCGGGTGAAATCTTCGGATTGCTTGGCCCAAACGGCAGCGGTAAAACGACCTTGTTCCGCATCCTTTCAACATTGATGGTGCCGACCGGCGGACGTGCCCGCATTGTCGGTTTCGATGCTGCGACAGAGCCGCGTGAAGTACGAGCGCGTGTCGGTATCGTGTTTCAGGCGCGGTCCGTCGACCTGAAATTGACTGTCGAAGAGAACCTGATGCATCAGGGTCATCTCTATGGGTTGAGCGGCAAGGCACTGCGCCGCCGCATCGACGAGGTACTGGACCGTGTACTGCTGCGCGACCGCGCGAAAGATTTTGTCGAGACGCTTTCCGGCGGCATGCAGCGCCGGGTTGAGCTTGCTAAAGGGCTTATCCACTCGCCTGCGGTGCTGCTGCTTGATGAGCCTTCCACCGGTCTGGATCCAGGCGCGCGCCGCGACCTGTGGCAGTATCTTCGTACCCTGCGCGATGAAGACGGTGTCTCTGTACTGGTAACCACGCACCTGATGGAAGAGGCCGAGCACTGCGACCGGCTCGCTTTTCTAAATGCTGGCAAGCTGGTCGCGCTGGGTTCGCCTGCAGCCTTGAAGAACGAGATCGGCGGCGACATCGTGACGTTTGATACGCGCGATACAACTGATGCGCGGCTTTTGGAAGAGCGCCTGGCCGGCCGCTATGGGGTACGGCCCACTGTACTGGGTGCAAGCTTGCGGCTGGAGCATGAAGAAGGGCATCGATTTGTCACCACTGTAATTGAGGCTTTTCCCGGCTTGATTGAAGGCATCCGCGTACAAAAACCGTCCTTGGAAGACGTCTTCATCCAGCGTACCGGCCACCGCTTCTGGCAGGAGCAGGGCGCTGAGGCGCATGCGGAAGCCCAGGTCAACGCCGAAGTGGACGCCCTGACCAAAACAGTCGAGACACGCGAGAGTTTCAAGCACCCGCTATAAGTTTTACCAGAAAGCAACTATGGCAACTATCGCTACACAGGCACCCCGCATTTCCAGCCGCTCCATTGCCCCCGCGCGTCCGTCAACGGCTATCGCAGCCTACTCGCTGTGGCGGCGCGAGATTGTTCGCTTCTACCGGCAAAAGGCACGGGTAGTCGGCGTCATTGCGTCACCGCTGCTGTTCTGGCTAGTGCTGGGTTCAGGGTTTGCGAACTCCTTTCAATCCTCCGGAACAAGCGGCGGCGGCAGTCACTATCTCGGTTATTTTTTCCCCGGCTCGGTTACAATGATCGTGCTGTTTACTTCTATTTTTTCCATGATGTCGCTTATCCAGGACCGCAACGAAGGCTTTCTGCTCTCGGTGTTAGCGGCACCGGTCTCACGCACGGCCATCGTGCTGGGTAAGGTACTGGGCGGTGCCACGCTTGCTGCCATCCAAGGCTTCGTGTTCCTGTTTTTTGCGCCGTTTGTAGGCGTGCATGTTGGTTTCGGTTCCATGCTGTTGGGCATGGCAGTGATTGCCATGCTCTCGTTTGAGCTCACAGCACTAGGCTTCACCATCGCCTGGCCGCTCGACTCACCGCAGGCTTTTCATGCCATTGTGAACCTGCTGCTGCTGCCGCTCTGGATGCTCTCAGGCTCGCTCTTCCCGGCAAGTGGAGCCTCGCCGTGGCTGCATGCCATCATGCGGGCTAACCCGCTTACCTACGGCGTCGACGCGCTGCGAAACCTGCTCTTCCCCATGCAGCATACGGATGCTTCCCTGCCCGTCAACCTCCTCGTAACCGCCGGCTTCTGCCTGCTTTGCTTCACGGCTTCCTGGGCCGTGGTCACACGCCGCTCGCACAAGCCTGCCGCATAGGAATCGCTGATGAACGAAACGCTACATGACACCGCACTCACGCATCTCCAACCGCCTGTAGGCGGCCCGGTTAACAATCGTCCCGCTACCTATGGCGTGCTGGGTATCCTGCTGGTCAGTGTGCTGGCCACCTTATTCCTGCTATGGCTGCTGTATGTTCACCATGCCCCGGCGGAGTTTCGCAGCCGCCTGCTTTTTCTTCCCGCACTCAACGCCGTGCTCAATGGTCTCAGCGCGCTCGCCCTCACTACTGGATTCATCTTCATTCGCCGCCGAGAGGTCACTCGCCATCGCGCCGCCATGCTGACGGCTTTTGTATTCTCGTCCATCTTTCTGGTGTCATATATTACCAACCACGCCATCCACGGCGACACGCTCTACCCCAGGCACAATCCCCTGCGCACAACGTACCTGGCACTGCTGGCCAGCCATGTGTTGCTATCCATCATCGCGCTGCCTATTGTGTTGACCACGTTCTTCCTGTCGCTTTCAGGCCGGTTTGCACAGCATAAAAAGCTTGCCCGGTGGACATTTCCCTTGTGGCTGTACGTGTCTGTGACAGGTGTAGTGGTGTACCTGATGCTGCATGCAGCGGTCGGGGCAAGCTACTAATCGCTTCACCATAGACATACCGTGGTAATGCAATCTCGGTCACTGACATCTACTTTTTCACACCCGCAAGCTGGTATGCTGGCGCAGTAAGCTGAGAGCGAGGATACGCATGGCAAAGAGTGTAAATAAAGTCACCCTGCTCGGACGACTTGGTAAAGATCCCGAAGTAAAATTCCTTCCAAATGGAAGTGCGGTGGCTAATTTCAGCATAGCGACAACGTACGGCGTTAAAGATAAAACTACGAATCAGTGGGAAGATCGCACTGAGTGGCACTACATAACCGCTTATGATCGTAGCGCTGAAGTCATTAGGGATTACGTCAAAAAAGGTCATCAGATCTACATTGAAGGCCGATTGACCACGCGTTCATGGGATGACAAAGAAACAAACAAGAAGGTATATCGGACTGAGATTGTTGTAAGTGATTTTGTATTGATGTCCGGCAAGGGTGAAGGCACCAGCGATACTAGCGGTAATGCTCCACGCAGTAGTACCACTCAGCGCAGCAACACTGCGTCCTTCGATCAGCGCTCGTCTGCTCCCCAAGATGACTACGCACATGCGGAGATAACAGATGATGATATTCCTTTTTGAGTGGTACCATGCGAGCATACGTAGTGATTGTAAGATAATTCTATTACTATGAATGGTTTATCCTTTTAAGATGTAGCGATTTAGATTCCTAAAACTAGGTTATTAGATACTGTTAATATAGTGTTGCGTTTTACAGAAGAACACATTCATTAATCTAGAATAGGGCAGAGTAGTAGCTATCGAGTACGATCATCTCTTGATTCCAATCTATTGGATGTGAGATTCATTTTGCCTCAAACGTCGGAATCGAACACGTCTTCTTCACTTTTCGATTGATGCCCGTTACGTTTTCGGACGGGGAACGTTTTCCAGTTTTGCTCAAAAAGCAGTCCGGCGCTCCTCAGTGGTATCCCACCCTGTTCATCACAATGCAAGCACGAAATGCAAGCAAAGCTCCCAACCCGATGCTCGCCATGCTTGTCGCTATCTGAACGCTTTTAGCATGGGCTGAATCACACCAAATTTCTTTTGAAAAACACTTTGGGGAGCTTCAAGTCTTAAGAGCCTGTTCACGATCTAGTGACTAGCGCGCAGGCTTGTTTTGCTGGACACTTTCTGGATGGGTCGGAAGGCATATGGCAGCGATGTGAGTCGGGAGCAATTTGAGCGGGTTCGTTCTTTGCTGGAGGGCGTTCGCCGTCGTACCAAGCCTCGGACGGGGTATCTCTACGAGGTATTTTGCGCGGCGTTGTATCTGCTCAAGACAGGGTGCCAATGGAGGATGCT
>CAXSFX010000204.1:0-5842 GCA_964236655.1 uncultured Acidobacteriaceae bacterium | reverse complement strand
TGAAACAGCGGATCCCAGTCGCGCACCAGTACCGGGTGGTCGCCGTGCGGGCCATTCGAGTAGACCGGGTGGTGTCCCAATACGGCTAGAAATGGAGCTGTGCGGGGCTTCTGCAGCTGCGCCTCAAACCAGTGCAGTTGCTCCATATGCTGCGAGGGCGTCATCAAGAAGTTCGGTGCATGCGGCGTGCTGCCGTCCGCCTTGCCCATGTTGCTGTCAAGCACGATGAAGTGGATAAGCGGCTGCCGGGCGGGAAAGTCGAAGCTGTAGTAGCGTGCAGGTATCGTCCAGCGGGTCGGCTTGCCGTCTGCGCCGCGACCCTGTTTCGCATAGGCAAGCTCGGCCTCGACCTTGTTCACTTCGGGCGGCATGGTCTGGTAGTCGTGGTTGCCGAGCATGGTGTACGCGGGGCCCGGAAAAGCGTCAGCGGGGTACATTTGTTCGAAACCTTCCACCCAGCGCGGCGATGCAACGCCTCCGGGCAGGTCGCCATACCAGCTGTCACCCAGCATCAGCAGCGCCTCCGGCTTCAAACCGGCAGCCTGTGCGTACTGCCGCATGCCGCGTGCTACCTGGCTTTGTGCCTGGTGGGTGTTTGCCGGATTTGGATCATCATGCGACGGCTTGTCAACGTAGCCCCAGTCGCCGATCACAAGCGCGTGGGCGGCGTGCGGGTCGGTACCTTTCGCTGCCAGGCCGGGTAGGGCCGGCATGGCAGCCATGGCGCTCCAGGCAAAGCTTTGGCGAAGAAAGCGGCGGCGTGAGACAGAGGCTGCAAGCAGTGTGGAATCCATACAGCTAGGCTAGCAAACCGATTTGAAGCCCCGGTAAATACAAAGCTTCACGGCCAGTTGAGGAACTGTTCCAGAACATCACGGTATCGCTCAGGCTCCTCATACGAGGGCAGATGGCCGCTCTGCTCGAAGAACACGATCCTGGCACCGGGGATCGCGTGCGCCATATTCCAGGCAGTCAGCGGCGCTACGTTCATGTCATAGCGTCCTGAAATCACCAGCGTGGGAAAGTGGAACCCTGCCAGCCTGGGCGTCAGGTCGAGAGTTTCCGTGGCTTTCGATACAGCTTCAGCTACTTGCGGCTCATAGCCGAGGCTGCCCATGTGCGCCATATAAGCATCGCGCTTCGCAGGCGAGTAGAAGATCATGCGGAAGTGATTACGCAAGCCGGCCTGGGCTGCAGCGTCCGTTGTCTCGCCGAGCTTTTTTTCTTCGGCTGCATCCGCCTCTTCAATATCGGGAAAGGTCTGCGGCAGCAGGTGCACCATGCTCTTTGAAGAAGGCGCGGCAGAGTCGGACAGGATCAGTTCGGCCACATGCTCAGGGTGCTCGGCAGCATAGGCCATGGCGAGCAGGCCGCCGTAAGAGTCACCCACAATCGCGGCTTTGTCGAGGCCGAGCTTGGCGCGAACGGCCTCCAGATCGGCTACCTGGGCGTCCATGGTCTGTGCCGCGCCGGGCTGGACTCGCTTTGAAGCACCGGTACCGCGCTGGTCATAGAAGACGACAAAACGCCCGGCGGCGACTTTTTGCCACATATCGTTTTGCAGCATGTAGGTATGCGGCAAGCCGGGGCCGCCGTTAACCGCAATCACAGGCAGAGCCGTGCCGACTGTTTCATGGGTGCCGAAGGTCTCATAGCCGAGGTCAACCTGCTCGGTATGCACCGTGCCGGTGCTGTGCGCAACGGGAAGCGCGGCGTGCGCGGCAGGTGAAAGGCTGAGAGCACATGCGAGCAGGATGCGAATCATGGGAGCAACTTTCAGACGGGATACCGCGGAGCATAGCACGGTACGTCTATGCGCGGGCAACAGCCGTCGTAGCCAGGGCGCGCGCAGTGGCGCGTGCGCGGCTTACAAATGCGCGCACCTTCTCGGGATCCTTGCGGCCGGGCGCAGCCTCTACGCCGGTCACTACGTCCACGCCCCAGGGACGCATGGTGGCGATAGCTTCAGCGACATTGGCAGGTGCCAGCCCACCCGCTACGATAATGCGCAGATGCGGTGCCGCTTTCAGGAACGACCCGCTAGCCCGCACCCAGTCAAAGCGCGAGCCGGTGCCGCCCTGCGCGGCGGCTGTACGCGAGTCAACCAGTACCACATCGATGGAGTGGTCTTTCTGTAACTGTTTCAGTTGCGTGTCGAAGATTGCGCCGTTGTCGGAAAAGTGCAGCACCTGCAGCAATCCGAGCCGCTTGCGGTTGGGAATCGCGTTGAAATGCGCGCGCAGGCGCGTGGGCAGCTCGGCGTCTTTGAAGGAGTGCAGCTGCACACCGGTCAGCCCCGCTTCCTGAACCGTTGCCGTAATTTCATCAAACGTCGCATCCACAAACACGCCGTACCGTTCTACCCCCTGCGGCAGCCGCGCGGTAATGGCAGCCGCCTGGGCCGGGGTAACCCGGCGCGGACTTGGGGTAAACACAAAGCCAAGCGCATCGGCCCCGGCATCCACGGCAAGCTGAGCGTCCGGGAGAGTGGTATTGCCGCAGATTTTGACCCACATACGCGGCTACCTGGATCTCATTCGCGGTCCGTTTTGCAACTCGGCTTGCGGCCCGGCAAAGGCGGGCTGCAGCCAACCCGCAAGCGCCGCGCCGGGGTCCGGCTGGCGCATCAGCGACTCGCCGATTAGAAATGCATGGAAACCTGCTTCGCGCAGGTAGTCGATGTCAGACCGGGAACGGATGCCGCTTTCAGCAATGTGTACCGCGCCTGCGGGCAGGTCGGGGGCAAGCTCCATCGAGATATCGAGGTCAACCTCAAATGTAACCAGGTCGCGGTTGTTCACGCCATACGCATCGCAGCCCAGATCGCGCACGCGCTCAAGCTCTTCCGCCGTGTGGACTTCGCATAGTACATCGAGCTCCAGCGCATGGGCCTCCGCCGTAAACTGCTCCAGCTCCGCATCGGTAAGTGCGGCGGTGATCAGCAGGATGGCATCGGCACAATGCGCGCGTGCTTCCACAATCTGGTAGCTGTCCACAATGAAGTCCTTACGGAGACAAGGCAGCTGGCTCGCATCCGAAGCTTGCTCAAGGTAGGAGAGGCTGCCCTCGAAGAACGGTTCATCAGTCAGCACGGATAGAGCCGCGGCACCGCCGCCGCGCAGCTGTCGGGCCAGGTCCCAGGGATCGAAGTCGGGCCGGATGAGGCCCTTGGATGGTGACGCTTTTTTGATCTCGGCCAGGATGGCGGGGCCGTCAAGAGCCTTGCGGCGCAGGGTGCGGGCAAAGCCGCGCGGCTCGTGGAGGGCGGCCATAGCCTGGAGCTCTGCAACGCCGGTAACGAGTTTGCGCTCAGCAACAGTTTGGCGGGTTCTGGCGAGAATGCGGTCGAGATGCATGCAGTGCCAGTATACGAGCGTGCCGGGGTGCGTCTAGGCTAGTCTGGGTTTGTCTGAATTGGGTTACTGTTGGTAAGCATGGAGGTTACTCTGGTCGAACGCATGAAGAAACTGTTTACAGGCTGGTACTGTGTCGTGCCCGGCCTGCTGCTCTGCGGTGCTGTATCGGAGGTATGCGCGCAGGGCACACCGGCGCTCCCTATCGACGATTACATCCATGCCTCGTGGACGCAGTTGCAGCGGTCGATGACCGATTGCGTGTCGCTGGTGGACCCGAAAACGAAAACCGCGCCGGTCCTGTACCTTCCCCAGGAGCTTGCCGAACCGCCTGAAGTGCACCAGCTGCGGAGTGCTTGCGGCGTGCATGTCGAGCGGTTGTCAAAGCGCATTGATCACCCCGGCGCGCTGATGCCTGCAGAGATTCCTACACCGGGCCTGCTGTACCTGCCGCACCCGTATATAGTGCCCGGTGGCCGCTTCAACGAGCAATATGGGTGGGATAGCTACTTCATCCTGCTGGGCCTGGAGCGCGATCGTCATCCGGAGCCGGCACGCGGCATGGTCGAGAACTTCTTTTTTGAGATTGAGCACTACGGCAACCTGCTGAATGCCAACCGCACATATTTTCTGACACGTTCGCAACCGCCTCTGCTCTCATCCATGATTCGGCTGGTGTACGACGCTGAGCAAGAACCATCGCGCAAAGACGCGTGGCTCGCGGGGGCTTACGGGTACGCGGTCAAAGATCATGCGTTGTGGCTGACGCCGGAGCATGCTGCGGGCGACACGGGGCTGGCGCGCTACCACGATCTGGGTGAAGGACCGGTGCCTGAGATGGCCGATGCGAGCACGTATTTTCCTGATATTGTTCGCTGGCTGCTCGATCACCCGGATGTGAAGACCGATGACTTGGTACTGTTCGGCAGCAATACACACACCTACCAGGGCAATGGACGATTTATCTCTGAAGGTCTGCCGCCATCTCCTGAAGATGCAGAAAAGTTGCGCACGCAAAGCTGCGACCTCAAGAAGTCTGAAGTATGCGCGCACGCCCATGCCGGACCCTACTGGCTCACCCGCGCTTTCTATGAGAGCGATCGCGCGGACCGCGAGTCGGGCTTTGATACGACCTTCCGCTTCGGCCCGTTTTCCGGCAGCACGCAGCAGTTTGCACCGGTGTGCCTCAACGCGCTGCTCTATAAGTACGAGCTGGACCTGGCCTGGATGGCCGACCGCCTGGGCAAGCCGGTCGAGGTTGCGCTATGGAAGCAGGAGGCCGCGGCCCGCCGAGTGGCCATGGACAGGTACCTGTGGAACGCCGAGCGCGGACTCTATTTCGACTACAACTACACGACACACACGCAGTCCACCTATAACTACATCACTACCTTCTACCCTTTGTGGGCAGGTGCCGCAAGCCCCGCGCAGGCAAAGGCAGTAGCCGCCAACTTGCCGCTGTTTCTTAAACCGGGGGGTGTTGCGATGAGCACGACTGAGAGCGGCGTGCAATGGGACCTGCCCTACGGCTGGGCTCCGACCACCTACTTTGCCGTGGCGGGGCTGGAGCGCGCAGGCGCAGACGCGCAGGCCCGCACGGTTGCGCAGCGTTTTATGAAAAGCGTGGAGAACGGCTACCGTGACGACGGCACCATCCGCGAGAAATATAACGTGGTAGCCGGCAATGCCGACGTGCAGGTGAGCGCGGGCTACAAGCAGAATGTGATCGGCTTCGGCTGGACGAACGGCGTGTACCTGAAGCTGCAGCAGTTTCTTGCCGCACCTGCAAACGGGGCGGCGGACGCGCTGAGGGTGCCCCAATGATGCCTATGCAGACCGCCCCGCGCGACCTGACCGTGGTAGGCCTGGGTGAGCTGCTGTGGGATGAGCTGCCCGGCGGTCGTCGCCTGGGTGGTGCTCCCGCCAACTTCGCTGTTATGGCCGCGCGGCTCGGCGTACATGGCACCCTGGCAAGCCGTTTGGGCGCTGATGAGCCGGGAGAGGCTGCGCGCGCGCTGCTGGCAGGCTTGCCGGTGGACTCGCGCTTTTTGCAAACCGATGGGGAGCACGCCACCGGCACCGTCTCCGTTGCATTTGAAGACAGCCAGCCGCAGTACACCATCCACGCGCCCGCGGCATGGGACGCACTGGAACTGACCCCCGAGTGGGTAGAGCTGGCAGAGCGGGCCGATGCGGTATGCTGGGGCACGCTGGCGCAGCGCGATGCGGTCTCAGAGGAGACCATCCACGAGTTTGTAGCCGCGACGAAGCTCAGCTGCCTGCGCATCTTTGACGTAAACCTGCGCGCGCCCTTTTACACCGAAGAAGCAGTTTCGCGCTCGTTACGGAAAGCCACGCTGCTCAAGCTCAACGACGGCGAGATGCCGCAACTGCTCTTGCTGGCCAGTCTTGGCATAGCAACAGAATATTCGCCGGCAAACGATACTGCCCGCGCTGACGCACTCACCACGGATGCCCGACAAATACTG
>CAXSFX010000203.1:0-5856 GCA_964236655.1 uncultured Acidobacteriaceae bacterium | reverse complement strand
ACAGTTGCAGCTTCGACAGGCTCACGTTGCCGCGCTGCACCGGCAAGCTGCTCTTGACCCCGCGCGTACTGCTCCTCTGTAAGCTCCACCTGGAAATCATAATGGATTTGTTATGGTTTAGTGTTAACAGGCTCTAGGAGAGGCAAGCCGCAATCTCTCCTAGGCGTACAAGGAGAGTTCATGGCCAAACAGGTCGATCTGCTACAAGGCACACTGGACATGCTGATTCTGAAGGCTGTCTCGCTGGGTCGGCTGCATGGCTATGGGGTGCTCCTGCGCATCAGCAAATCTCAGGCGAGCAGCTCATCGTTCAGCAAGGCTCGCTGTACCCGACGCTGTACCGCCTGGAACACAGTGAAGCGCTCCTCAATGAGTGGGGTGAAAGCGACAATAATCGACGGGCAAAGTATTACACCCTCTCCGACTCCGGGCGGAGCCGGCTGCAAGGCGAGACCGAGAAGTGGGGCCGCATGGCGAAGCTGATCCATGCGATTCTGCACACCGCCTCCATCGCAGACTTTCAAACTCCCTCTGCGGAGGTACGCTGATGAGCACGTTTTCTCCTCGCATGAATCGTTTGTCAGCGCCCTGCTTGGCCGCAAGCAGCTTGAGTCGGAAATGGACGCCGAAATCCGCTTCCATATCGAGAGCCCGCACCGAAGACCTTATCCGCGAAGGCCTCACTCCACGGGAAGCTGCCTGCCAGGGCGGCTGGAGTTCGGCGCGGTGGCCACGCACAAAAGGCGGGATGCGTCACTCACTTGGACTGCAGTGGGCGGACGAACTCTGGGCCGACTTGCTCTATGCCGTGCGCATCCTGAGCGAGAGCTCCGGGTTCACCGCCATCGCGGTCGCCTCGCTTGCTCTCGCGATTGGAGCCGACACCACGATCTTTTTCCTATGCCAACCAGGTGCTCTTTGTGCGCCTGGTTGTTCCGCATCAATGACAGCCAGCGTCTCACCGAAGTCCGCCTGCGCCGCGCCGCCGAGCGCAGGTAGTTCATCACGATCGTGTAGCCGCCCGCAAACCCATGCTCGTTCCGGAACCGATTAAAACCCGCTTCGCTGTGTGACGCTGCCTAGCCGGACGCGTCTTATCCCCTTCTAAAGTCGCGTCGATGACATCGACCCAAGGCCTCGGCTTGGCCCGCTTGACCGGCTGCTGCCGTTGATAGCTCGACGGCACAGCATAGGCCGGCATTTTGCGAATCGTCTTGCGCGAGACTCCAAGCTCCTGCGCCACCGCACACCGGCTCAGACCATCCACCAGAACCGCTCGATCTACACGCCCGTATAGCTCCACCCTGAAAATCCCTCCCGTGTCCCACAAGTGAGCCCACCAAGACAATAACCTGTGGAACCAATCCCCGGCGGTGTTAGAATCCTTCTACGCTGCCACAAACTACCGCTCACGCGGCGATCTGTGGTCTATTTTGCTCCGGCGCTCACACCCGGGGTTGGAAGCCTATATAGCGTCCAAAGGCGCGATACGACAATGGCGGCGATACAGGCATGGTCGTGTGTGACAACTCGCCTACGCAAATCCGTGAAGACCTAATAATTAGAACTGTTCTCAGCAAAGCACACATACAATCCATCCCTATCCCTAAATACTTTTAATTCATGGAAGGTCTTCACGCCTTCACGGATGATGAATTGCTTTGCAGAGGGAGGCATTTTCTGGTGAAGCCCCGGCAACTGTAAAGGCTTGTGTGGTGTTTACAAGGGCCGCAGTGAGAGCTTCGTCTCCCACTGCCGCAATCTTTTTTGGGACCATATCTCACGCGACCCATGGCATGGCCGGTATTGACCCTTAGATCGACAGAAGGGACAACCTCAATGCAGTTGTCGCAGCCCACCCCGACCATGCGCCCACTCCTCGTGAGTCCGCGCCAAGATTGCACCCTCACCGAGCCTGACTCGCTTTTGCTTGAGCCTCACCTGCCCGCCTCTATCACCAATTCCGCTGAGACGAGCCTGGTGCAAACGCATGAGGTCGAGACACTACCCGTTATTTCGCACGCTGAAATGGCTGAGATGGTCACAACCGTGCTCCTTCCTCTTGACGAAATAGGCAAGTCGGTCAGAGTCCATCCACATCTGGTGGGCATCCAGCTTTGGACGCTCGTGCTCAATCACTTTACGGCCCACGGCGAGTTCTTCCGTGCAGGCGGCGCGCCGTACTACCTTGATCGCATAGACCGCGCGCTGATCTCGCTCGATGGTGGTTCGCCCGAGTTGGGCGGAATCCTGCGCCAGCTTGGTTTGCTCAATGGCCAGCAGACGACCAAGGTAGTCGTGGCAAATCTGACGGACTTCGCGGCGACTTCGGTCGTGCGTCCACTCTACCGGCTGTCATACATGGCAGAGGATCACAGCGCAGCGTACCTCAACGCCGGCGGCACCCGCATGTACAAAATCACCGCGGACGCGATTGTCGAGCCTACCATAGGCGATGACGGCGTGGTCCTGCTCGCGTCCGATATCGCTGCCTAATCTCCGGACGCGGAGCTTACACGCGAGATCGCGCGGCTGCGCCCGGTCCTTGCCGCGCTTGCACCAGCCCTGTTGTGAACGCGCCATCCTCGCTGCTCACCACCCGATGGTCCCGCTCGACGGCGCTGACACCGGATCAGGCACAGTGGTTTTATCTCAACCACTACTTCTACCGGTGTGTGGACGCGGGTTATTCCCTGAAGCCCATTCTCTTACTTACCGGTGAGCAGGGCTCCGGCAAGTCGACCGGCATCGAAGTCCAGCTTGCGGTTCGCGCCGGGCGCAAGGTCGAACCGCAAGCCCTGCCTGAAAAGAAGGACATCGGTGCTGCAGCCTCAACGCGTAGCCTGCTTGCGTGGGATAACGTCGACGGCATCGACGACACAGCTCTTTCAGATACCCTATGCCTGATCGCGACCAGCGGCGACATGGATATGCGCGAGTACTACACCACGGCCAAGCTCCGCACCGTGCCGATGCGCAATCATGCCATGCTCACTGCCCGCGTAAACTCCTTCAAGCGCAGCGACGTGATGCGACGCGTGATTGCGCTCGAAGTCGCGTCGCCTGAAGAGGGAGCCTCGCAGGTGACCAAGGATGGCCTCATCAAGGAGGTGCTGGCCGCACGAGCCGCGATCCTTGCTGAAACCCTGATCCGCACGCAAAACATTCTCATCGCCTATCAACAGCATGCTCAGGATCAGTCTTCTTTCTTCACACAGATGAGCGAGTATGAGCGATACACGCTGATCTGCGCGGCGTACGAGGGCAGGCTTGCGTATGCGCGCCAAGCTTGGGCGAGCTACATGGAGTCCTATCGTGAAGAGATCGCTGATCGATCCGGTGTTGTCTATGGGGTACGCCTATGGCTTGGCTCCGATCCAGGCAACAATGTGGGACGCGAGATCAAAGCCGAGGAGCTGTTCTCGGATCTCCAGTCGCTCTATATCGAGCTAGGTTTGCCCTTTCCATGGAGGGTGCCAAAAGGGTTTGCGACGATCCTCGGGAATGAACGGACCGCGTTGCGCAACGTGTGCGTGGAAAAGCATCACCACCGCTTGCACGGTAATTCGTACACCTTTTCGCCCGACGAGTACCAAGTTGCGGAACTGCGCGAGCAATACATCCGTACGCTCAAAAGCTTCGGCAAGCGACCCAGCCGGGACACGAACGGCTTGGAGTGGCAGGCCAAGCAAGAGGGTCATAAACTGCGTCGCGAGAGCGAGAACGAGATCCAGCGTGAGCAGGAGCACTGGGCGTATCTGGATGACGAAGAGGAGCGGGCAGCCGATTGCAGGAGGGTACGCGGATGAGCCTACTCTTACGCCAGATAGCGGCTTTCTTGCGCCTCTATGTTCTGCAACCGGGCTACATGTTCGAGTTACGTGGCCTGCGCACCGCAGATGGCAAGCCGCAATCGATCTCGGCATTCTTTACTCAACCTGAGTCGGCAGCGGAGCTCGCCTTCTGGATGGAGAGCAAGGGCTACTCGGTATATTTTCTCTTGAACCCGATCTCCACTGGATCCCCGATTGGGCGTGCCGCCAAGCCGAACGGGATCCATAAGCGGGACAAAGACGATCGCCATGCTCCTCGGGCAGCAAAGGATGCTGATATCGCCTATCGCCACTTGTTGCTTGTCGATGTGGACCCGGTGCTTGGGGGAGGCTGCGCCACGGAGATAGAGAAGCAAGCCGCGGCCGCTATAGCTCGGGCTGTTCGAAAGCATTGTTTGAGCTCAGGTTGGCCCGAGCCGTGTCAGGTAGACAGCGGTAATGGCTACCATCTGTTATGGCGAATTCCAACGACCACCGATACTGAAACTGTGCGAGCGGTTCTCCATGCACTGGCTCAGCGATTCGATACATCTGCGGCAAAGGTTGACACCTCAGTCTTTAATGCAGCACGTATCAGCCGTCTACCGGGCACGATGAACCGCAAGGGAGCCGACACGCAGGAGCGCCCGCATCGTCGCTCGACGGTAATCATAGTGGGTGACGAAGGCGAAGTCACCGCATCCGCACTTACAGCGCTTGCTCTACGAAGCAAATCTGTGCGCCGACAAGCGTCCCGCGCTCAGCGTCGCCAGGCAAGCTGCGAATTGGCGAGCGGGAAGTACTGGAATTTATAGAGGCATACGATGATGTGCTCGTCCATGCAGGCACTGAGCTCCGATCCGGTGATACTTATTTCGCTCTTGCCGAATGCCCGTTCGCGGGCAGGGAACACGAGGGGATGGACGCAGGTGCGGGCAAGACCGCACTCATCCTGGGCAAAGACTTTCTCGGGTTCAAGTGTTTCGCGGGCTCCTGCGCGGAATACGGCTTTAAGGACTTGCGCGCCTTGCTTGAGCAGCAAACCGGCCGGTGCGACTCAGACCCTATACATATCGGAAGCGAGATGAAGGCCTGAAGCAAGACTGCTTCGATGCCGGAAGAGTAGGAGCAAAGTGTCGGACTTTACAGGTTTTGGGACCCGCTCGCAATCCCTTGCTGGCAATGTATCTTGCGCAGAAGCTTCGGTAAGCGAAACATAGCAATCCAGGATTTCGTCTGGGGTATCAACCTTTGTAACTTCCATGCTTCTTACACTCTGTCGTTTCCATGACCTGCCTGCAGCACGTATTCGGGGCCTTAGGTGGCAGAGGCAGAATCGCGGCTCGTCGGCGGTCAAAACGTAAACTCGTTCAGTTAAACCTCGAATTGTAGACAGGCTTGTTCTCGCTGTCGTCTGGGCAGTTCGGACTGCGGCGCGCAGCTTCGTGCGTCAACCACACTAATAATTTGATCGAGGTAATCGACCTAGCGCATATGCACCCAAACGGTTAGAGTGAGACGCGGAGACGGCGGTCCAATAATTAGCTAGGGCCGACTGAAAGAGAGTTAGGAAGCACCAGTTGCAAGCCGCCTACCGCCACAATTTCAAGTAACCCATTTTAAATATCCATCTTATCGAAGCGCTCAGATCACTGAGTGATGCGGGCTTATTGCCTCAATAATCTGCCTCTTCTGATTTGTCGGCACGGTAAGAACGAACATGGCTCGGTCGAAGCGTCCGGAAAGTCTGCTAGGACATGTGAAAGAAAAGCTTCTCGCTCAACTCCAAAGACTCATAATCACCGTAAGATGTGGGCAGCCCGCACATGCAGCTACCGCTCCTGCGCGAGCCGGAGTTGGGCAATGACGCAAGCCGGTTAGGTAAACGAGCAACTGATGCAATCGTGAGCATGTCCTCGATCAGCTTCTACGGCTGCCATACCGGCTCAGAGCGTTCACCTTCATCAGGCTCAATACACCGATGTATCCCTAGAGCCTGTTATGACGTTGCGCCGAGCAGATGGAACATGCGGGCGAGCATAAG